>JBGCEF010000001.1:0-47068 GCA_045106175.1 Bdellovibrionales bacterium
TGAATATTGGTTCAAAACCATAACAAAAAAAATTAACATTCTAAAAGAAATAGAAGACCACCTAGCTCAAGATGTTAAAAATATAGCAGCAAAAGGTGCTTCTCATGCGACATCAGAGAGAAACATGTATGCTTTAATTCTAGGTGTGCTAATAACGCTTATCTTATATTTAACGTACATAATCGTTCAGGATTTACTACATAATATCCGCACAACAAAAGAAGTTATGGAAGAACTCTCTAACGGGAATATTGAAACCGAAGTCCAAGGCTTAGATCGTAAAGACGAAATTGGTGGCATGGCACGCTCAGTCGAAGTCTTCAAACAAGGCTTGATTGAAAAAATACAAATGGAAAAAGATGCTGAAATGGCAAAAATTCGCGCTGAAGAGGAAAAGCAGCAAGTGATGCATGATCTTGCTAATAGCTTTGACTCACAAGTTGGCGGACTTATTAATTCTCTTGCATCTGCATCTACTGAATTACAATCAACCGCAGAAAGCATGAGAGCCATTGCCGATGAAACATCCCAATCCAGCTCAACAGTCGCATCCTCCACAGAAGAAGCCAGCGCAAATGTCAGCACGGTTGCATCTGCCATGGAAGAAATGTCTGCAAGCTCAACAGAAATCGCATCACAAATCACGACCACAAGAAACAAATCCAACGACACAGCAAGTAACGCACAAAATGCAAACAAAACAGTCAGTAATCTCAACATGCTGGTCGCAAACATTGGCGAAGTTGTTTTATCGATCAAAGATATCGCAGAACAAACCAATTTATTAGCACTCAACGCAACCATTGAAGCGGCACGCGCAGGCGAAGCCGGAAAAGGGTTTGCCGTTGTTGCCGATGAAGTTAAAAAACTCGCCAACGAAACCGCCAATAAAACAGAAGAAATTGAAACACGCATCAGCGAAATCCAAGGAGCAACACAGGATTCCGTTCAGGCAATGGAACGTATTATAAGCAATATTTCTGAAATGGATGGATCCGTGACGGGTGTATCTGCGGCTGTTGAAGAGCAAAATGCTACAAACACAGAAATCGTGCGCAGTGTTTCAGAAGCATCATTAGGTGTACAACAAGTTGCACAAATTATTGTTGAAGTTGAAAAAAGCGCAGGAGAAACAGGAGCATCTGCAGATGCAGTTCTTGGCGCAGCCAAGGAAGTCTCTGAACTATCAGAAAACCTCAAAGGCTCCGTTGATCAGTTTTTAGATCAAATCAGAAACGATAATAATACTAATCATCAAAATTTAGAGGCCGCAGAATAAAAACTATCAACGACCTATCGTGATTTAAAAATAGATTTAAAATTGCATCGATGCTCTTAATAACCTTAAGCTCTATGTTAAGACTTAAGGAGCATTTGATATTAAAAATTTTATAACACTATCGCTAATTTGTTTTCTATGTGTTGTAACGACAGCTCATGCCGCAAATAAAAGCGATACAAATAATCTACCCCTTTTACCTCCCGGACAACATGTGGGCATTCATGTTGGCTTTAATATCAAAAACCCAAAACCAACACAACAATCAATAAAGCGGGGATTAAAACAGGCTATTCAAGCCGGCTTAAGCCTGACCGCCCCCTACACAGACTGGGCCTTGTTAGAGAGTAAAAATGGCAAATACAACAAACATGAACTGAAAGAAGTTTTAGATAACGCCAAAGAAAAAGGCCTTCGACCTCTTCTGTTTATTCCCGCCATTGACAGCGAAGAACTGGTTATACCGGAATATATGAAAGGAGAAGGAAACTTCGATATCATCGGCAACCGTCGGCTCGATGATCCATTCGTAATTGAACGCTATAAAAAACTACTGGATTGGGTTATCCCAATGGCTAGCGAATATGATGCATGGGGCCTTTTGGTCGGCAACGAACCAGATAATTATTTAGATGACCATCCAGAAAAAACAGATGAGATTGTCAATTTCCTGATAGCGGTTCGTGACTATGCACATACTTTAAATCCAAAGATGGCTGTAACAATGTCTCTAAACAATGGATCAATAGAAAATAAACAAAATGCTTTCATTCATAAAATCATTAAAGAAAGCGATTTCGCTGCATATAACTTTTACTGCAATGACACTATCAAAGGCGGCGTAAGTTACGATGAGGTGAAAAGCCGGCTCAACATTCGTATCAAAGCAGCAGAAAATAAAGATATAATTTTTCAAGAACTGGGATGCCCATCCGGATCTCCAAACATCCAATCCCCCCTCATTAGCAGCGAGGAAAAACAACGCCAATGGTTCGAAACATTTTTTAAAATCATGCAAGAAACACCCCAAATCAGAGGAGCATATTTATTCACCCTCGTAGATGGAGATGATAATTTTGCCAAAATGTATAATGACATTTTAAAAGAAGAAGGCATGCCCGAAAGCTTTATAAACTACATAGTTGAAGCTTTTAGTACGATTGGTCTAATAGATTACAAAACCGGAAAATTTAAAACTGGTTGGGACGAAATTATCAAAGGCATCAAAAACACCACGTCTACTCAAAATTGATACTATTTAAAAAACAATTTGCCCTATTACATCGCTACATACTTTAACTTATAATGTTTATCTCTATTTCAGATAGAGCCCATTTTTATAAAATATTTTGTTGGAAACTAAACATAATGCTAAAAGAAAAAAGACAAATTCTCTTTGATTACAAAAATGTTTTCGAATCTATCAATATACAAAGAGAAAATCATGGCGACAGTTTAATCCCTGATGGGGAAATTGTTAACGTCACAAAAAGCCAAAAAAATTCTGAAGATGTCGTCATTAGCCTTAAAAGCACTCAACAATCAAAAAGCGATAAAATTTATAATGTCCCAATGTCACAAGACCTATTCATAAAAGGCCTGTGTCTATTCTGCGTAAAACACAAAATAATGTTCCCGCAATCAGGTGAAAAAAAATTAATCTTAAAAAAGGGAAAAGTCATACTGAGCGTGTTCATAGACTCAAATAAATAACAAGCTCAAAGAAAATTCTAATTGGATAATGTAATTTTCATGACAATTTTATCATTTGTAATATTAAGAAACTTGCTGCCACTTTTAGGAAGAGGAATTCCGCTACCTTGGCAGTAAAAAACAAGAGCTTCTGCGAAAAATTTACGCTCAAAATCAAAGTCAGAAACACTGCCTGTTTCATCTTCAACCTTCACAAACACTTTATCAGCATCGTCTGTATCTTCAGAAAGCGCAAAACTCACCACATCACCAGACGGCAGTGAAGGCATATCCTTTTGAATGAAATAAATCGATAATGCTTTGCTAACTTCCGACAGGCTAAAAGTAACAAATCGTTCTTCTGAGGGCATACTTTAACTCCGTTTAAAAAGTATATTCACTTTTATATTAAGTATCACATTTGGATAGAAAACACTACAATGTCATTTAAACAACATCCTGATTATCGGTAGTAATATGAGACACCTCAAGCTGTGCATTCATCATCAATAATTCTGGTGATTGTGGCAATTCACCACCATTCTCAGCCATAATATCTGTCTTGGAATTGTCATCCCCTGTGACAAATACAAACGCATCAATCGTGTCCTGCACGCCACTGTCTGTCGTTAAGTAATCAGAAACATCGACAACATCGCCCTGCGCACCAAAACTATCTTTAGTCTCAGACTGTAATTCATTGTCTGTAACGATAAACTCTTCGGTAGCTGCAGACGTTTCATCAATATACTGGAACCAAACATCAGAGATCTCTTCGGTGCTTCCATCGGCCTTAACATAGTCAGAAACATGAGAAATCCAATTCCCTTCTATAAATAACCCTTCTGGCATATCAGCATTCAAATTAATACTTACAATCTCAAGATCCTGTAATGACAACAATTCATCAGAATCTGAAACACCATCTTGATTATGGTCTTGCCAAACAACCAAATCTTCAAACGCTTCATCGCCTGAGTCAATTTGGCCATCTTGATTACTATCAAGCCCGGCTAGCTTATTAAATCCATCGCTAAGCGTTGCGGTATCACCAAAAAGCTCGCTTTGATTGTTGATAATACCGTCATTATTCCCATCAAGCGCTAACAAACCGTCATCCGCTTTGACCCATGCCGTTTGCTCTGCAATACCATCATTATCAATATCAAATTGCACACCATCTTCAACATGGCTCAACTCAATACCATCACCATCGAGATCAAGCACTAATGGTGTTTTATTAAGATATTCAGGTGAGCTTAAGAAATGTCCTCGCACTTCAGAAATACTCATACCATTATCAATCTGAGACTGCCAAAAAGCCTTGCCTGGCGCATCAGACGCACGCCCGAATACCTCTTGATATAAAGCTTCAAGAGGGTCACTAGCTGCCTCCCTGGCCGCTTCTTGTGCCGCTCGTTGTGCTGCCTCTTGTGCTGCTCTCTGCGCTGCCTCTTGCGCCGCTCGTTGTGCGGCCTCTTGTGCTGCTCTTTCCGCTGCCTGCTGATTGGCTTGTTGTGCTGCCTCTTGTGCTGCTCTTTGCGCTGCTTCAGCTTGCCTCAAATCTTGTGCTTCAGAAGACCCGTATATATCGACACGCACATCGTTAACACTAATCTCACCTGACAAAACTTTATCAGTGTAAAATTCTAAACCATCAGCATCAGCTCCACGCTCTAATACATCACGGTAAATGGCTTCAATAGCAGCCTCAGTCTGTTCACGTGCATTAGCCGCATTTTGCTCTTCAATGTTAACGTCTTGATCTTGATTCTGAACAGGCACATCAACATCAGCATCCGCCTGAATTAAATTCTGTGCCTCAGGCGAAGCAAGAATATCATTAAGCACACCCTCAAGATCAATCTCACCAGACAAAACCTTATTGGTATAAAACTCTAAACCGTCTGCATCAGCAGAACGCTCCAATACATCCTGATAAATACCTTCAATCTCACTTTCAATTTCAGAAATATAAGCATCCCTATCAGAAACATCAGCGCCCTCATTTTGCTCTGTAACATCAACAACATCTTGTTCTGAAACATCAACAGAATGATCAGCAACATCAAATTGCAATGTAAGCTCCCCAAGCTCACCGGCAGAATCAGCATAAAGATACGTAAACTGATCAACACCTTCTTGCGCACTCGAAGTGATTGTATATTGAATAGAACCACCAGTAGTCACACGCAAATAACCAAACTCACCATCCACCTGAAGGGTCGCTGGACCATTCACACGATGCGTTACACCATCTGAAAGGCTAGTGACACTAACAATAAATCCACCATCAGAACCGTCTAAAACATTCTCATCAAAGATCATAACCTCTTCTGCCAATAGCCCGCTATCACCATCAGCAGATCCATCAGATGAAAAACCATCTTCGATAGCTTGTCTTTCATCAGAACTAAGAAGATCACTTCTCACATCAGAAACATCTATCTCACCTGACATGACTTTGCCTACGTAAAATGCAAGACCTTCTGCGTCTGCTTCTCGGCCAAGGACATCAAGATAGAGATCTCTAATAGCGGCAACTGTTTGACCTTCCGGTGAACCTTCAATATCTGCCCTCACACCTGCAACATCAATATCACCAGCAAGCACTTCACCAATATAAAACTCTAATCCTTCCTGATCTGCTTCACGACCAAGTGTTTCTATATACACCTCTTCAATTTGACCACGTACTTCAACCGCATAATCGCGAAATGCATCTTCGTCGTTTAATCTGTCAAGCAATGCCGCAATAGCAGTATCAACATCGAAACTAAGATCAACCTCTTGAAGAGCATTATCGTAATTTTTATAAACATAAGTAAAACGTTCTGTAGTACCAGCGGGTGAAGCCGTATCAACACGATAATCAACTGTACCGTTTGTATTAAATGTTAAAACGCCATAGCTACCAATTACAAGCGTAGGATTAACTTCACTCAGTTCAAATACTTCTCCAGTCAACAAATTGGTAGCTTGCACAAATACATTAAAAGATTGATTGTCTTGCAACGCTAAATACTCTGCAGAACCCATAATATCCTCACGAACACCTGCAACATCTATCTCACCAGACAGAACTTTATTAAGATAAAATTCCAAACCATCTGCATCGGCTTCACGTTCTAACAAGTCTACATATATGTCACCGATCTGACTCTCAACTTCTGCACGTACTTCTATAGCTATCTGCTCCTCAAGCTCACGCTCAGCTTGTTCAACTTCGCGCGCAATATCTTCTTGAAGCACTGCATCTGCGTCGATAGCCACTTTAGTCGCATTAATAAGAACATCAACATTAAGAACCAAAATGCCATTGGCTTCACCGGGCACAACTGGACCGGCACCATTGAGCTGATAAACACTACCATCCGCTGCATTGACAGCCCTGACATCTAACGGATCACCATCAACAAGACCACGCGCCTGATCGACACTAAACTCTAATGTAAGCTCAATCCGCTCACCATCCGCACCGCGGTAATAATAAGCAAGCTGCTCTATTGTACCTGCCTCTGCATTTGCATCAACACGAAATTCAATAACACCCGGCTTAAATGTAATATCTCCATACTCACCACTAACAGATGTAGTGTGCGTTGGAATAAGATTAAAACTACTACCACTAGAAAGGTTAGTCACAATAATCAAAACTTCACCATCTCCGACATCAGTATCGGTGTCCGTATCACCATCGCGATCATAAGGAACATCATCTTCTAGAGCTCGTCTTTCATCAGAATCAAGTAAATCACTTCTCACATCAGAAACATTAATTTCACCACTAAGAACCTTATTAAGATAGAACGTTAATCCTGGTGCATCGGCATCACGCTCTAATATCTCTTGATACAAACCTTCGATTTGACCACGCACCTCAATCGCACGCGCATCCGCCGCATCAGGCTGCTCTGTTGCATTCTCCAAGGCAAGGAGAGCATTATCAACATTAAAGCTAAGGCCAACTTCTTGCTCTATATCATCGTAATTTCTGTATACGTAACTAAAGCGTTCCGTCGTTCCGGCTGGCGCATCGGCATCCACACGATAATCAATCGAACCATTTGCATTGAAACTTAAAATACCATAGCTACCGATAACGTAGGTTGAACCATTGCCGTCAATCTCAAATTGATCACCATTCGATAAATTAGTCGCACTTACAAAAACACTAACATCACCAGCACCGCCAGCATCGCTAACAGGACCATTACCATTATTAACCGGCTGGTCCTGATCCACATCAGTCACATAATCAGCAAGGTCATAACTAATGATATTTTCAACCGCTTGGCCGTCTGTATTTCTGTATAGATACGTAAAGCGATCAACACCTTCTGCCGCATCACTCTTTATCAGATAATGGAAAGAACCATTCGGATTAATTGTTAAATCACCAAACTCACCTTCGATCACAAAAGAAGCCGTACCGTCGATATTATGCTCAATGCCATTGTTAAGGCTGGTCACACTCAAAACAATAGAACCAACACTTTGACCATCGCTGTCATTGAGGACATTACCGGAATCAACTTCTAGATTTACATCTTGCACAGGTACATCATCAGATCCAATTTGCGTATCAGAGTCAGCTTCAATCGCAATTTCCGCTGATCTCAAAACACTCTCAATATTAAGAACCAATTCACCCTGCATACCAACAGAGACAGGACCGGAATTGCTAACGGTATAAACACTGCCCGTTGATAAATCTGTAACTTGAACATTAGATGCTTCAGCATTCGTATCATTTTGTTTCGCTTGGTAAACATCAAACGCTAAAACAACCTGAAGACCATCACTTGTCGTATAATCAATAGTCTCAGCTAACCCATTAAGGGCATCATCATCAACACGGAACACAATCGAACCATTTTGATTATTAAAGGACAATGAACCATGCGCACCGTTTATTGTTGTAATATTAGGACTGGTAATCTCATGCACACTACCATTCGAAAGAAGAGTAACGCTAACACCATCAAGACTATCAGCATCGCGTGTTGTACCCGTCTCAGGATTATAAATAACCTCACCACGAGCCTCTGGCGATCCTGCTATGTCCGCACGCACACCTGCAACATCAATCTCACCGGATAAGACTTTATTGGTGTAAAACTCCAATCCATCCGCATCCGCTTCACGATCTAACACATCTTGATAGACGTCTTGTATCGCATTTTGTGTTGCCTCGACTTGGCGTGCTTCTGCTGCATCAACAGCTTCTTGAGATTGCGCAATTTCAGCAACAACATCTGAAAGCGACTGCTCACCTGACTGAACTTGCTCAACATAATGGTCTAAGCCTTCTTGATCAGCAGAACGATCCAGCGCGTTTTGATAAACAGTTTCGATAACATTCGTAACCGCTTCTTCTGACGCAACAACATCTTGAGCAACATCAACGATTGTTATGTCGCCAGCCTCAATCTTGTCCGCATAAAATTCTAACCCTTCCAAATCAACGGGACGCTCAAATACATCCTGATAAATCGCTTCAATCTGCAACTCAACACCTTCTCTGGAAGAGGCAATATCATCAACAACATCAACCAGCGTAATTTCACCCGCTTCCACTTTATCTAAATAAAATTCTTTACCGGCATCATCGGCTTCTCGTTGTAAAACATTTGCATAAATTTCGTTAATGGCAACTTCATTAGCTTCACGAGAATTTGCAACATCACTTACAACATCAAAAAGCTGTAATTCACCCTCATTAACCTGTTCAGTGTAAAACTCTTTACCGGCATCATCGGCATCACGACCCAAGTTATTCTCATAAACCTGATCAATAAATGTCGAAACACCCTCTTCAGAAAGCTGTATTTCATTACGCACGCCTTCAATCGTCATATCACCCGATTGTAATTGAGCCGCCCAAAATTCTGCACCTTCAACATCGATATCACGGTCCAAAACGTCGCTATAGATATCATGAATAACTTTTGTAATACCCTCATCAGAATAGCGAATATTCTCACGCACTTGCGCAACTGTCTGCTCACCCGAAAGTACACTATTCACATGAGCGTCAAGCCCTTCCTGATCTGCGTCACGCCCTAAAATATCAGTATAATGTCCGCGAATAACATCTGTTACAATCATCTCAACCGCAACTTCAAGTGGGTTTTCTACACTGTCACCAAGATCGGAAGCCACCTGTAAAACCAACCCTGCATCATTAAGCTGATTAACTGTAATCAAATATTGAATCGTCTGTGAAATCGCCTCGTCGGAAGCGTTAACAAAATCAGCACCACCAGCTTGAATAAAACCGTTATAATCTTCAGAAGAAATACCAAGCTCCGCAGCAATTTCATGCCCCTCAAGGCTACGCCCTTCTGCGCGCGCATCCAATTCACGTCCTAAAACATCAATCGCAGCTTCAGTCGATTGAATCCCCTGAACACCCGTTGAAATCGTTTCAGAAACACCTTGAATATCGATCGCATCAATCGCCGCTTGATTGTTAGCAGCAGTATCATCAGACATATCAGTCGCAGCAAGAGCATTATGACCATCTTCAGTCGCCGTCAAACCACCATTAAGACCATCACTTTGATCCGTATTGTGAAATCCAGAAAGATCTCTATTTGTTTGATTAGACACTTCAGCTAAAGCATCAAAAAGGCCATCATGATGCGCCCCATATACCGCAGAAACCTGAGGGCTTTGACCTGTATTATCAATATGGTCTTGCACCGCAACAGCCATCTCTTCAATTTCACGTGAGTCGTCAATACGCTCTGTTCCAACCAATTCGTCTGAATACACTTGAGCAGCTTTTGCAGCGACCTCTGGACTTGGCTGAGTATGACCTAAAGGATTAAAACCCATTTCGACTGGGTCAAAATCAAGGTTCGCAAAAGTTCTATCGATAGCAAACTCTTCTTCATTGTAGTCATCGACACTTACAAGCTCAGCGTGATCATTTAACACATCAAGCGCCGCAGCAATTTGTCTTGACGTACTACTATCTGTATCAATGCTACCGCTACTTGCAATGTCATTAAGCTGCTCTTGATCATTAAGATCCTGCGTTAAGTCAAACTCCACGACGGCTAATTGATTATTGACATCAACCTTTGAAATATTAATTGCCGTCGCAAGTGAAATATAATTACCAAGGGTATTACCACCTGGTAAGCTTGGGTCTGTCGGGTCATGACTCTCTTCAACGGCAATATTATTACCATCTTGCAGAGCCTGAGACATTTGCGAAATTGCTGCAACAGAGCGCGTTGCTGTTACATTCATGATACCCGCAATATTCTCATAATCTTCCGTACGCTCATCCAAAGAGATATGATCTGGCGTTGAATCTATAAAAGACCTTTGACTGACAACACTCTGTGATACTGCCCATCCTGTTTCTGCAAGTTCAGCTAACTTATCAACCGCAATATTTGAACTCTGCGTAATAGAGTTTGCTAAATCGACTAAGTTTTCGACTTTTTCTTGTATTTCAGTCGGCGTATTTGTCAAAGAAGCCCGCGTACCCAAATCGTGGATACTAAGACGATCATAATCACTCAAATTATCAACAGGTGCATTAACCGTATTTACATCCTGAGCAAAAGCAATGGCGCTTTCTACATTAGGCCCCAAAAAGCCACCATCAAAAACAGAAACTTCACTGTTGGAATCAATTTCAGCTTGGGTATGTCCACGTCCTGTACCCGCAGAACCATCCGCTTCACCAGGAAGACCGCGATCATTGGCGTCAGTGTCTCGGTCATCCGCATAACCAGACCCTATATCAACATCCGCCTCGCTGTAACCACCACCATTATTTGATGTGCCATCTGCACTATTACTTGCATGCCCAACACCCATATCGGCGTCATGATCCCTACCTAAGCCAGAATTACCGCCCTCTACTCCACTCTCAGAGGCACCATTGTCACTGTCACTATTACTCTCATGCCCAATCCCCATATCGGCATCATGATCTCTACCTAGGCCAGAATTACCGCCCGAAATTCCATCATTATTACCATCATTATTGCTCGAATGGCCCACACCTAGATCACCTATTGGCATATTTACCCCTGTTCTTTTTTGACACTCAACTATACTTTTAAAAAGTTAACGACCCTCTAAAGCCTTTAATTTTGCTTAGAAGGCACACATATTTATGTTTACATACTTAATTATCGCAGTTTGATAGTTAAAATTTAGATAAAATTTTATATAAATTGATAGTATATTGATATTATTGTATTTTTATTGATTTTTGCATAAAAATATAGAGAAGATAGATATCTCAAATTCATGCTTTTATAGAATGAACAGTTAGAAAAATGACTATTTACATGCACCAAAAGCAGCAGGCTGTTATAAAAGGGAACTATAAGTATGAATATTAAGCCTTCGCCAGAAACACCCATCACTTAAATAAAGGATAAGGAAACATGAAAACACGCGCCGCTATTGCCTATAAAGCTGGAGCCCCACTCATTGTCGAAGAAGTAGACTTAGAAGGACCAAAAGCAGGCGAAGTGCTAATTGAAAACATGGCAACGGGTGTCTGCCACACAGATGCCTTCACCCTATCAGGCGATGACCCTGAAGGCGCTTTCCCCGCTATTCTAGGGCATGAAGGCGCAGGAATTGTACGTGAAATAGGCGAAGGTGTAACATCCGTGGCCGTTGGTGATCACGTCATCCCTCTTTACACCCCCGAATGCCGCGAATGCGATTTCTGCCTTAACCCAAAAACAAATCTCTGCCAATCAATCCGCTCCACACAAGGACAAGGATTAATGCCAGACGGAACAAGCCGCTTTTCCATCAATGGCACACCAATTTTACACTATATGGGTTGCTCCACATTTTCACATTTTACTGTAACCCCGGAAATTGCCGTCGCCAAAGTGCGTAAAGACGCACCTTTTGACAAGATTTGTTATATCGGCTGCGGCGTTACAACAGGCGTCGGTGCCGTAGTCTTTGACGCCAAAGTCGAACCTGGATCAACAGTCGCCGTCTTCGGCCTAGGCGGAATCGGCCTAAACGTTATTCAAGGCGCGCGCATGGTTGGCGCATCCAAAATTATCGGCATTGATTTAAATGCCGACAAAGTTGAAATAGCAAAACAATTTGGCATGACAGATTTCATTAATCCAAAAGACGTCGACAACGTCGTCGAAGCCATCTGCGATTTAACCAGTGGCGGCGTTGATTATTCCTTTGAATGCATCGGTAATGTTGATGTCATGCGACAGGCCTTAGAATGCTGTCATAAAGGATGGGGAGAAAGCGTAATCATCGGCGTCGCAGGCGCAGGCCAAGAAATATCCACCCGTCCATTCCAACTCGTCACTGGGCGCGTTTGGCGCGGCTCTGCTTTCGGTGGCGCGCGCGGACGCACCGACGTCCCTAAAATTGTAGATTGGTACATGGATGGCAAAATCGATATCGATTCATTAATCACACACACAATGCCCCTAGATGACATCAACAAAGCCTTCGACCTTATGCACGAAGGCAAATCCATCCGCAGCGTGGTGCTATATTAAAATGAAAGAAATAGAAAAACATATCTGTTTTGATGGCACGCTAAGTGTGTATGAACACAAAAGCGAAAGTCTCGATTGCGACATGCGCTTCTCAATCTTCCTACCACCACAAGCTCAAAATGAGAATGTCCCATTACTAACTTTTCTTTCCGGCCTAACATGCACACATGATAATTTCACAACAAAAGCAGGCGCATACGAACACGCATCAAACACAGGCTTAGCAATCCTTGCCCCAGACACATCCCCGCGCGGCGATAATGTAGCGGATGATGAAGCCTATGATTTTGGCCAAGGCGCAGGGTTTTACATCAACGCAACCCAAGCCCCATGGGCAAAACACTTTAAGATGGAAGATTACATCATCAATGAACTAACCCCTTTGATATACAGTACGTTTCATATCAATTCCGATCAGCATGGCATCACTGGCCATTCAATGGGCGGTCACGGCGCATTAACACTAGGCTTAAAATATCCTAACATCTTCAAATCCATTTCCGCTTTCGCGCCTATCGTGGCACCATCAAAAGTTCCATGGGGTCAAAAAGCCTTCCAAGGCTATCTCAGCGATAATAAAAAAGAATGGCTAAAACATGATGCCAGCGCACTCATGAGCTCAATGAATAACCGCTCAGACGCCCCCGAAATCTTAATCGACCAAGGCGGCAGCGATAACTTCTTAAAAGAACAACTAAAGCCCGAACTTTTCGAAGCAGCATGCAAATTGGTCAACCAAACCTTGACCTTACGCATCCATGATGGGTACGACCACAGCTATTACTTCATCCAAAGCTTTATCAAGGATCACATCACACATCATGCGACGATCTTAAAAAAACAAGGCTAGGCTTTTTAAGCAACCCGCAAGCTCGGAGCAAGTTCTTGCAAGCTTACGTCTTCGTGCTCTTCAACAAAGGCTCTGATCTCATCCGCGCTCATTTGCGTATCACGCGCAAAATCAACACCAGACGCCGCCAAAGCTTTAACATTATAAACAACTGCAAGCTGTCCGCCTTCATCACGCATCTTTTCGTATGTATCACCATCAACATGGATAGCTTTTCCACCATGCTGAACACCATCAACATCAAGCTGCGCCGCAATTTGACTATGCCCTCCGGTCACACCGTTAGATTCGATGTGAAGCGTAACCTTTTCACCGGCATTCCTCGGGTTAATATAACTAACATTATGATAAAGGCCCGCATGCTCACCATATGGTGCGTTATCCGATCCATGCTTCGGGTTAAACACATTATAAGATCCAAGTTTTGTCTCTTTAATGAATTTCCCAATCGCCTCGCTATCTTTTGTCCAAATCGATGACGTTAAGTTACAAGAAGAAAGCTCGGTAATAGCAATCGCCTGATCAACATCACGCACAGGCATAAAGTTTGAAATCGGCGCAAAATTCTCAATATTTTTCTGACGCTGGCTCAAATGCTTGCCCATATTGTCATCATCCCAGAACACCATCGCTGGCGTCATCGACAAACCATCTTCCGACAATTCACCACCAATAACATTCGCACCCAACTCACGCGCTTCTTTCAAATACTCATCTGCAACCTTAAGCGCATTCGGATCTGTATGAACGCCATGAGCGGCTCCACCATGCGATTGACCAACCGTAGACGCATCAAACTCTTCCCACTTCTTAGCAACCAAGGCTTGGAATTTTTCCGCAATATCTTCATGCACCATACCATCTTCAATCTTGGTACAGATCATGCCCATATTATCAACAACACGTGAAAGCCACTGTTTTGCGGCCAAATCAAGCTCTGCATCAGACAAGTCAGGACCAACATACATCACATTCGCACCCGCGAGCTCCGCCGCAAAACGCTGCGCTTCAACGCTATCTGGGCCTTTCGCATCAACATAATTGTTATAAACCTGACGGCCTGTCTCAAGCGAGCTCACAACACGCGCATTCGTGGCAACCTTTTCATACCCGCGACCTGTGACAACCTGCATCGTCTTTTCACGTTTCAAAATCGCAACATCATCATTATCAAGCCCCAATTCCGCCTGATGCTCTTCAGCATACTGCGCAACATGCTGGTTCCAATACAATGCAAACGTATCCATAATGTCCTGCATATCTTCAGGCACTTTCATGATCGTCCCGTTACCTGCAAACATCGCAAGAAGTGGATCACCAACCCCAAGCGCGAATGGATAATTTTTCGGCGGTTGGCTAAACGTAATACCGTTTCCAAGCACTTCACCATGATCATTCGTACGATTCACATTAATGTCGGCCGCTTCATAAGCCGTCGCATTCACTTTCCCACCGAGCTGGTCAAAGCTCGTAATGTCCTTGCCTTTCCCATCACGCACATGGAAACCGGCATCCTTAACACCTTTATTGGCAAAATCTTTGATAACGGCTTTTTGTTCATCCTGCGCAAGGAAATCAAACCATTGAACAGCTTTACCCATCTCACCTTTGGCGGCTGACGCGCTCTTACCAACACCAACCGTCGTCATAAGTGATAAAACCGGGTTTAACGCATCATCCTGCATCGCTACATCTTTAAAGGCGTTCATCAAATCAACACGTTGATCAACACTCATTTTTGAAAGAACACCATGAACAGCTAACGCATTGTCTTTTGCATCTTCTAACGTCGCCTCATCTGCAACTTTACCAATACTAACACGCGCACCTGCCCACTCACCAATCGGTGACATACGCGTTTGCGTGACTTGATCATTCGCATAATGGCCATCATTTGGAATAAGGCGTGGATTAACAACTTTTACAAACTCATCATAAGAAGCGGCATATTGCGACTTCAAATTGGCTATATTTTCAAGATTCTCCGATGCTTTGATCTTCGTTTCTAAATCAGCCAGCTCAACAGCCGCCATTTCAGCTTCAATTCTCGCCCCAGTCAAATCGCCAACAAATGCGTTCATAATACTCAGTTCCTTCTTTTTCGATTACTCATTTAGATAAAAGCAATCTCGTATGATGTGTCGTTAAGTCCAAACGTAAGTTTATACAATAACGAATCTAAATTTTGATATTTATTAGTATGACAATGCTTAAAGCATATATTTTTCATATATGTCAATAAAAACACATTATATTCATGACCAAAGCCAACAATCCGGCTCTAAACACTCAAAAATCAAAAATTGATATAAAAAGAAAACCCAAAAAGGAATCACCACTTCGAACCATTGTCGTAAAACCATAATTTTAGATCTTAAAACACAAGATCTAGTATCATTTACAACTCAAAGTATAAACACCCAGTGGATTTCTTTTTTGCCATCATAAAAATTATTTTTTTCTACAGAGCTTAAGCGCTGTTTTTAAATACAAAAACCGAGTCAATATCAAAAAAACCACATTTCACAACATCTATATATTGACATTCACCCCCTCCGATAACACTATATATAGTATCTGAAGGGCAACGACATCCGAATTGCCTCTCACACAAATTATATGTTTTTAGGCAGAATTTCTTCATTTCTGCGTGTGTTTTTTGCGCTCTAAAGCATACCTAATATATGGAAGGAAAAAAAATGATAGTTGTATATAGTAAACCAGCTTGCGTTCAATGTACCGCAACAACACGCGAAATGGATAGAAAAGGCATTCCATATCAATATGTAGACCTAACAGAAGATGATGCAGCCATGAATTTGGTTCGCGGTCTTGGTTATATGCAAGCCCCAGTTGTCGTAGCGGGTGAAGAGCATTGGGCCGGCTTTAGACCAGATAAAATCGCAACACTCGTTGAAAAAGTAGGCGAACCAGCCTAATTCAATAGGAAAGAGTGAGAATCATGAAACCGCTAATCGTCTATTTCTCGAGCAAGTCCGGTAATACGCACCGTTTCGTAGAATCATTAGACGTGCGTGCACTCCGCATCCCTTTTTCCGCAAAAAATGAACCATTACACGTGGATGAGCCTTACATCCTTATTTGTCCAACATATGCAAATGATGATGGCAGTAAGGCTGTTCCCAAACAAGTTATCCGGTTTTTAAATAGTGAACATAATAGGTCAATGTTACGTGGCGTCATCGGCGCAGGAAATCGTAATTTTGGCGAATGGTTCGCACATGCCGGCAAAGTAATTTCAAAAAAATGCGGTGTCCCCTTTCTTTACAAAATAGAGCTAAGTGGAACAACGACAGACACAAAAATCGTAAAAAAAGGGATAGAAAAACTATGGGCGACGCTAAAACCAAATCAGGCAATACCACAAACAGGGACGTAACAAGTAAGGAAGCAGAAAAAATGTCATTAAATTTGGAATCCGATATGGGTCTAGAACTATCACAGAAAAAAGAACCATCTAGCACGAAAGAAGTGTTGGAGCGCGAAACACAAAAAGCGATAGTTGCTGAACAAGAATCTCAACTCGATTACCACGCGCTCAATGCAATGCTGAATATTTATGACGAAGAAGGCAAAATCCAATTCGACATGGATAAAAAAGCCGCACGTCAATATTTCCTTCAACATGTTAACCAAAACACCGTTTTCTTCCACAACTTAGAAGAAAAACTAGGCCACTTGGTCATGCAGGGCTATTACGAAAGCAATGTATTAGAACAATATGAATTTAATTTTATTCGCGACCTTTACGATTTCGCATATGGTCTACACTTCCGCTTCCCAACATTCTTAGGCGCTTATAAATATTACACAGCCTACACATTGAAAACATTCGACGGAAAACGTTATTTGGAACGCTATGAAGACCGCGCCGTTATGGTCGGCCTTACGCTTGCACGTGGCGACGAAATCATGGCCAAACATTTGGTCGAAGAAATCATCTCCGGCCGTTTTCAACCAGCAACACCAACATTCCTGAACGCCGGTAAAAAGCAACGCGGTGAATTGGTATCTTGTTTCCTTCTTCGCATCGAAGACAATATGGAATCAATCGGGCGCAGCATCAACTCCGCACTCCAGCTATCAAAACGCGGCGGTGGCGTAGCACTATTATTATCAAATGTCCGCGAAGTCGGCGCGCCGATCAAAAAAGTAGAAGGTCAATCATCAGGCGTTATTCCTGTGATGAAACTCTTAGAAGATGCCTTTTCTTACGCAAACCAACTTGGCTCACGTCAAGGCGCAGGCGCGGTCTACCTAAACGCTCACCACCCCGACATTATGCGTTTCCTTGATACAAAACGTGAAAATGCTGACGAGAAAATCCGCATCAAAACATTATCACTCGGCGTCGTTATCCCAGATATCACCTTCGAGCTCGCGAAAAACAATGAATCGATGTACCTCTTCTCGCCTTACGATGTCGAAAAAGTCTATGGCGTGCCATTCTCCGAAATCTCAGTCACAGAGAAATACGAAGAAATGGTCGAAAACCCACGTATTCGCAAAACCAAGATTAAAGCCCGTGAATTCTTCACAACATTGGCTGAGATACAATTCGAATCCGGCTATCCATACATTATGTTCGAAGATAACGTGAACAAAGCCAACGCAATCCATGGAAAGGTTACAATGAGTAACCTTTGTTCAGAAATTCTTCAGGTCAGCGACGCAAGTACATTCAAAGCAAACCTAGATTATGAACATGTTGGCTCCGACATCTCTTGTAACCTTGGCTCAATGAATATTGCAAAGGCTATGGAATCATCAGACTTCGGTAAAACTGTTGAAACCGCAATCCGCTCTCTAACCGCTGTTTCAGATATGAGTAACTTGGATTGTGTGCCTTCCATCGCAAAAGGAAACAGTCGCTCTCACGCAATCGGCTTAGGACAGATGAACCTCCACGGCTTCCTTGCCAAAGAAGAAATCTTCTACGGCTCCGAAGAAGGCGTTGATTTCACAAACATGTATTTCTACGCGGTAACGTATCACGCCGTACGCGCATCAAACATGATTGCCAAAGAACGCGGGGAAACCTTTGCAGATTTCGATAAGTCAAAATATGCCAGCGGTGAATATTTCGATAAATACACCCAAGGCACATGGAAGCCAGTAACCAAAAAGGTCGAAAAGATCTTCAAAGATGCTGGCGTTGATATTCCAACCAAAGCAGATTGGGAAGAATTAAAGAAATCTGTGATGGAGCACGGCATCTATAACGCTTACCTGCAAGCCGTGCCACCAACAGGATCAATTTCTTACATCAACAATTCGACATCATCGATCCACCCAATCGCATCAAAAATTGAAATCCGTAAAGAAGGTAAAATCGGTCGCGTCTATTATCCTGCACCATATCTAAACAATGATAATCAGGAATACTACCAAGACGCATACGAAGTTGGCCCGGAAAAGATTATTGATACATATGCCGCCGCCACACAGCATGTCGATCAAGGACTATCCTGTACCCTCTTCTTCCCCGATACCGCAACAACACGCGATATCAACAAGGCCCAAATTTACGCATGGAAGAAAGGTATCAAAACAATCTACTACATTCGTTTACGTCAAATGGCACTGGAAGGGACAGAAATCGAAGGATGCGTGTCCTGCGCAGTCTAAATAAAAACCACAAGGAGGAAAAAACAATGAGTGCAGAAACACAAATAAACATGGAAATGGATACACCCGTTCCAACACGTCCTGCAAACAACGCCGGACCTAAACTAAACCGTATCCAAGCTGTTAACTGGAACCGTATTATCGATGATAAAGATCTGGAAGTATGGAACCGCTTAACATCAAACTTCTGGCTACCGGAAAAAGTGCCGCTATCTAATGATGTTCAATCATGGGGCACATTGACCGGCGACGAACAACGCCTGACAATTCGCGTATTCACCGGCCTAACGTTATTGGACACAATCCAAAACGTTATCGGCGCACCAATGCTGATGAAAGATGCCGTTACACCACACGAAGAAGCCGTGCTTAGTAACATCTCATTCATGGAAGCTGTGCATGCGCGTTCATATTCGTCAATCTTTTCAACACTATGTTCCATGCGTGATGTTGATGACGCCTATCAATGGAGTGAAGATAACGAATATCTACAACGTAAATCCGACCTCATTTTAGGAGAATACAGAGCCGACAATCCGCTAAAGCGCAAAATCGCCAGCGTATTTTTGGAAAGTTTCCTCTTCTATTCCGGCTTCTATCTTCCCATGCACTGGTCAAGCCGCGGTAAATTAACAAATACCGCTGATCTGATCCGTTTGATTATCAAAGACGAAGCCGTGCATGGATATTACGTCGGCTATAAGTTCCAAAAAGCATTCGCTGAATGCACGCCAATGGAACAAATGGAACTCAAAGATTACGCCGTTAACTTGCTAATGGATCTTTACGACAATGAAATCAAATATACAGAAACATTGTATGACCCGTTAGACCTCACAGACGACGTCAAAACATTCCTGCATTACAATGCTAACAAAGCATTGATGAATTTAGGGCTAGACCCTCTCTTCCCGCAGGAAATCTGTAACGCAAACCCGGCAATCATGGCATCACTCTCACCAAATGCGGATGAAAATCATGACTTCTTCTCTGGCTCCGGCTCATCCTATGTAATGGGAACAGCCGAACAAACAGAAGACGACGACTGGGACTTCTAAAAGCGCATAGACATACACAATATCTAAACCCCGCCATAAAAAGCGGGGTTTTTATTTGGATTGTCATTTAAAAATATGTCATGACAGTGAAATGAGCAAAACAACAATCACCTATATTCACGGCTGGGGCAGCGGGCCTGAAATATGGCAAGATGTCATAAATGAATTACCAGAATTCACACATAAAACACTTAATTTAGGATTCACAGGAAAAGAAGCTAACATAGAATTCACAAACGCCATCTATGTCACACATTCTATGGGCACAATGGTTGCACTTAAAAACGCATACAAACAAATAAACGCCCTTATCGCAATCAATGGCTTTTCGCATTTCATGCCATTCACAAAACCACAAACCCTAGACCGCATGCTTGAAAACCTAAAACAAACACCCGAACAACAAATGCAAGATTTCTGGCAAACAACAAACTTACCAGCCAACCAAACCATCAACCAAAACCAACTCAAACAAGGCTTAGGCTGGCTCAAAAATTGGGATACAACGAACGAGCTAGAATCACTCACATGCCCAATCCTATCGATTTACGGCGACACCGATCCAATCTTAAATAAACAACGCATGAACAAACACTGGGACGGTTATACAACGCATATTATAAAAAACGCAGGCCATAATATTCCACTCTCTCATGCATCTTTTTGTGCTAACAAAATCCGCGAGGCCGCAAATGCCTTCTAAATGGAAACAAACGGTCATCAAGACATTTGATGGTGGAGCAAAACACTATGATCAAAATAATGAGATACAAATAAAAACCGCAGATACACTCATCTCACTAGCGCCTACAATCGAAAATCCATCAATTTTAGAAATAGGGTGCGGCACAGGCACGCTCACCCAAAAGCTTATCAAACACTATCCTGATGCGACTTTCCACATCACTGATATTAGCGAAAAAATGCTCAAAACCGCCCAGTGTCAGTGTCCCTCAAATACAGCCATCCAATGGGGCCTTATGGATGGAGAAAAACCAAATCATCTGAAATCCTACGACATCATCATAAGCAATATGGCTTTCCAATGGTTTGAAACACCAGAACAATCAATCAAAAGCCTAACAAAGCACTTAAATCCTAACGGCTCACTCCTTTATAGCGTACCCGCATCAAATTCCTTCAAGCAATGGCGCTCAACATTAAGTGGCTTATCACTCCCCTATGGATTTAAAAACCATACCCAATGGCCTGATATCACCAAAGAAGAAGCCATCACCATTGATTACAAAACAACACGTAATTTTCTAAAAACCTTAAAAGCCATTGGCGCCTCAACCCCAACACAAAACTACAAGCGATTATCGTTTACGCAATTACAACAAGCATGCGCGCATAATGATCAAAAAAACGGCGGTCAAACCACATGGAATATACAATATGGGCATTACAAATAATGTTTAGACTAGAATTCTCAACAAAAATTTCGATATATATGCCTAAGGGCAAATGAATGTTCATTGCGCACATCGAAAATTGTTCGGCTTTTTAAAAATGAGACGACAATATATAGAGATACTTTAAGGAGCATTTTTAAAAAACGACAATTTGCAGAAACGTTAGTTTTTTAAAATGAAATGATTATATGCGCGGCGTCGTCGAATTATCACAAGCAGCCTCAGAAAACACAGCCGATGAATCACGCCCATTTGAACTGAACACTGAATTCACCCCCTCCGGCGACCAACCAACCGCCATCAAAGAGCTGGTAAAAGGCATAAATGAAGGGCTAACAGATCAAGTTTTACTGGGCGTAACGGGTTCAGGAAAAACCTTCACAATGGCACATGTTATCAAAGAAACTCAGCGACCCGCGCTTATTATGGCGCCCAATAAAACGCTCGCCGCCCAACTTTATTCCGAATTTAAATCCTTTTTTCCTAATAACGCTGTAGAATATTTCGTCTCCTACTACGACTATTACCAGCCCGAGGCCTACGTGCCACGCTCCGACACATTCATCGAAAAAGATTCCTCCATCAATGAACAAATCGACCGCATGCGCCACGCCGCAACGCGTGCGCTTTTTGAACGCAAAGACGTCATCATCGTCGCATCCGTATCTTGCATCTATGGGATCGGCTCAAAAGAAGCCTACGCCGCCATGACATTTGATGTAAATGTCGGTGACATCGTCGAACGCAACCAACTCATCACACAACTCATAGAACTCCAATATAAGCGTAATGATATCAGCTTCGAACGCGGCTCCTTTCGGGTACGTGGCGACACAATCGAACTCTTCCCCGCCCACTTCGAAGACCGCGCATGGCGTTTCGATATGTTCGGCGATGAGATCGAAACAATCGCTGAATTTGACCCCCTCACTGGCAAAAAATACGAAGACCTAGAAAAAATCCGCGTCTACGCAAACTCGCACTACATCACACCTGGCCCAACAATCAAACAAGCCGTCGAACAAATCAAAATCGACCTGAAAGATAGCATCGAAGAATTCGAAGGTAAAAACAAACTCCTTGAAGCTCAGCGCATCGATCAACGCACACAATTTGATATCGAAATGCTATCTGAGACGGGAAGCTGTAAAGGCATCGAAAACTATTCCCGCTACCTTACAGGCCGTCCAGTCGGCGCACCGCCACCAACCTTAGTAGAATATATGCCAAAAGACGCCCTCATGTTCCTTGATGAAAGCCACATTATGGCCTCGCAAATCGGTTCAATGTTTACAGGCGACCGCGCCCGCAAAAACACGCTTGTTGAATACGGTTTCCGCCTGCCCGCGGCACGCGACAACCGCCCGCTAAAATTCGAAGAATGGAACGCGCTACGCGGCCAATCCGTGTTCGTCTCCGCCACCCCCGCAGATTGGGAATTAAACCAAACCGGCGGCACATTTGTCGAACAAGTCGTTCGCCCAACAGGCCTTGTTGATCCACCAGTCGAAATCCGCCCAACTGAAAATCAAGTCGATGATCTGATGTTTGAAGCTAAGGAAGTCATCGCACAAGGCGGCCGCCTCCTTGTTACAACACTCACAAAGAAAATGGCCGAAGCCCTCACTGAATATCTTAGTGAACACCATATCCGTGTGCGTTACATCCACTCCGATGTCGATACATTAGAGCGCATCGAGATCATTCAAGATATGCGAAAAGGTATCTTTGATGTGCTGGTCGGTATCAACCTCCTACGTGAAGGTTTAGACATCCCTGAATGTATGCGCGTCATGATTTTAGACGCCGACAAGGAAGGCTTCTTACGCTCCAAAACATCGCTTGTCCAAACCATAGGACGCGCCGCCCGTAATGTTGACGGCAAAGCCATTCTCTACGCTGACTCCATCACCGGAAGCATGCAATACGCAATAGACGAAACCAAACGCCGCCGTGAAAAACAAATGGAGTATAACAAAGAACACGGTATCACCCCCGCAACGGTGAAAAAGAACCTCAGCGATATTGTCTGGAATAAAGAGGTCGAACAAACGGCAACCGCTCTAAACGATGTCGACCAAGAAATTTTAGAAAACCCGAATAAGTTAACGAAACACATCAAAGAGATTAAAGATAAAATGCTAAAAGCCGCAGAAAACCTAGATTTTGAAAAGGCCGCTTCCCTGCGCGATCAGGTCAAAGAACTTGAAGACATGCACTTAAAACTCTAACGTGATACCGCATCCAAACATAAAGGCAAACTCTTGACACAATCAGAGCAAAAACCAGCGCCCACCAAAGCCCCCTTAAACGAAACAAATTTAGATCCAAATGATTGGAATGATTTTCGTAAAGATGCACATAAAGTATTGGATGCCTGTATCGACCATCTCCAAAACGCCAAAGACAAACCATGGCAACCCATCCCCAACGACAAACATGCCGCACTGAATCCAAAACTAAATACATCACCCAAACCACGCAAAGATATTATCAAATCAATGCTCGCTGATATCATGCCGCACGCAACTGGAAACACGCATCCTCGCTTTTTCGGTTGGGTCCATGGAACAGGAATGCCGAGCGCTCTTCTTGGCGAAATGGTTGCCGCTACAATGAATAGCAACTGCGGAGGACGTGACCACGCCGCAATATATACGGAACGATGCGTATTAAATTGGTGTAAGGATATTTTTGACTTCCCAAAAACATCAAGCGGCCTATTAACTGTCGGAACATCTCAGGCCACAATCATTGCCCTCGTCACTGCACGCAACAAAGCTTTAGGGATAAACATCCGCAAAACAGGTATTACCGATACACCTAAAATTGCTGTCTACTGCGCAGAAGGCACACATGCATGCGTTGAAAAAGCCCTTCAAATTATGGGTCATGGATCAGATGCGTTACGCAAAATTAAAACAAATGGCCCCTCTGGCAGTATTAATATCGAAAGCCTAAAAGCTGAAATTACCAAAGACCAATCAAACGATATCATCCCACTCGCCATAGTCGGCACAGCAGGATCAGTTAACACAGGCGCATTTGATGATCTAAACGCCCTCGCCGATCTGTGTGAACAATACAAGACCTGGCTGCACATCGACGGGGCGTTCGGCGCATGGGCACACATCGCCGATGCGCCATGGTCAAATCTAACAAACGGTATAGAACGCGCTGACTCAATCGCTTTCGACTTCCATAAATGGATGTCTGTTCAATATGATTGCGGCGCTGTACTGATCAAAGATTCTGATTTGCATTATAACAGTTTCGCTATGCGTCCCGCCTACCTTGCCGAACAAGCTAAAGGCCTAGGCGGTGGTGATCAATGGTTTTGTGATTTCGGCACCGATCTATCTCGTAGCTTCCGCGCCCTAAAAATCTGGAGCAGCCTGCAAGAGCATGGCCTTGATGCGTTCTCAAAAGTGATCACAGAAAACTGCCAACACGCATCCTATATGGCAGATTTAATCAATGCGTCAGACGCATTAGAACTCGCCGCTCCGGTTATCTCCAATGTCTGCACATTCTTTGTCAAAGGCCCCGATGATCGCAATGCTGAAATCGTACAACAACTACAACTCAACGGGGACGCCGTGTTCTCAACGACTAAAATCGAAGGTCGCACCGCCATCCGCGCGGCAATCGTCAACCACCGCACCCGTTTCAAAGACATCGACATCGCAATTAATTCTGTTCTAAAAAACATAGAAGGATAAAACCATGACAACTATCGGCACACCATTTTCTTCATCTGCAAAAAAAGCCCTCCTCTGCGGCTCCGGTGAATTAGGAAAAGAAGTTGCAATCGAACTCCAACGCCTCGGCATAGAAGTTATTGCCCTAGACGCCTACGAAAATGCACCCGCCATGCAAGTCGCCGACCGTAACCATGTTGTCTCAATGCTGGACCGCGACGCATTACGCGCAATCATCAAACAAGAAAAACCAGATTTTATCGTCCCCGAAGTCGAAGCCATAGCCACAGATGTCCTGCTAGAACTGGAGGAAGAAGGCTACAACGTTGTCCCCTCTGCACGTGCTGCGCATCTAACCATGAACCGCGAAGGCATCAGACGTCTTGCCGCAGAAGATTTATCAATACCAACATCCCCATATGCCTTTTGTGACTCGCTAGACGACCTTAGATCCGCGATTGAAAATATTGGTATGCCTTGCGTGATTAAACCCATCATGAGTTCATCCGGAAAAGGCCAAAGTGTCATTAAAACCGAAAACGACATTCAATCCGCATGGGATTACGCT
The DNA here is from genome assembly GCA_045106175.1 of Bdellovibrionales bacterium. Classification (GTDB taxonomy): domain Bacteria; phylum Pseudomonadota; class Alphaproteobacteria; order Micavibrionales; family Micavibrionaceae; genus TMED27. Next base: position 25,740 of record JBGCEF010000001.1, read on the forward strand.
CAAGAAGGTGGCCGCGCAGGAAAAGGCCGTGTCATCGTAGAAGGATTCATAGAATTTGACTACGAAATCACCCTTCTCACCATCCGTCATAAAGACGGCCAGAACACAAAAACAAGCACATGCGAACCTATCGGCCACCGCCAAGAAAATGGTGACTACCAAGAAAGCTGGCAACCCCAGGCGATGTCCGAAACCGCCCTTAAAAAATCCATTGATGTCGCTGAAAAAATAACTGGCGCACTGGGAGGATATGGCCTCTTTGGGGTCGAGTTATTCATAAAAGGTGATGATATCTACTTTAGCGAAGTTTCACCGCGCCCGCATGATACTGGCATGGTCACAATGATCTCCCAAGATCTATCTGAATTTGCGCTTCATGCACGTGCTTTCCTTGGCCTCCCAATTCCAAACATCCATTTCCACGGCCCCTCTGCCTCTGCGGTCATACTGGTCAATGGAACCTCTCAAAACGTTCAATTCGACACGATTGACAACGCTTTAAATCAACCAAACACTGACCTACGTCTCTTTGGAAAACCCGAAGTTAACGGTTCACGCCGCATGGGTGTTGCCCTCGCACGAAATGAGAGTACAGATAGCGCAAGAAAAATCGCCGCTGATGTCGCACAGACCGTGACGGTAAAATTATAGATCTAACCTTACATTGTCATTAAATAACAAGCTTTCGCCCCACCAGCCTGAAGCTTACGACAAATCGTCTGCCCATCTTGTCGCGACAACACAGGATATAAAACACAATAATAGGTTTAACCTTTTACAACTGCTTTCACAAATATCCGCAGTCATTAGATCGTTACTAAATATATGATCCGCACTGAATTACAAAAAAAAGCAAAGGTCTCAACTCCTTATCCTGCGGGCATAAACAACATATTGATTGCGTAAAAACCCCTAAGAATGTAAAAGCATGATATACATTTAAATCATTACAAAAACGACCCAAATGATAAAAACATGACAGTGGCACTAACCAAAATTCAAAACGGCATTAATATTCTGAAAAATAATAAAAAGAAATTTTTTTGGTACTGGATCGCTTATCAATTTGTAAAAGGAATACTCACAACATCCTTTATCTGGATACCTTTAATATACACAATGTATCACTAACGCTTATAAAATTATCTGCGCAGTTACCGTCCCAATAACCGCGACAAAAATCGTTAAAAACGTTCCCCAAATCATATCAACAACACTCATTTTAAACGGCCATTTTTCTAATGTTGCCATATTCGTAACATTATAAGTTCCATAAGCTAAAAAACCAAACAGCCCCCCATAAATCGCAGCGTCAATAATACGCCCACTATTCAATGCAGGCTGAACAGCAAAAACAACGATACCAATGATGTAAAACAAATAGAAAAAAGCCGCTAATTTCAAATTAACCTGCTCTAACATGAGATGACGAAGCTGAGAAAAATAAAAACGTTTAGCAACTAAACTAAGCCAAACAAGATCAATCGCAAGAAACGCAATAAGCGTTATAAAATAAATAATTAAAAAATCCATCGCTGTATTCCAATCTATAAGATTCCTAATATAAACCTTATTGAGCGCAATAAAATGCCATAAACGCATATTTAAGAGATTGCTCAACATCAACAACACGATTAAAGTCGTGCGGATAATTTAAAAACAAGGAAATAACGCCATGACATCCCCGGAGTCTATTGAAAATGCTGATATCGTAAGTTTACTCACATTTTGGGGTATGAATGTATTAATAGCATTTGCAATTTTATTAGCCGGATGGACCATTGGTAAATGGCTTGCCAACCGTATCAAAAACTTAAAAAAACTAGACGACACACTAAAAACATTTCTAGGCGGCCTTACAAAATACGGTATTTTAGCAATCTCTTTCGTAGCCGTTCTGGGACAATTAGGCGTGCAAACCGCAAGCTTGCTAGCAGTTTTAGGCGCTGCTGGCCTGGCAATCGGCTTGGCTTTACAAGGCACATTATCGAACGTCGCTGCGGGCGTGATGTTATTAATCTTAAGACCATTTAGTGTTGGTGATTACATAGAAACGTCCGACGTCAAAGGAACAGTAAAAACGCTTAGCCTCTTCGTAACAGAATTAGCCACAACAGATAATGTGCATATCTTTACGCCAAATAATCAACTCTGGAACACGGCAATTTTCAATTTTTCTCGCAATCGTCAACGTCGCATCGATCTGGTAAACGGCATCAGCTATAACGACGATATAGGTAAAGCAATGAAAACAATCGAAACAATCGTCAAAAAAGACAAACGCCTTGTAACAACAAAAGGCAAAGAACCAACATACTTTGTAAGTACGCTCGCAGACTCATCCGTCAATATCACTGCGCGTTTCTGGGTGGAAAACAACGATTACTGGGCTGTGACTTGGGATCTCACGAAACAACTCAAAGAAGCTTTAGACAAAGATGGCTTCACAATCCCATTCCCAACACAAACCATCGAAATGATACAAAGCTAAGAATGCTCACAACTGTGACTGTAAAAAATTCAACACTTTCTCATGTTCTGCTGAAATAGACTGAAGCAAACCGGCCTTATACCCCTCTGTTTGATCACGCGAATTTTCAGCATCCGCTGCCAAATCTGATAGACGAATTGCACCTAAATTGATCGCAATACCCTTCAAAGAATGTGCAGTATCATACCAAGCATCATGACTGCCCTCGTCTTGACTATTCTTCAAAGCATCAATCAAACGCAATGAAGACTGAATAAACTCCTGAAATAAATCAGCCTCTATCGCCGCATCACCATCAGTAATATCCCTAAGGTTAGTTAAATCCACACAATCATTTCGCATTATAACCGTCTCTTTTTACTTTTACTGTATGCGCGCAAAGCGTCACTAATATTTTTCTTGGTATACGGCTTAACAATATAATTTTTCACCATATTCTCTTGCGCCTTTTTCACGTCATCTTGATTGCAATTTGCACTAATCATAACCACATAAGAGTCAGGATCAATTTTTGACAAAAGCTTAGAAAATTCGTGCCCCCTAGGGCCCGGCAACTCCAAATCCAACAATACAATATCTGGACAATGCTCCATATACTGCAAAAACGCCTCCCCAACAGTTTCAGCAACATGGCACGTATAGCCTTTAAGGGTATTCAAAAGCAGTTTTTGCGAAAATGCCTGGTCTTCTACAATCAAAATATGCGGTTTACTTCTAAAAGAGCGCTGCATGCTAATCAATCGGGTAATATTGGAGATCGTATTGATCAAAATTTCATTATTAAAATGCTTAATCAATTCTCTGGATGATTTGGTTTCCAACCCCTGCTTTTTGATACAAAGCAAACGCAATTTCTTATGCGTATTGACCATATCATAACTCTCAAAGAAGTCTTCAACAGGCATATATTTTGAAATATCTTTTTGATAACGCTCTAAAATAACGGAACTAATGTCGGAAATAATATTTAATTGCGATGGTGTACGCATAAATTGAATAATCAAATCACCATCTTCACAAACATAAACCGTGGCATCATCATGTTTAAATATATCCCCTAAGCAATCCGCAATCTCACCAAGCCTCAACTTAAGATTAACTTGGAAAAACCGACAATGAAGGAAGGATAAAGACTTAATGATTTTCTCATCTTGAGAAGCTTCTTGCTCAACAATGTAAGCAAACAACTTTTGTTCCGCATAGTCATCAATAATTGAAACAGTCATAAAACTCCCTAATCTTATTATAAAGAAATTATATGAAAGAGACAAAATACAAAAGCATTCATATCAAATCATAATTGAATCCGTAAAAAGAAATGCAACCGTATGCAGCTCACTCACCCTGCAGCACTGTTTTTAAGAACGAAAAATGCTAAATAGGTGTCTGATATTCAACTTGTATGTACGTAAAACGCGACATAGGATGACACACATGAGCGACAAAAGAAAAAGAGACCACATTGAGATGAGCGTCTCATCCATACCCGACAAACAATTTAATCTGCATCACTGCGCCTATGAACCCATGCTATCCCCACATCCAACAAACGTAGATCAAAAAAAATATACCTTTTTAGACTATTCTTTTGGCATGCCCCTATGGGTATCTTCCATGACTGGCGGAACAGAAAAAGCAAAAACCATCAACGAAAATTTAGCCAAAGCATGCGGCGAATTTAACTTAGGAATGGGCCTAGGTTCATGCCGCCCCCTCTTAGAAAGCAATGATCGCCTAGAAGATTTTAATGTCAAACACCTGATGAAAGACGCACCCCTCTTCACGAATTTCGGAATTGCACAACTTGAAGAGCTAATCGATAACAACCAACAAAACAAAATCACAGACCTGATTGAAAAACTAAATGCCGATGGTCTTGTTATTCATGTAAACCCTTTACAAGAATGGGCACAAGAAGAAGGCGATCGCTTCAAAAAACCACCGATCCAAACAATCGAAACTCTCTGCGAAACCCTCAACACGCACATTATTGTGAAAGAAGTCGGCCAAGGCATCGGCCCACAAAGCTTAAAAGCCCTAATGGATTTACCCATCGCGGCTATTGAACTTGCGGCCTATGGCGGTACAAATTTCTCAATCCTTGAAAATCGTCGCAGAGACCCGCAGTCAGGCCATATTCCATCGCAATCAGAAACATTCGGCTATATCGGCCACACCGCGCAAGAAATGGTTCAATATTTAAATGAAATCGTGTGCGCAAACCCGTCAAACATTGAAATCATCATATCAGGCGGGATCAAGGACATCATAACAGGACACACATTAAGGCAGTCGCTAAATATGAACGCCATTATCGGCATGGCAAGCGCGCTCTTAAAAAATGCCATGGGTGAGTATGAGCAATTACAAACTTATCTCAATGAAATGCAGGAATGCTTTTTGATGGCTGAAGCCTTCATAAAACCAACACCAAAAGAAACATAGAAACACCATGACATCGCAAAACTTCTACGCGCATGGAAAATTATTACTAACATCAGAATATTGTGTTTTGGATGGCGCCCCCGCAATCGCCCTACCCACGAAGCTTGGGCAAACATTAAGCGTACAAACACAAACAACAAACAACAATCAATTACACTGGCAAGCATTCAACATGGATAAAACATGCTGGATTGATGCCATATTTGATTTAGAAACTTTCGAAATCAATCAAACCAGTAAACAATCTCCAAATATCTTACAAAAAATATTACAACAAGCACGTATACAAAACCCCGATTTCTTAACACAACCTAATGATCTAAATATCACAACATATTTGGACTTTAACAAAGATTGGGGCTTGGGAAGCAGTTCAACGCTTATCCATACCATATCCCAATGGGCCAATATCTGCCCCTTCACTCTATTGAATGCTACACTTGGCGGCTCTGGATATGACATCGCCTGCGCTCATGCGGATGGGCCGATTTTATATCAAAAACAAGGCGATCCTTTATGGAGCCATACCAATTTCAACCCGCGCTTTGCCAATCAACTTTACTTCATCTACCTCAATAAAAAACAAAATTCACGCGACTCTATCAACCAATATAAATCACAAGAAAAACCATCTGCAGAGATATTAGACTCGCTGAATAAAATCGTGTCATCCATTCAAAAAGCGGAACATCTAGACGAATTCGAAGACGCAATCAAAGCCCACGAAAACCTCATTTCAAAACAAATCAAACGCCCAACCGTCAAAGAAAAACACTTCAGCGATTTCCAAGGCACAATCAAATCACTAGGTGCATGGGGCGGTGACTTTATTCTGGCAACATCCACACAAGGCGATGAAGAAACTTTTGCTTACTTTAAAAAGCGCGGCTATAACACAATCTTGAAATATGAAGATTTGATTTTGAATAATAATGCCTAAAACAAAACACATCACTGTCGAAGCCCCCTCAAACATTGCCTTTGTCAAATATTGGGGCAAAAAAGGGCACCAACACCCCATCAACCCATCAATTAGCATGACACTCAAAAACTGTGTCACATCGTGTCGTATCGATTATCATGAAAGCGATAATTTCAGCCTGAATAGCTATCAATTCGAAAATAAAGAAAACCCGGACTTTAAAGACCGCATCGAAAAATACCTAACCAGCATTCTCGATATTTGCCCCACATTAAAAACACGCGCTCTATCCATCAAAACCAAAAATACATTCCCCCATTCTGCAGGGATCGCCTCGTCCGCGTCGGCATTCGCAAGCATCGCAATGGCAATCGCAGAGATAGAAAACGCAAACAACAAAACCCAGCGCGCATCACAACTCGCTCGTCTCGGCTCCGGCAGCGCCGCACGCAGTATCGAAGGGCCATACACCTTATGGGGGCTGACTCACAATATTCATAACAGCTCGGATGAGCATGCCATTACTTACAATGACACCCACAAAAATTTTAACACCGTCAATGATACCATCCTGCTAATCGATACAGCACAAAAATCCGTTTCAAGCTCAGCCGGTCACGCATTAATGCATGCACATCCCTTCAAAGAAAGCCGTATACAACAAGCAAACGACAATTTAAACACTATCCTCAAAGCTATGAACGAAGGCGACTGGGAAAAGTTCGGAGCGACAATTGAAAACGAAGCCCTCACCCTCCACGCCATGATGATGACATCAAACCCGCCCGCAATCTTGCTTGCACCACAAACACTTGATGCACTCGATAAAATAAGGCAATTCCGACAAGACACAAAACAGCCCCTTTATTTCACAATAGACGCAGGCCCGAATATCCACCTTATTTACCCCCAAACACATGCAGCTAAAATTGATAGCTTCATCAAAACAGACCTTGCCCCTTTGTGCAAAAACGGGCAAACAATTACAGACGAAAATGGTACAGGCGCAAAAGTCATCAATGATTAACACTCACAGTATATTTCCAGCGAAAATCCTATTATTTGGAGAATATACCCTCATCACCGGCTCAACCGGCCTTGCAATACCATTTGATCGTTTCCACGCCAGCTTTGAAAAAACGGATAACCTACAAACACTCGACAGCGCTTTCCAACTTAATGACCTGTGCAACTATCTAAAAAGCTCAAAAATCCTATCCGAGAGCATGGATTTAGAACAATTCAACCATGACATCAACCAAGGCCTCTACCTCAATTCAACAATCCCAAGAGGCTATGGCATCGGTAGCTCAGGCGCTTTATGCGCTGCCGTTTACGCGCATTATTCTCATGATTTTAAACGAAAAGAAACATACAGCAGTGATGAACTAAACCATTTCAAAGACGTCATGGCGCTGATGGAAAATTTCTATCACGGCACATCCTCCGGATTAGATTGCCTCATCAGCCTGCTCAATAAATCGGTTTTGGTCAGAGAACGCAATCAATATGAAATCATTAATCAGCCCCCGCTAAAATCCGTCGGACAATGCTACCTCTATGACAGCTTAACACCACGAAAAACAGGATCTTTTGTTTACGGGTTTCTACAACAATATGAAGCTGATGAGAAATACAAAACGATCATTGATCAACACACATCACTGGTCGATACACTCATTGAAAACTTGATCAACAAAGATAAAGAAAACTTCAAAAACGACATGATCGATCTATCACATTTTCAATATTTGCATTTTGCAGACATGATCACTGATGAGGTCAAAGAAATCTGGATGACAGGCTTAAAAACCAAAAAATACTTCTTCAAACTCTGCGGCGCTGGCGGTGGAGGCTATTTCTTGGTATATTCTGACGATGACACATTCAAACCATCAGATAAGTTTATGAAAATCACTTAAGCCGCAGACTCATAATATCGCTTATGGTTATGAATCTTGCTCAATCGATATTGGGCTTTATTGGTTTTCGCAATGATATGCTCATCACCATCCTGAGGATCAGGCGCATGCCAGAATTTCAAATACTCTTGATAATCCAAACCACGACGATCATCCAGCAACTCTCTATGACGTTTTACAAATAACTGCTCTTGGTAATCCTCCTGCACAACACCAGAAAAAAACTCCGCCGTTGCACCCGATCCATAACTAAAAATCCCAATCTTGCTATTGCCCAAATCACCCTGATAGTTCTCCAACATTGAAATCAAACTAATGTAAAGTGACGCATTATAACAATTACCAATCTGACGATTATAAACCATGCCAGGATGAATCAAGTTACGATCAATCTGCGCTTTATTAATGGATGATAAATGACGATGCGCTTTTTCGGCCATCCGCGTAAATGGCAAATGATAACAAAACTGCGTAAACTCGCTAAAACCATGCCCACCATTATTACGATAATCATCCCATGCATGCGCCAATGATTGCAGATATTTAATCGCGGAATATTTCCCGTCAACAAACGGTGTCTTACGATAATTAGGACGCCAAAAATCCATAATATCTTCACTATGACATCCCGAAAGTGGCTCAATCTCCATCACACGTGGGTCCGCTGAAATAAGCATAGCTACAGCCCCCGCGCCTTGCGTAGCCTCTCCCGGACTATTCAAATCATAACGTGAAATATCCGAAGCAATAATCAAAACTTTACGATCCGGACGACGCGCAACATAACCACACGCCATCTGCAACGCCGCAGTACTACTGTAACAAGCCTGCTTTAATTCAACATTGCGAAACTGCTGAGACAATCCAAGCAAGCGATGCACATAAATACCCGCTGATTTCGACTGATCAATCCCTGTCTCTGTCGCAAAAAGCAACGTATCAATATTATCCTTACCATGCGCTTCGATAATGGGCGCCGCCGCTTCCGCGCCCATCGTGACGATATCTTCATGATGTTCAGGAATGGCGATTTTATCTTGTTCAATGCCGCGTGAAAACTTTTCGGGATCAGTACCATATTCATGCGCGAGCGTCTCCAACGCCAAATACTGGCTTGGCACATAAAAACTAATATATTCAATACCAACTTTTACACTCATCTATCGATCTACCAATTTTGTTTTGGCCCGCTCCATCTTAATATGCGTCTTCATAAGCTCACCCGGGTTGGTCTGCGCGGCCATTAACGACAACTCTCCGCAAAGAACACCTGCTGCACATAAAACGGCAAGACGCCTCGCATTATCTCCATCATCTCTTGCCTCAAGACAACCAATAGCGCGTAAATTATCTTCAATATCACTATGCGCTTTTCCATTTCCAACGCTACCAACAATAATATTAGGTAGGGATACTGAAAAATAAAGGCTGTCTTCGCGCGCTTCGCAATGAACAATCCCTTGCGATCCTTCAATAATATTGGCCGCATCCTGTCCTGTTGCAAGATAAAAAGCAAGCAACATGTTAGCAAAATGCGCATTCGCAGAACGCAAACTACCGGCCAAAATACTACCCACTAAATTCTTTTCAACGTTAAGCTGAACCATCTGTTCCGGCGTCGTCCTAAGCAACTTTTTACAAATAGAACGTGGAATATCAATCTCTGCAATCACATGTTTGCCACGCCCTAAAATTCCATTCACCGCGCTCACTTTTTTATCAATGCAGTAATTACCGGAAATTGTGGAATAGCTAAGCTGTGGATACTCATCCAAAATCCAGCTCAAAACCGCATCCGCCGCCTTCGTCACCATGTTATGACCCGAAGCATCCCCCGTCGCACATTCAATACGGATATATAAAATATTACCGACAATTTGCCTATTGAGATCAAGCAATCGCGCAAACCGACTTGTGCTTTGGACAATATCGGCAACTTCGTCCTGCCGCAATTTGATCGCCTGCCACGCCTTATGCACCACATCAGCATAATCAGCCCGCACCGCGATTGAACGCGTCATCCGCTCATCAATGACACTGCACCGAATACCACCACAATGATGCGAAACACGAGCCCCACGGTCAGTTGATGGCCATAACGGCGTCTCATATGTTGCCATGGGAATAGAAACATCTTCGCTAACGATATCACCCGTAATCGCAATCGGTCCTACCCATTGCGTCGGCACTGATGTATAAGTTGTTTTTCTCTTTGACATATCATCACGAATTAGTACAGTTCAGCCACTTTGTAAAGCACACAACGCCAAGAGTACATCAATATCTGGAGATTTTTAAACAACAGATCAAATACCTATATCGATTGCGCAAGCATCTCATAATCCGCTTTCCGAAGATCATTATCACGCCAACATAAACCGATTTGACGTGTCGGCGAAGATGATCCCGAAAAAGGAATAATGCGCATACCTGACTCTAGGCCAGATGTCTTACACGCCATCTCGGGAAGAAGCGTCATACCAAAACCGTGACGAACCATTTGAATAATCGTTGGCAAACTCGTCGTGGAAAAAACCTTACGGTGTTTCGTATCTTGAAGATTACAAGCATCTAAAGCATGTCGGCGCATGCAGTGACCATCCTCAAGCAATAAAAGCTCTTCAGAATTAAGGTCTTCCACCTTCATTTCGCGAACATCAAAAGACTGATTAGTCGAAGCGACAAGAAAGAATTTTTCTTCAAACAAATTATAGCGCGCCTTATTAGGCGTATCGTAAGGAAACGCCATTAATATCACATCAATCTTCCTCTTATCAAGCCTCTCAAGAAGGTTATCTGTCATATCTTCAATAATCTGCAGCTCCAAATTTGGAAACTTCCGTCTGATTTTTGGCAATAAATCCGGCAACATATAAGGCGCAATCGTTGGAATAACACCAAGTCGTAAAGGCCCACTCAACGGTTCCTTCAAAAGTTGCGCACGCGTAATAATCTTATCCGCATCATCAATAATAGCCTTTGCCGTCTTTAGCACCTCAACACCAAAGGGAGTAAGTATCGTCTCTTTGCGCCCGCGATTAACGACTTTTTGCTCCAAAATACTCTCAAGCTCTTTAATCCCCGAACTCAACGTACTTTGTGTCACCGCACAATGATCAGCCGCCGCAACGAATGATCCATATTCATCAATCGCGATAAGATAACTAAGCTGTCTAATTGTGGGTCTAATCATAATTTAATATCGAAAATATTACATTAATAATAATTATTACATAGATTTTTTCAATACAATAAATCGAAATTAATGACTATCTTTTTGCCTCAATAAAAAGAATATTACACGCATAGTTCATTAAAGTTATAGGAGATTGCAAAATGACAGCAGAAAAAATTCAGCCAAACACTGGTGGATGCCCGGTCACAGGCGCAGGCGGTGTAGCACCAGCGGGCGGCGGACGTCGCAACAAAGACTGGTGGCCACAAATGCTTAATTTAAGCGTACTCCGCCAACACTCAAACCTCTCAAACCCAATGGGCAGCGCTTATAACTACGCCGAAGAATTCAAATCATTAGATCTGGAAGCTCTAAAAAAAGACCTCACCGATCTCATGACAAACAGCCAAGAATGGTGGCCCGCCGATTATGGACATTACGGACCGTTCTTTATTCGCATGGCATGGCACGTTGCGGGAACATACCGCTCAAGCGACGGACGCGCCGGTGCAGGACAAGGTCTCCAACGATTTGCCCCAACAAACAGCTGGCCTGACAACGCCAACCTCGACAAGGCGCGACGCCTCCTATGGCCCTTAAAACAAAAATATGGCCGCAAAATTTCATGGGCCGACCTATTCATCCTCTGCGGAAACATCGCCCACGAATCCATGGGCTTTAAAACATTTGGCTTTGCCGGTGGTCGTGACGATGTCTGGGAACCAGCAGAAGACATCTATTGGGGTGAAGAAGCCGAATGGTTAGGCAACACAGTACGATATAAAGGTACACGCGAAGACAACGGACACGATGCACTAGAAATGCCACTAGCCGCTGTTCACATGGGTTTGATCTATGTAAATCCAGAAGGACCAAACGGTAACCCTGACCCAATCGAATCTGCAAAAGACATTCGTATTTCATTCGGTCGCATGGCGATGAATGATGAAGAAACAGTTGCGCTAATTGCCGGCGGTCACACATTCGGGAAATGTCACGGCGCAGCGCCCGATTCAAGCGTTGGCGCAGAACCAAACGCAACCCCACTCGAAGCCCAAGGATTCGGCTGGCACAATGACCACGAAAGCGGTAAAGGCGTCGATACAATCACAAGTGGACTCGAAGGCGCGTGGACACCAAACCCAATCCAATGGGACAAAGGTTATTTTGACATGCTCTTCAAATATGAATGGGAACTTGGCAAAAGCCCCGCTGGCGCAAATCAATGGTATCCCGTTGGCGCAAGCGAACAAGATCTAGCCCCCGAAGTCGATGGCTCAGGTAAAAAAGTACCAACAATGATGGCAACGACCGACATTGCACTCATCAAAGATCCAGCATATTTGGAAATCTCGAAAAAATTCCACGAAGATCATGAATATTTCGCAGATGCCTATGCTCGCGCTTGGTACAAGCTAACACACCGCGATATGGGACCTTATAAACGCTATCTCGGCGCAGATGTCCCCGAAGAGGTGCTCATATGGCAAGACCCACTCCCTACGCGTAATCACGACATGGTAGATGCGCAAGATATCGCTGCATTGAAAGATAAAATCCTCGCAAGCGGCATTAGCATCTCTGACCTCGTCTATACGGCATGGTCGTCGGCATCATCCTTCCGTAATTCCGATAAGCGTGGCGGTGCAAACGGTGCACGCATCCGTCTAAGCCCACAAAGCAGCTGGGAAGCGAATGACACGGATCAGGTAAAAAACACAATCAAAGCCCTTGAAGCTATCCAGAATGATTTCAACGCCCAGCAATCAAACAAGCAAGTTTCGATCGCTGATTTGATTATTCTGGCTGGAAACGCCGCGATTGAAAAAGCAGCCAAAGATGGCGGTTTTAATATCAATGTTCCGTTTAACCCTGGCCGCGTCGATGCAACCGAAGAACATACCGATGAAGAAAGCTACGAAACATTAGAACCAGAAACAGATGGCTTCCGTAACTTTGCAAAAACACTCTACACCGTATCAACGGAAGAGCTTTTGGTGGATCGCGCGCATCTTCTAAACCTAACACCACCGGAAATGACCGTCCTTATCGGCGGCATGCGCGTTCTGGGTGCAAACTACGACAACACTAAACACGGTGTTTTCACAGATAATCCAGAAACACTCAGCAACGATTTCTTCGTAAACTTGCTGGATATGGCGACGGAATGGAAATGTGTTTGCCCAGACGAACAAGGCTTCGTTGGCGTTGATCGCGCAAGCGGGGAAAAGAAATGGACCGCAAGCCGCGTTGACCTCATCTTCGGCCACAACCATGAGCTACGCGCTCTAGCTGAAGTCTACGCACAGGATGATTCAAAAGACAAATTCGTTGAAGATTTTGTAGCCGCATGGGCAAAAGTCATGGATGCAGACCGCTTTGACCTAGACCCTGTCTACGCACAAGCCGCTTAAAAAATAACAGAGTTTGAGTAAGAAAAGCCCGGCAGAAGCTGGGCTTTTTTATGTCTGCTCACTTATGTTTGCAAACTTATGCGCTCTTACGACGTCCGCTTAAAATTAACACGCTAACGCCGGCAATACCCGATAAAAGCGATCCGCTTAACACACCCAGACGCACAGCCGATGCATATTCGACATCGCTAAACGCAAGCGTGCCTATAAATAGACTCATCGTAAATCCAATCCCAGTCAAAAGCGCCATTCCATAGAACTGCATCCAATTCACACCCTCTGGCAAGCGACAGATCTTAAGGCGTGTTGCCAAGAACGTAAGCCCAACAACACCAACCTGTTTACCAACAAACAAACCAAGCATGATCCCTAAAGTAATCGGCTGTAAAAACGTATCCAGCGAAACACCCGACAGCGATACGCCCGCATTAGCAAACGCAAAAATTGGAAGTACAATAAATGCAACAAAGGGATGCAACGTGTGCTCCAACTCTTTTAAAGGAGACTTCCCTTGGCTATTTTCGGCCTTGAGCGGAATAATAAGCCCAAGCGCAACCCCCGCAAGTGTGGCATGAACCCCAGATTTTAAAACGCACGCCCAGATAAAAAGCCCTAATAAAACATATGGCCCTAGCGATGTTACACCGCGCTTATTCATCACAAAGGCAATCAAAAGGCCAATACCTCCAAGCACCAAAGACGTAATATACGTCTCGGCTGTGTAGAACAGAGCAATGATAATAATTGCCGCCAAATCATCAATAATCGCAATCGCAACAAGACAAACCTTAAGCGAAGCAGGCACACGATCACCCAATAAAATCAACACCCCTAAAGCAAAAGCAATATCAGTCGCCGCAGGAATCGCCCATCCCTGCAAGGTCGCAGGATCACTCCAGTTGATATACGAATATACAAGCGCGGGCATAACAAGCCCCCCCAAAGCGGCAACAGCAGGCAAAATAACTTGATCGCGGCTGGATAAATGCCCCTCCATCAACTCCCGCTTGATCTCTAAACCGATCAGCAAAAAGAAAATCGCCATCAAACCATCATTAATCCAAAGCAAAAGAGGCTTATCGATGACAAACCCACCAGCTTGAAAGATAACAGGTATATTTTTAAAACCGTCATATAACCCGCTCAAAGCAGAGTTCTCAAAAACCATCGCCAATAAAGCCGCACAGCATAAAAGAATACCCGGCGCAGATTTTGATTTTAAAAAGCGAATGACAGCATCCATTAAAAAACTCCTCAATTATTCAAAAATTACAGTGACACTTAAAGCGGAATATTACCAGTAACTAAGCTTTCAATATACATATAAAAGTAAATGAATATAACAACATAACAAAAAATTCATGGCCTAAAATTAAGGCGATAAAAACTCGTAACATCTTCTCGTGTTTGATCATTATCAGTAAAAACGCCAATCACACTAAGTGGCTCACTTGGTGCTTCCCCATATACGCTTTTATAATCATCTATAATGTTACGCTTATGCCTCTGCCATTTAGAAAGGGGGGAAGACACATTATCGAGAATAAGCGTACGAAAATGACGTGATGCCCGCGGGCTCTTGATAACGTGCCCCAACATTGCATCATTACCAACCCAACCATAAACCAAAACTTTTGGACGAGAAAACAATGTCTTTTTGCCAAAAACAAGCTGGATAGACGCCGCAAAGTCCTCTTTATCCTTAACAGCGATATCTGCATTTTTTTGAATATCATCAATGCGCCAAGACCACTCCAAGATGTCAGATTTATTAAAAAAATGATGCAAATTCTCCGAATAAAGCCCTGAAGCAGAGCCCTCACCAACCGCTTTTATTTCAACAGATTCATCTTTTATTTCAGAAATAATGTAACGAGTTGGTCCTTCACCGAGAATGATATGTTGAAAACTGCTTTTTTCTGCATACGCAAAATCAAAGCATGTAAAAAATAAAATAAAGGACAGTAAAATGAAAAAGTTTTTATTCATAACATTAGCCGCTTTAACGGTATTATTTGGTGCACCGGCACAAGCTGATATCTACACAGGAACATTTAGTAACACAGCAGTCAACGGATACGATACCGTCGCATATTTTACACAAAGTCGCCCTGTAAAAGGAAACAAAGAATTCTCCACTGAATGGAAAGGGGCTAAATGGAATTTCTCTTCTGCTGAAAATTTAGAGCTATTTAAAACAAACCCTGAAAAATATGCACCTCAATATGGTGGATACTGTGCCTTCGCAGTCGGTCATAATTCACTCGCCGCAGGTAATCCAAACCATTGGCACATTGAAGACGGTAAATTGTATTTAAATATCAATGAAACTATCCAGAATAAATGGCTGCCGCGCCGCGATGAGTTAATATCTAAAGCAGATAAAAATTTCCCAGCTCTCAGCAAGTAAATCCATTAATATCACCAGAGAAAGATCAACCCATGAAAAATATATTACGCTTTGCACCATTGGTAATATTAATTGCCTGCATCACAGCAGCTTATAAATTCGGCTTGCATGAATATTTAAGCCTTGAAAGCATCAAAGCTCAAAAAGACGAATTTCAAGGTTTGATTGAAGCGCGACCAATCTTAGCGCCCCTCGCATTCGTCGGAATATATGCCGCATGCGTTGCTCTTTCTCTTCCTATTGCAACATTATTAACATTACTCGGCGGCTTTTTATTTGGCCTTACTCAAGGAACACTATTAGTCGTCAGCGGAGCAACGATAGGCGCAAGCATCATTTTTCTAATCGCCAAAACATCATTAGGCAGCACCCTTCGTGAAAAAGCAGGCCCGTTATACGAAAAGGTTGAAGCCAATATGAAAGATAATGCTGTCGGATACTTACTCTTTATGCGCCTTGTACCGCTCTTCCCATTCGTTGCCGTCAATGTCGTTCCTGCTTTATTCAACGTCCCATTACGCATATTCGTACTCACCACATTTTTCGGCATCATCCCGGGAAGCGGCGTCTATGTATATTTCGGACAGCAATTAGGCTCCATTGAATCACTAGGTGATCTTGCATCACCAAAAGTCTTGCTTGCATTTGCATTACTTGGCGTATTCGCCCTGATCCCCACACTCTACACACAATTTAAGAACAAAAAGAAAAAGGAAGCTTTATCATGAAAAAATTACTCCTCCTTATCGCATTGATTACATTACCAAGCTCGGCACAAGCTTATGAGAATGATCTCGACGGATTGTTAAAGGACCACCTAAAAACCGTCACAAAATCAAACATCACTTATAATGGTGTGAATTATACAGACTGGGGGAAAGACCCCCGACACCAAAAAGTACGTGACGCAATTTTAGCCACCAATCCTCAAACGCTTGGATCAAAAAACGAAAAACTCGCATATTGGATCAACGCATATAACGTTTTAACAATCGATCTAATCACACGCGAAGGCGAAACCGAAAGCATTAAAAATCTTGGCGGCACATTCACAAGCCCATGGAAAAAACATAAATGGACTATCGCTGGCAAAGAATATGCTCTGGATGATATCGAGCATGGCATTATCCGCCCATTAGGCGATCCACGCATCCACTTCGCCGTTAATTGTGCCGCAAAATCATGTCCAGATCTAAGGAATGAAGCATACCGAGCAGATAGGCTAAACACTCAACTTGATGAACAAACACGCCTAACATTTAAGAACGCAACCAAAGGCTATAAAAAAGATGACGGTAACGCCGTCAGAGTTACCAAAGTCATGGACTGGTTCGACGAAGACTTTAATGATGGCGACCTCAATAGCTGGCTTCAAACCTACTTCTCAGACATTGATGACAACACAGATATCAATTTCTTTAAATATGACTGGTCATTAAACAAACAATAACCACCGACAATAAAAGGACACAAACCATGACAAAAGAAACACTCACCCCAGATTTATGCATCATCGGCGCAGGCTCTGGCGGATTATCAGTCGCCGCAGGCGCAGCGCAACTTGGACTAGACACAGTTCTTCTGGAAAAAGATAAAATGGGCGGTGACTGCCTTAATACAGGATGTGTGCCTTCAAAAGCACTCCTTGCCGCAGGAAAACGTGCCGCAATGCACCGAAAAAACGATATCAAAGGTATCGCACCGCATGAGCCCGAAATTGATTACGCCGCTGTCAAAGACCACGTATCAGATACAATCGCCACAATCGAGCCAAATGACTCCCCCGAACGTTTCAGAGGCCTTGGCGTTAATGTTATCTTGCAGCCTGGAAAATTCATCTCGCCCGATACACTTGAAACGGATGAATACATCATTAAAGCAAAGAAATTTATTATCTCAACCGGATCACGCGCATTTGTACCACCAATACAAGGTTTAGAATTCGACAAAGTTTTCACCAATGAAAATATTTTCGAATTGCGCGATAAACCAGACCACCTATTAATCATCGGCGGCGGCCCCATCGGCATTGAAATGGCACAAGCACATGTCAGACTTGGCTGCAAAGTCAGCGTATTTGACATGGGCGGAATCCTCCCTCGTGATGATCAAAAGAATGTTGAGATTGTCCGCGAAGCACTCATCAATGAAGGCATTAACCTGCATGAGAATGTATCGGTAAAAGCCGTAAAACATGACGGAAAAGATAAAGTCTCTCTTGTCATCGAAAAAGACGGCAAAGAAGAAACCATTGATGGCTCGCACTTGCTTGTCGCCGCAGGCCGCAAACCAAATGTCGATAGCTTAGGCCTTGATGAGGCTGGCATAAAACATGACCGTCCTGGTATCACCGTAACCGCAGGATTAAAAACATCGAACCCCAAAGTATATGCGATTGGCGATGTCTGTGGGGGCCCTCAATTCACACATGTCGCAGGTTATCACGCGGGAATCATCATTCGCCAAATTTGCTTTGGCATTAGATGGGCAAAGGTCGATTACACCGCCCTTCCATGGGTCACATACACGGATCCAGAATTGGCGCAAGTTGGCTTAACCGAGGCCGCAGCCATTGAAAAATATGGGAAAGATTTCATCACCGTTGCTGAATGGAAATTCGATGAGAATGACCGCGCCATTGCTGAACGCGCAACCAAAGGGCAAATCCGCGTTGTGACCAATAAGAAAGGCTTAATCCTTGGGGCATCAATCGTTGGACCACAAGCTGGCGAATTAATCGGTCTATGGGCGCTTGCTATTTCTTCCAAGCAAAAAATCGGCGCAATTACGGGTATGATCGCACCTTACCCAACATTAGGAGAAGCTAGCAAAAGAGCCGCAGGCGCGTGGTACACACCCACCCTCTTCAGCGATAAAACACGTCGTGTTGTTAAAATCCTGAAACACTTTGGGTAAATGAATGTGGAGTATCTAACACCAAAAGAGATACAAAAACTCTACCCCGGTGGACCACGGTCCAAAACACCCAATGATCAAGCCAAGCCTTTACGTGAAGGCTTGGAAGCAGAGAGGCATTTTTCACCCGCGCAACTAGCCGGACGTAATTTCCCAATGGCCTGCATTGCCTTGGAAATCACGCAAAGATGTAACCTCGATTGCACGCTCTGCTATCTCTCGGATTTAGCAGAAGCCGTTGAAGATGTGCCTTTATTCGAACTCAAACGACGTATCAAACATATCTACGATCACTACGGCCCACATACCAACATACAAATCACAGGCGGTGATCCAACATTACGATCAATCCCCGACCTCATCGAAATCGTAAAAGAGATTAAATCCTATCCCATGCGCTGCGCGCTCTTCACAAACGGGATCAAAGCCAGCCGTAAAATGCTAAAAGCCCTCAGCGCCGCAGGCATGGATGACGTCGTCTTTCACGTGGACATGACGCAAGAACGCAAAGGGTTTTCAAACGAGATGGCACTCAACACAATCCGTTTAGATTATATTAAACGCGCCAAAGATTTGCCTATGCGAATTTTATTTAACACAACAATCTTCGACGACAACGTAAAAGACATCCCGAAACTTGTAAATTTCTTCATCTCTCAAGCCGAGCATATCAATCTCGCTTCATTTCAAATGCAAGCCGATACTGGGCGGGGCGTCTTACGCGCACGGGACGAAGATTTAATCACCCAACAAAAAGTGATGAGCCTTCTCGAAGAAGGCGCAGGCATAAAACTGCCCTATGACCTGCCAATGATCGGACACCCCGATTGCAACAAATACACAGCTGTCTTAAAAGCCGGAAATGCAGTAACACCTCTTTACGATCACCCCGAATTTTTCAAAACACTTTTCCCCGCCATCGCAAAAGACGGAGAAAATTGGAGCACAGAAGACAACGTCCTTCCCAGCATCATAAAAGCATCTATCCATTCACCAAAATTATTATGGCTTGGGTTTATATACGGCATACAAAAAATATGGAATCTCAAAAGTGGACTTATCCGTGGTCATAAACCCCACCGCATTAGCTTCTTCATTCATAATTTTATGGACGCCGAAAAATTAGAACGCGGGCGATGCGAGTCGTGTGTTTTCATGGTCGCAACCGCCAACGGCCCACTTTCAATGTGTGTCCATAATGCAAAGCGCGATCAAATGATCAGCCAACCTGTACCCGATACGCACGATCAAAAAGGCTGGCAACCACTTAAAAAACAAACCTCTGAAAAAGAAAATTTACCTCTAAAAAAACTCAAAGGCCGCATGCGCGCAAAAGTAATAAAAGAAAGACAACTCGAAAATGATTAGAAAAATTTTACTATGTTTGATCCTCATCCCATTAGGCGCTTGCGCATCTGTTGAAAGATTAGCCATCCCGGATAGCCAATTAATAAATCCAGCGCTAGCCAATACCGGTGAACAAACCGATATTGATCACACCCAATGGGATAACTTCCTAAAAACCTACACCGCAAAAGATGACCAAGGCGTTGTCCGCGTCAACTATGCAAACGTATCTGATACAGATCACTCAACACTCAAAAGTTACATCACAACATTATCTACATTAGAAACATCCAACCTATCCAAGGACGCACAGCTCTCTTATTGGACAAACCTCTATAACGCCACAACCGTAAACGTTATTTTAGAGAATTACCCCGTTAATAGCATTCGCGACATCAAAGACGGCTTGCTGGATCTTGGCCCATGGGACGATAAACGGTTAACGCTCAATGGTCGCCCAACAAGCCTACATGACATTGAACACGGCATCATCAGACCGCTTTGGAACGACACACCAGAAATCCATTACATTTTAAATTGTGCCGCTGCTGGCTGTCCGAATTTGGCGCAACAAGCCTACACCGCACAAAACGTAAAACAACTAATGCAGCAAGCTGCTATAAGTTTCATCAATGATCCTCTTCGCGGCATTATTGTTCAAGATGACGGGCGCATCATAATTTCAAAAATCTATAGTTGGTATCAAGATGATTTTGGCGGATCACAATCCACAATTACGCAGCATTTAAAAACATACGCAAACCCGAAACTCAAAAACTCTTTAGCACAAAAAAAATCATTTGATGGCCTTACATATGACTGGCGAATTAATGATAAAAAAAACGCCAACACTCTAAAAAAACCAACACTTTTAGAACAAAAGCTAAATTAATTTGTTAAAAAAATTAAAAAACTTTGAAACCTTTATTTGATCAAGTTCGAATGTCAGATCATACCGATAAACATTCGGAATTTTATTATCAGAAAGGATAAAACAATGAACACAATTTTTACAACAAAACTCAATAAAAAAGCTCTATTAGGTGCTTCTGTTGGTATTGGCCTTGCGATGTCAGCAGCAGCCCCTGCTATTGCTGCATGCGGCGCATATAATCCATGTGCGGCATCAAACCCATGCGCCGCTAAAAACCCATGCGCAGCCGCCAATCCTTGCGCAGCAAAAAAGCAATCTGTTAATCAGTAAACTAAATATTCAAACTGCTGTTACAGGAGGTCCCTCTCTCCAGCCTCCTGTAACAAGCTTAAAAGAAGATTAAAACAATGTTT
>JBGCEF010000002.1:0-14930 GCA_045106175.1 Bdellovibrionales bacterium
GGAAGTGTCCCGCGTGTCCAAGCCAGGTCGTCGTGTGTACACAAATGTAAAATCAATGCCGCGTTTTTATAACGGTCTTGGAATGTTGGTTGTCTCCACCCCGCGTGGTGTGATGCCGGATTACAAAGCTCGCCAAGAAAACATCGGTGGTGAAATTCTTTGTCAGGTCTTCTAAGACAGACAAAGGCAACGCAAGTAAAGAAGGAACGTGAACAATGTCACGAATTGGAAGTAAAGCGGTTGAGATACCAGAAGGCGTAGAGCTAAACCTGCAAGGGCAGCACTTGAAAGCCAAAGGCAAGTTGGGCGAATTGGAATTGCACGTAAACGACGAAGTGATCGTTGCGCTTGAGGATGTTGCCAATGATGATGGCAAAACATCCAAAGTGGTTGTTTTGAAGCCAAAATCAAACAGCCGTTTTTCAAAGCAAATCTGGCCAACAATGCGGACGCTTGTTTACAACATTGTTGTCGGCGTAACCGAAGGCTACACAAAGAAGCTTGAGATTAAAGGGGTTGGTTACCGTGCCAATCTTCAAGGTAAGAAATTGGTTCTTGCTGTTGGGTTCTCTCACGACGTGGAATATGAAATTCCAGACGGCGTGAAGTGTGAAGTCGAAAAGCTGACAGCGATCACAATCACCGGTATCGATAAGCAATTGGTCGGGCAGGTTGCAGCAAAAATTCGTGGATTTAAACCACCTGAGCCATATAAGGGCAAGGGTATCCGCTACGCAGACGAATTTGTCGTCCGCAAAGAAGGTAAGAAGAAATAAGGATTAGTATAATGGCTAAGCAAAAAACAACACCAGCACAGCGTAGAACATATCGCACTCGTAATAAGATCCGTCGTGTGAATATTCTGCATAACGCAAAACGTGAAATTCGTCCGCGTCTATCGGTTTTTCGTTCAGGTAAACAAATCTACGCACAGATCATCGACGATTTGAATGGCGTAACTGTTGCTGCGGCATCGACTGTTGAAGGTGACGTTAAGGAAAAACTCAAAAAAGGCGGCGCTAATGTTGAAGCTGCTCAAGAAGTTGGAAAATTAGTAGCCGCCCGCGCAAAAAAAGCAGGCGTAGAAAAAGTAGTATTTGATCGTGGTCGATATATTTATCATGGTCGCGTAAAAGCATTAGCCGAAGGAGCCCGTGAAGGCGGACTTCAATTCTAGGACATATAAGGATTATTAAAAAATGGCACACCCACAAAAAAATGACAGAAATAAAGGCCGCGAAGATCGCGAAGAGCCAGAATTCATGGAGCGCTTGGTTGGTATTAACCGCGTTGCTAAAACCACAAAAGGTGGTCGTAACATGGGTTTTGCTGCATTGATGGTTGTTGGTGACGGTAAGGGCCGCGTTGGCTACGGAAAAGGAAAGGCAAAAGAAGTGCCGGAAGCAATCCGTAAAGCGACAGAAGCTGCCCGCCGCAATATGATCCGTGTGCCTCTTCGTGAAGGCCGCACATTGCACCATGACGTAAAAGGCCGTCACGGCGCAGGAAAAGTATTCATGCGTTCCGCACCTCAGGGTACTGGTATTATTGCTGGTGGTCCGATGCGTGCAGTGTTCGAAGCTGTGGGTGTTCAAGATGTCGTTGCAAAAGCAATCGGCTCGAACAATCCATATTCAATGGTAAACGCAACATTCGAAGGTTTGAAAAATATTCAAAGCCCTCGCCACGTTGCATCACGCCGTAATAAAAAGGTTGGTGACATCGTTTCCAATCGTGAAGGTAAACCAGAAGCAGAAGGTTCAGAAGACGCTCAAGACTAATTCTTTTAAAGCGTATTTCAAATGAAGGAATAAAAAATGGCTGAAGATAAAAAAGACGAAAAAAAGGCTCCTGCTAAAAAACCTGCAGCAAAAAAGACAGCTGCAAAAAAGGCACCAGCTAAAAAGACTGAAGCAAAAGCTCCAGCCGAAAAAGCCGCTCCTAAAAAAGAAGCTGCAAAAACTGAGACAAAAACTGTTGCTAAGAAAGCTGCCCCTAAAACAGCTAAAAAGCCATCTGGCAAAACGGTAACTGTTACACAGACAGGATCTCCTATCGGCCGCAAAGCATATCAGCGCGCGACATTGATTGGTTTAGGTCTTAATAAAATGCACCGTACACGTACATTGGAAGACACACCATCTGTTCGTGGTATGATCAACAAAGTAAGCCATCTCGTTAAAGTCATCGACGAAGCAGCTTAGAAATAGACAGAGTTTAAGGAATTAGAACAATGGCAAAATTAAACGAACTAAAACCAAAAGACGGATCAACAAAGAACCGTACTCGTGTTGGTCGTGGTATCGGATCCGGTAAAGGTAAAACTTGTGGATCAGGTCAAAAAGGTCAAAAATCACGTTCTGGTGTTGCCATTAACGGCTTCGAAGGTGGTCAAATGCCACTTTACATGCGCATGCCAAAAAGCGGTTTCAACAATAAGAAATTCGCAACAAACTTGTCTGAGCTTACATTAGGCCGCCTCCAAGAAGCTATCGATACGAAAAAAGTCGACGCGAAAAAAGCAATCGATGAAGATGCTCTTGTAGCTGCCGGAGTAGTGAGTAAGAAACAAGACGGAATTAAGCTTTTAACCAAAGGCGAGCTAAAAACAAAAGTTGAGCTTACGATCACAAAAGCTTCAAAAACTGCACAAAAAGCTGTTGAAAAAGCTGGCGGTAAAATCACATTCATCAAACGTGAAGTCGCACCGGTTGAGCGTAAGAAAAAATACTAGTCATAAACACCTAGTACTTTAAATCGAATTTTGAAATAGCCCGTCAGTTAAGCGGGCTTTTTTAATGGGAGAATTTAATAGACAAAGATGTGAGTCATATCTCTATAACTTTTGCGCATAGCCATTTTTCTGATAATGTGGATGATAGTTAAATTAAAGTGATATTTATGCGCCCAACATATTTAAAAATTTTATATCTATGCATTCTGACGATTTGGTGCGCAATCATCCCACATGACGCGAATGCTCAGCGTGATCGCCATTCACGCGGCGGCAGTTATAATCTATGTAGCGATGAAGAGCCAAAGGTAAGAGTTAAGCTGGCAACAAGTAAAACACGCTATTATAAAAACTACAGCGCTCGCACTATCAACCAAATTCATAATGCACCATCGGGCGGCACTATTCTAGGTTTGGCTGGTGGCCCGCTGGTGATTGAGACACGCGGTCAGTTTTCAATTCGTTCCCAAGATAATAAAGCATGTGTGCAACTCAAAGATGTTGAGGTTCTATTTTGGGCCAAACCAGTCGTAGTCATCGCAAGCAATTTCAAAAAAGGTACATGTGAATATCGTGAAGTTTTTGCACACGAACAAAAACACATAAGAACAACCCGAAAATTTATCCGCGAATTTGCTCCAAAATTGCGTAAAGAGGTCAAAGAAATCATTAAAACATCGCGCCTTAAAATCGTTACAAGGTCAGATAATATTGATGATGCGCAAGCTGAATTAGGCGACCCTATTCTGGCGCGAATTAAACAATTCGAAAATTCAATCATGCCGATTCTTCGAAGCCGTCAAATGGCAATCGACACGCCCGAAGAATATGCACGCGTCAATGCGCAGTGTGATAACTGGGGCGAGGCCCTCGCACGAGGTGGATAACCGCAATTTCTCTTTAAAGAGGGGAAAACGCCACTTGCCGATGCCGATGCTTTTCTTTACTAATAAATCTTCATTTTGAAACATAGGACTTAATAACATGGCATCAGCTGTAGAACAGCTCGCAAAAAATGCAAACTGGGGCGCGTTCGCAAAGGCAAGCGACCTCAAAAAGAGACTGCTTTTCGTGATGGGCGCTTTGCTTGTCTACCGCCTCGGAACATATATCCCCGTGCCAGGTATCGATCCCGCCATATGGAACGAGATTTTCACCCAAAAGGGCGGTGGTCTCTTGGATGTCTTTAACATGTTCTCTGGTGGTGCTTTGTCGCGGATGACAATTTTCGCGCTTAACATTATGCCGTATATTTCCGCCTCTATTATCATGCAATTAGCAACAGCCATGTCGCCAAAATTGGAAGCCATGAAAAAAGAGGGCGAAATTGGCCGTATGCGCATCAACCAATATACTCGTTACCTTACTGTTCTTCTTGCAACGGTTCAGGCTTATGGTCTCGCGGTTGGTTTAGAAGGGATGCAAGGTGCAGCAGGATCTGCTGTGATTGACCCTGGCTTGTTTTTTAGAATCCAAACCATCATCACAATCGTTGGCGGTACAGTTTTCTTGATGTGGCTGGGTGAACAAATCACAGCCCGTGGAATCGGAAACGGTATTTCACTGATTATCTTTGCGGGTATCGTAGCCGAGCTACCGCGTGCATTAGCCTCTACGTTAGAACTTGGTCGTCAGGGAACATTCAGCGGCCCGACATTATTGTTGCTAGCAGGTTTAGTGATTAGTGTTATCGCGCTGATCGTGTTTATGGAACGTGCTCAACGCCGCGTCGTTGTGCAATATCCAAAACGCCAAGTAGGACGCCAAATGATGCAAGGCGAAACAAACCACATTCCGTTAAAGCTCAACACCGCAGGTGTGATTCCTCCAATCTTTGCCTCATCACTCTTGTTGCTTCCAATGACGATCATTGGTTTTTCGGGCGCCGATGGAGGTGACTTTACGGCCACACTGGCGCAATACCTTCAACATGGACAGCCCATTTATATGCTCCTTTATGGTGGTTTGATTGCATTCTTCTGTTTCTTCTATACTGCGATTGTCTTCAATCCAGAAGAAAACGCAGATATGCTCAAAAAATATGGCGGTTTTATTCCTGGTATTAGACCAGGTAAAAACACCGCAGATCACCTTGATTTTATCCTGACAAGGATCTCGGTTATCGGAGCATTATATCTTGTATTCGTCTGTTTGTTGCCAGAGTTTTTGATATCAAAATATAATATGCCATTCTATTTTGGTGGGACATCGCTTTTGATTGTTGTGACAGTGACCTTGGATACAGTCGCACAAATTCATTCGCACCTCATCGCACATCAATATGAAGGGCTCATGAAAAAAGCGAAATTAGGAAAACGGAGATAATTTATGAATTTGATCATGTTTGGCCCACCTGGGGCGGGTAAAGGAACGCAAGCAAAGCGAATCCAAGAACAGTTTAAAATCAAACAACTCTCCACGGGCGATATGTTACGCGGCGAAGTCGCAAGTGGCAGCGAACTGGGCAAAAAGCTTAAATCTGTTATGGATGCTGGTGAGCTTGTTTCCGATGATCTTATCATTGAAATTATTGCTAATTGCATTGCTGAACCGGAATGCGAAAAAGGTTTTATTCTCGATGGTTTCCCGCGTACTGTCGGCCAAGCCGAAGCTCTCGACGATATGCTGAAAAACATGGCACGAGAGATTGATCATGTGATCGTATTAAACGTCGATGATGAAGAATTGGTTCAGCGCATTATCAAACGTGCAGAAGAATCAGGCGAAGCACGCAGCGACGATAATGAGGAAACTGTCCGCCACCGCTTGACCGTCTATAACGACCAAACGTCTCCATTATTGCCATACTACAACGCCAAAGGCCTTATCCGTGATATAAACGGTATGGCATCGATTGATGATGTAAGTGCCGAAATAGAAGGCTTGTTAAACAACGCAGAAGCGGCATAAAGAAAATTGTACAGTTCAAATAAAATTATTGACATAATAAAACAACATCACTATTAATTTTTTATGTCTATTCACGATACAATTATTAGCGGTTTTTATGTCGGTCAGCATGTCTACTGCATGGCTGAAAGTGAACACTCCCAAGGAATAGTTGTAGGAAGATCCTCCAGCCAATCCAGCCGTTATTTTGTGTTGCACTTTGACTCCTTCATTAGAGCCGATGAAATAAATGTCATGACTTTTGATGACAATGAACTTGCTCCCACAGATATCAGAGACGCAAGGCTTCAGAATTTATATGAAGATAATCGATTTCTAAAGCTATTATATGACAATAACAGAGACCTTGTATTAGAGTTTTTGTCTGCTGCAAATGAGGCCGAGCTTGATAGAACGCCTAGCGCAGTGTTCACCAATCAAAAAGGGCAAATGCACCATGTTTGGGAGCCAAGGAGGCTCCTTTCAGAAATCGCATCGGGGGATACACCGGGATTAAGCTATGAAAGACTCCCAGATGGAAGCAGAGGCATATTATTTCGCGCTGAACTAGAAGCCTCAATGCAAGAGCTGGCAACTGATGCAACAACATTAACATTGTAATTAACTGCTTGACCTATTCTCAAAAATCCCTATAAATGCGCATGAGTTCTAGTTTAGAGAATTCTTAGTTGATGAACTGGCGGGCAAATGCCTTTTACGGTTCAGTTAAAATTGAAAGGAAAACACTATGGCACGTATTGCCGGGGTCAATGTACCCGACAAAAAACGCACGCCAATCGCCCTGACATATATTCATGGCATTGGTCGCACAACCGCTTTCGCAATCTGTGAAAAGCTCGGTATCGATCTCACTAAACGTATGGGTGAGCTTGATGAAGATACACTCAACCGCATCCGCGCAGAAATCGACACTGACCAGTACCTTATCGAAGGGGACCGTCGTCGTGAAGTATCGATGAACATCAAACGCTTAATGGATATGAAATGTTACCGTGGCCTCCGCCATCGTTCAAATCTATCTGTTCGTGGTCAACGCACTAAAACAAACTGCCGCACGCGCAAAGGCCCTGCAAAGCCTATCGCCGGTAAGAAGAAATAGGGAGCATTGAACAATGGCTAAACCAGCAGCAAAGAAAAAAGTTAAAAAGAATATCGTGGCCGGTGTTGCGCACGTAAACTCTACGTTCAACAACACAAAGATCATGATTACAGATGTCCAAGGAAACGCAGTCGCATGGTCGTCTGCGGGTACAATGGGCTTCCGCGGATCACGTAAATCTACACCTTATGCCGCTCAAATCGCAGCAGAAGATGCAGGTAATAAAGCAAAAGAACATGGTATGAAAGAACTTGAAGTTCTTGTAAAAGGTCCAGGTTCAGGTCGTGAGTCATCCCTTCGTGGATTGGCCGCCGCCGGCTTTACGATCACAAAGATCAATGACATCACACCCGTTCCACATAACGGCTGTCGTCCACCGAAAAAGCGTCGCGTTTAATCGCAAGCTTATTAAAGTTTTGGACTCTCCGCGCTGTGCGGGGAGCCAATTAAACCAAGAGACGGGTTAAGAGCCCGGTGAAGGAAAAAAACTATGATTCAGAAAAATTGGCAAGAACTCATCAAACCAGCAAAACTTGACATCTCTCACTCAGAGCGTGCCAACACAGGTAAAGTCGTCGCAGAACCACTAGAGCGTGGCTTCGGCTTAACACTCGGTAATGCACTTCGTCGTATTTTGCTTTCATCCCTTCAGGGTGCTGCCGTAACAGGCGTACAAATCGAAGGCGTATTACATGAATTTTCATCTATCGAAGGTGTTCGTGAAGATGTCACAGACATTATTTTGAACATTAAGGCTTTGGCCGTTCGCATGCATGCAGAAGGTCCAAAGAAAATGCGCTTGAACGCAACTGGCCCATGTGAAGTCACAGCCGCGCAAATTGAAGCAGGCGCAGACATCGAAATCATGAACCCTGATCTTGTGATTTGTACATTGGATAAAGGCGCTAAGCTTTCCATGGAAATGACAGTCAACACAGGTAAAGGCTACCGCCCTGCGGCGCAAAACCGCCCCGAAGAATGCCCTGTTGGCCTTATTCCGATCGACTCTGTTTTCTCACCGGTCCGCAAAGTCACATACGAAGTTGAAGACACACGCGTTGGTCAGATCACTGACTTCGACAAAGTCACACTTCAAATCGAAACAAATGGCGTGATCTCTCCTGAAGATTCTGTGGCATTTGCCGCACGTATCCTACAAGATCAACTTCAAGTCTTCGTCAACTTCGACGAGCCGGAAGCTGAAACAGCGAAGGAAGAAGAAGAAGAGCTACCATTCAACAAAAACCTTCTTAAGAAAGTTGAAGAGCTTGAGTTATCTGTTCGTTCTGCAAACTGCCTCAAAAACGATAACATCGTTTACATTGGGGATTTGGTTCAAAAGAGCGAAGGCGACATGCTTCGTACGCCA
Source organism: Bdellovibrionales bacterium (assembly GCA_045106175.1). Lineage (GTDB taxonomy): Bacteria > Pseudomonadota > Alphaproteobacteria > Micavibrionales > Micavibrionaceae > TMED27. The sequence goes on from JBGCEF010000002.1 coordinate 8,113, forward strand.
AACTTTGGTCGTAAATCTTTGAATGAAATCAAAGAAGTGCTCACAAATATGGGTCTCCACCTTGGTATGCAAACCGAAGGATGGCCGCCTGAGAACATCGAAGAGTTGGTCAAAAAAGTAGACGATCAACAGTTCTAAGGTAAGCGAAGCAAACCGAAGGTTTGTTCGCAACTAGGCCGAAGCCGAAAAATATTACCAAATTTGACGTGTAAGCTGCATATAGTGTAGCTTACCTTTCACAAAACGAAGAAAACCGTAGGTTTGTTCGTAGACTAAGAGGACAGTAGTTGTCCGGCATGCGTTAAGCCGATGTATGGGATCGCATGAAACAAAATGACTTTACCAGATTAAAGTCGCAACGCCCCAAAGGTGGGGAGAAAGTGAAATACGATGAAACACCGTATCAAGCAACGTAAACTTGGAAGAACCTCTAGCCACCGTAAGGCGATGTTGGCAAATATGGCAGCTTCCTTGATCAAGCATGAACAGATAGTAACAACTGTTCCAAAAGCAAAAGAGCTTAAGCCATATGTAGAAAAACTCATCACTGCTGCAAAACAAGCAAGTGCAAATCCTGAAAAAGCCTTGGCAAAACGCCGTCAAGTTATCTCAAAGCTTCGTGATGAAACACAAGCGAAAAAGCTTTTTGACATCTTGGCTGAACGCTACGAAGACCGCCCGGGCGGTTATACGCGCGTCCTTAAGGCTGGCTTCCGTTATGGTGATGCTGCGCCAATGGCCGTGATCGAACTTGTTGATCGTGACGAAAATGCAAAAGGCCAAGATAGTGGCCCAACACAATTCACTGACGAAGATGTACCAGTTGGCCCATCTGAAGAGATGAAAGAAAAGCAGGCTGAAAAAGCGGCTTAAATCATAGTCAAATAACAGAATTCAAAAAGCTCGCTCCTTGCGGGCTTTTTTATTGACCATAATCACACCAAAGTGCTAATAAACATAATACTCGAAAGGAAAGCTGCGTAAAATGACAGAATTAAGATCCGATTGGCCTCAAATTATCCTAGATATCGATGGTAAAAGATTGGGGGAGTTAGCGAAACTATTCGCTGATCCTGCTTCATTTAAAGGCATAGAAGACGTCGAACCAATTCAAACAGATGCAGGTAAAAGAATAAATGACCTTTTGAAGGCCCAGTCTGAACACTTAAGCGCAGGATTTAATGGGGCAAGAGATACTCTAAGAGTAAAACAAGTATTGGCGTCATCAGAAAGCCAATTCGCATTCGAAGCTTCTGTTACTGGTGTTGGAAATTCAGGCTTTGCACTTCAACAACAAGATATTGGGGTGAGAGTATTACTATCTCCAAATCCAGAGGGTGAAGGTCATCTTTTCGCTTCAATGGAGATCAGTGCTCTTGGCTAACCACCATCACGGTGCAGCGCAATACACCAATTCGTAAACATAAGATTTCGCGCCCTTTTTACTCACCCATTCACCTTCTGGCGGGTGATTTCCTTGGTCCATTTGCAGTACAGTCCAAGACCTCCCCATAATGCTTTGCGTGTCTTCATCAAATGCAACCCACCCATAATCATTGTGAAAAGTAATCCATAAATCCGCATCACGCCGTTTATAAGCAACTTTGCCATCATGATCAGGCGTTCTATCAAACTGATAAATCAAATCATCAGATAGTCGTCGCAATTCAAAATAATCATAATTACAATCTGTCACAGCTATAACGGCTCTATAAACGTTTATATTCCTAAAACCCGAAAGTCAGTGACATCAATTCATATTCAATATGAAGCCCGATGCCAAAAATTGCTGCGCCTGCGTAACGTAAAGCCACCATGCCATGCTGATATTTCTTTGCCCCCTCAACAATCGCAACACCTAACAAATGCAATGCCGCGGTAGAGGTCATAAATCCAACGATATAGGGCAGGGATACCGTAATGCTTGGAATTTCAACGCCATGCGCAAAGCCATGGAAAAATCCGAAAAAACCACACGCAAGCATCGCCGTCCAAATCGGAACCTTTTTATCAAAAGCAATCGCAAGACCAAGTATAATAACCGAACAGATAATACCTTGTTCAATAATAGTGATAATGACGTTGATATCCCAAAAGCTAAAGCTTTGCATACCAACAAGACCACCAATCCCCATCACAAAAACAAAGGTCGCAGGCACCATCCAAACGGCCCGCCCGCCCAGTTGAGTGCTCACAATGCCAACACTGATCATCGCCAAAAGGTGATCTAACCCTAACACAGGGTGTTTAAGCCCCGCTGCCAAACCACCCGCGCCACCTATTCCATGTGCATGTGCAACTTGAGGGCATAAAACCAATAGCAGTATTAACAATCCAATATGGGCCATAATCTAATTACTCTTTTATCTCACAATTATCGATTAAACGCGTTTTACCTATCCATGCAGCGGCTAAAATTCGCCCCCATCGTTCCTCAATATAATCTATCTTTTCAAAACCAACATCAAGCAATGTTTGCGCGTTTGAGGGACCACTCTTTAAAACAACGTTCAAACACCTCGCAATTTCCATCTCATCTTTGTTTAAATAAGCATTGCGTGATGATAACGCCAATCCATGTGAATCACGAACAATCGGCGCGCCAACAATATCTATCTTTAAATGATGTGTCTCGACCATTTCCCGAATGACCATCATTTGCTGATAATCTTTCTCACCAAAAACGGCAATATCAGGTTGCGCGATTTCAAATAAACGATGAACGACCGTACAAACGCCATCAAAAAAATGCGGACGAAAATCGCTTTCTAATCCCTTGGCGGCGTCACCAGCCTTCACCGTTATAATTGGCCCATTGGGATAAATATCTAATACGTCTGGTAAATAAACACAATCAACGCCGATCGATTTCAACAGCGAAACATCACGATTCGTATCTCGCGGATACACGTCAAAATCCTCCCCTGGCGCAAATTGAGTAGGATTGACAAAAATACTCACAACCACCTGATCACATTGGTTTTTTGCGTATTCGACCAATGATAAATGCCCATCATGTAATGCACCCATTGTCGGCACAAAACCAATACGCTTACCATTGCTTTTTAGCATTTGAATATAAGGGGTTAACGCATCTTGATGATCAAAAACGTGCAAAGATCTCACCCTTTTTTAGGTTTATAAACATTCTCATCAAACGGAAAACGCCTGCTTCGAACATCCGCCGCATAATCTTCCGCTGCTTTTGCAATATCGGCTGATACTTGCGCGTATTGTTTTACAAATTTAGGCACATGATCACCTGTGATTCCAACCATGTCCTCAGTTACCAAAATTTGGCCATCACACGCCCGAGACGCACCAATACCTATTGTTGGAATAGGTATCGCTTGTGTGATGTCTTGCGCAACATCCTCGATAACGGCTTCAATAACAACCGCTGCTGCACCTGCCTTTTCAATCGCTTTGCCGTCTTTTATCAACTGCGCCCGTCCATCATCGGTCCGCCCTTGAACCTTAAATCCGCCTTTATCTTGGGCTGTTTGCGGCAATAAACCAATATGCCCAATCACAGGAATATCCGCATCGACAATCGCCCGAACGTGCGGCGCCAAATCCTCACCGCCCTCAAGCTTCACGCCATCCGCACCTGTGTTGTCCATAATACGCTTTGCGTTTGCTAAAGCTTGTTCCGCACTGTCCTCATAAGTCCCAAATGGCATATCAACAATCACACAGGCATGGTTAGCCCCGCGCACAACGCCCGCGCCGTGTCGAATAATCATATCCAAATCAACATCACGCGTATTATCCATGCCATACAAAACCATACCCATCGAATCTCCAACCAACAACAAATCACAATGCGGATCCAATAATTGCGCCACCCGCATCGTGTAGGCCGTCAGGCAAACTAACGGCGAAGGATTGCCCTTGTGATTACGTATCTCTTGTATTGTTTTTCGTGCCATAATTGATAAATTTATTGTTATGATTTTTAAAACGCTTACCAAAGTTTGTTGCATCTTACTAGCCCTGATTACAAGCGAGGCATCCGCGCAAGATCGCATCGCACCAGAAAGTCAGGCGCAAATGCAACTCTCATTCGCGCCTGTGGTTAAACAAGTCTCACCGGCTGTTGTGAATATTTACACAAAGAGAACCGTTACAAGATCTGTCAGCCCCTTCATGAACGACCCGTTCTTTTCACAATTTTTCGGGCGCAACCCGTTCGGTCAACGCATGCGAAAACAAGCCGAAAGCTCGCTCGGCTCCGGCGTTATTATCGCCCCAAACGGATTAATTGCAACCAACGCCCACGTCATTAGAGGCGCTGAAGAAATTACCGTCGTTCTCTCTGACGGACGAGAGCTGGACGCCATGCTGGCTTTATCTGATGAGGCATCTGATATCGCCCTTTTAAGGGTTAAAAACGACAGACCATTACCAAGCGTCTCGCTCAAACCAAGCGAATCTCTTGAGGTTGGTGATATCGTGCTCGCCATCGGCAACCCGTTCGGCGTTGGTCAAACCGTCACAAGTGGCATCGTCAGCGCACAAGGGCGTTCATCGCTTAATATCAATGATTTCAATTTTTTCATCCAAACAGACGCCGCCATTAACCCCGGTAATTCTGGCGGCCCACTCGTCGCGTTGGATGGCAGTGTCGTCGGCATTAATACTGCAATCTATTCTCGCGATGGCGGCTCTTTAGGAATCGGTTTTGCCGTGCCCAGTGAAATGCTGGCCTCTATCGTTGCTGCGGAAAAAACAGGTGCAACCAATGATAATGGTATTATCCGCCCATGGCTCGGTGTATCCGCACAGTCCATAACAAGCGATATCGGCGAAAGCCTCTCGCTTGATGCGCCGCGCGGTGCAATCATAAGTGATCTGCACAAATCCTCTCCTCTTAAAAAAGCAGGGATCAAGGTCGGAGATGTGGTCACACGCGTTAATGGCCGTGATATCCGTGATCCCGCCGAAATGAAATTCCGCATGGCGACAGTGCCGTTGGGTGAAAAGGCTGAAATTATTATTGCCCGCCAAGGTGAAAATATAAGATTCGAAGTCGCCGCCATGGCACCTCCCGAAGACCCGCCGCGTGAGGAAACCCTTTTAAAAGAACGTCATATCCTCAATGGTGCAACAATCGCTAATTTAAATCCCGCCGTCGCCGTTGAATTTGGAATAGCAAGTGAAGACATTCAGGCTGTGATTGTAAAATCTGCCCCGCCTGGTACAACTGCATCACGTGTCGTTGGCGCAGGAGATTTGATTTTAGAAATCAATGGCAAAGAAATAGAAGATGTTAAAGATGTTCAAAGAGCCCTAAAACGCGACAACACTCGCGGCATCTCATTAACAATAAATTCCGGTGGAAGGATCAAGCAGATCAATGTGCGTTAGGCATTTTCAAGCTCATGCCTAGCGATAAAATCATTCACTTGATCTGGGTCTGCGGCAATATGGCGCAGTAGGTCTAAGGCTTGAAATTCAGAACGTCTGTACATGTCTGGATCTTTCAATCCTGCCCCTTTTAGATACTCAACCATATCCAAAAACGTGTTAAGCGTGAGTACAGCGTAAATACCTTGAGGTCCAAAATTACCATGTGCTCTATCTTCTAAGCGTAAATCTTCATAATCCTTACTGGAACGTGTTGTGGCGCGTTGCTCGGCATGCTGGCGAATTTGCTCTAACCAAGTCACAGTATCAAATGCCTTTTGATCGTCACGTTGCAGATATTGTTGGCGTCTGGCTGTATTTCGTCCAGGTGTTCGCACTTGAACACGATTTAACTTACCATCCGGTCCACGCTGATAGACAAAGGAGTCCTGCATCTGATCGGCATTTTCAATACCAGCAATAGAGCTGTTCGATAATTCTGTGTGGGCGTGGTTATCCATATTTTTTAATCCTATCTATACTCTAAAACTACAGTAAAACTGCGCCTTTTGTCAAATTTGCAAACATTTTTAATATCAAAAAAAAGCCCATGGTTCATGTGCTTTTTCTAGATTCTCCAAAAATAGAAAAGACACGGGATGCTGTGTGCTCTGTTAATAAAATCCCGTGTCTTTCTCGCTGCTATTTTTGTCCCCACAAAAATTCTAATTCCAATAATAACTAGGTGTCATTTCATGCGTTGGATTAATTTTCAACGTTGATAAAAACCAGTCTGGCGCTCGCTTAGCGACAGGTTCAACGGGTGAAACATCACTCGCAAAATATTCAAAATCTTCAATCCTCGGGCTAAGCGCTACTTCATGCGCTGGTTCTGCCCAATAAGGAGTAAGCTCAAAGGCATGCGGCGCATTTGCATGTAACGCCGGTATAAACCAATTTGGTTCATGTTTGGCCTCGGGTTCTATTGATGAAAAATCATTGGCGGCATAACCAAAAGTTTCAATCGGCGGTAAAACCCAATTCACATCTGGCGTGTCACTTTCCTTATAACCGCCACGTGTTAATTGTCTGCTAAATTCGGCCAATCCTTGACCTGCTTCTAAATTCCCCACGGTGCCAGCGAGGCCCGCGAGTGATCCTGTACTAAGTACACTCATTGCTTCATCCCCATTTCTGTTACGTATTGTCTTAACGACTTATTTTTTTGATTTATTGGATGCATCATAAATGATTCTTTTTGCCATGTCAATAAAACATTTCCGTTATGCAATTTATGCATGATTTGCCATAGAACATACCTTTAAAACAGCAATAAGTCATATCAATCAAGCGTTTGTCACTTGAACCCTCTTGCTTTTAAGAAGAGACCTAGGCACGCTAATAAAAAATTACTGAATAAATGTAGGGCTCATATGACAGACAACGCAAAATCACAAAAGATTGATATG
>JBGCEF010000003.1:0-62477 GCA_045106175.1 Bdellovibrionales bacterium
ATTCCAAAATTAAGCCCACGCGTGCTCACAAGAAAAATTGAAGCAATAATCAACACCGCAGAAAAAGCAAATGCCACATAACGCTTACCAATAAAATCTAATTTTGTTTCGTCCGAAACTAAACGTAAACCCTTCATAAAAAATCTCTTTTCAATTTAAACAGGCAAAGCCCCACTTGGTTTTACACGCCACAACCACGACACAACCATCAAACGCGTAACCATAATCGCAGTAAAGAAAGACGTCACGATCCCAATTGCTAACGTCACCGAGAACCCTTTAATTGGGCCCGTTCCAAATGAGAACAAAATAAGCGCTGCAATTAATGTTGTTAGGTTAGAGTCAATAATCGTCCCCATCGCCTTTGAATATCCAGTATCAATCGCGGAAATCGGTGAACGCCCTGCACGCATTTCTTCGCGAATACGCTCAAAAATCAGAACATTCGCATCAACCGCCATACCAATCGTCAAAACTATTCCTGCAATTCCCGGCAAGGTCAATGTCGCCTGCAAACTGGACAAAACGGCAAACATTAAAGCAACATTAGCAACAAGCGCAACATTGGCAAAAAGTCCGAACAAACCATAAGAAAGTCCCATAAAAGCAAGAACCCCCGCCAAACCAATAAGTGCCGCAATCTTACCTGCTTCAACAGAATCGGCCCCCAACGAAGGACCAACTGTACGCTCTTCAACAACCTTCATCGGCGCCGGTAAGGCTCCTGCCCTTAATAATATGGATAAGTCATTTACCTCTTGCAGTGTAAAGCTGCCGGAAATCTCCGCACGTCCACCACAAATAGGCTCATTGATGTTTGGCGCTGATAACACTTCATTATCCAAGACAATCGCAAATGGCTTATTCGTGTGCTTTTTCGTCACATCACAAAAACGCTTCGTCCCACGACGATCAAGCGCAAATGTTACAACCGGTTGTCCACCTTGGTTAAACCCCGGCTGCGCATTACTGAGCATATCACCCGTTAGCATTGCACGACGTTCAATCGGAATACGCAGCCCACCTTGGTCCGCCGATGGCAGATTTTTGACCCCTGCTTTCGTGGCATCCTGAGCAACCAAATGAAACGTCAATTTAGCCGTCTTACCAATAATAGCCTGCAAAGCAGAACTATCGGCACCTGGTGCCTGTATCAAAATACGGTCTTCACCTTGACGCTGAATGATAGGCTCAGTCGTTCCAAGCTCATCAATGCGGCGACGAACAATCTCAATACTTTGCGCGATCGTCTGATCAAACACGCTCTTACGACCCGTTTCGTTCAAAACCGCCTCAATCACCACACCATCTGATGATAGTGCAATATCGCTTTGCAGACGTCGTAAAATTTTGCGCGCTTCTTCACCATCATCGGCATTTTTAAGTGTCAGACGAATACCACCATCAATCACACCCAAACCAGAACGCTGAATTTTTGCCTTACGTAATTCAGAACTCAAATCTTGACGCAATAACTCCGCCTGTTCTTTAAAAACAACATCAATATCAACATCATAAAGTAAATGCGCTCCACCACGTAAATCCAAGCCTAAATTAATGGTTTTATTAGGAAACCATGCTGGCAAATTTTCTTGCGCCCACACGCGGTTTTCCTGAGACATTATATTTGGCGAAGCATACATTAACCCAACCAAAACAACCAAAATAATGGCAATAACTTTCCATCGTGCAATCTGAACCATAAAACTACTCTATTCTTAAATTAATCAGCTTTATCAGCTTTCTTTTTGGCATCTTTTTTCTTTGGCTCTTTAGATTCTTTTGCCTCTTTACCATCCGCTTTTGAATCATTCGCAGCCTTAATCGGGTCATTTCTACCCTGTAAAGTTGATAAAAGCGCAGTCACTTTAAGACCACCATCCAAATCAACAACAACCTCGTCATTATCGCCAACCTTATGGATTTTACCAACAAGCCCACCACCAGTTACAACACGATCGCCTTTTTTTAACTCGGAAAGCATTTGGCTATGCTCTTTAAAACGCTTCTGCTGAGGCGCAATCAAAAGAACATAAAACAATACGACAAGAACAAGGACCAACCCCATATTCCATACAAAAGTAGACGCCGCATCGGGCCCTTCGGGCAGCTCAGTTGCAAGATCACTAGCAATTTCAACACTCTGCGCATACGCTTTAGATATCAACATCTTGGTAACTCCATTTCACGATGATTCTGACGAATTTCTAAGGACTATAAAGACATCCGCCCGTAAAACAAGCCCGTGATGAGCTTGATAAACAAGTTATGCTTTACTTTACATAAAAATAAGATTATACGAATATTATGACAATGCATTTTAAACAGCCAGTAAGGCGCATGACATTGACCGAAAGTTATGACGCGCTAATAAATACAGACCGCAAAACAATAGCAGCGCAGACACACGCATTGCCAAAACCCACACATCGCCCAAGTGATTTTTGTTTTTATTCATATAATAATGGCCGACCAAAACTTACTTCTATGGATGCCTCTATACCAACAAACGATAGATACGCTTAAATTACTCTAAATACGGTTTTGGATTAAGCGCCTTAGTACCACGTCGAATTTCAAAATGAAGCTGCGGCGTTTTAACCGAGCCCGTAGAACCAACAGTACCTATGTTACTACCGCGTTTTACAACCTCACCATTTGCAACTTTAATCCGGTCTAAATGACCATATGCAGTCATCCATCGATTATCATGCCGTACCAAAATTAAATTCCCCGAGCCCTTTAACCCATCACCCGCATAAACCACAACACCATTATCTGCCGCTTTAACTGGGCTCCCACGTGCCGCGGCAATATTAATACCGTCATTATGTAAGCCATTATCTTTAGGACCATAACCAGACACAATTTTACCATGCGTAGGCTTTAAAAACTTTGACGAAGCTCGCTTAGGCGTTGGAACAGATTTTTTAACTTTAGATTTTGCAGTTTCAACTATTTTTACGTTCGGTTTGCGTCCTGGTTTAATAACAACACTATCAGAAGGCTTACTCGCTACATTGTCGCTATATATATCACCCATAACATCATCGACGACATTTCGCATAGACCGTGATGGTTTTCTAACAGGTTTTTGCAGCTCAATAACACGCTCAGGCGACACAACCTGATCCCCCCCTACATTATCATCAACAGGTTTATTCAACGGCACACCGCCAGACGGAAGACGAATAACTTGCCCTGAACGCAAACGATAAGGCTCTCTGAGATCATTAATCCTAACAATCTCACTCGCACTAACATCAAATAAACGCGCCACAGTTGACACACTATCACCTTGGCGCACTGAATATTCTCTTGGCGGCGGTAAAATCAAACGCTGCCCTTGCGTCAATTCAAACGGCGCAGCTAAACTATTTTCAATCACAATATCGCGCATAACAATATTATAACGTTGTGAAATCGTCCAAAGCGTATCACCACGTGCAACATTATGCGCGCCGCTACTGCCCGGCCCCTGTGATGTGCCATAAACCGTTACAGGCGCAGGGCCACGCCCCCCACTGCTCACGCACGCCGATAAAACCAATACTGATACAAAAATCGAGAGAACTCTCATAAATATAAAATACGCAGATCAACAGAAAACGTCTATAAAGAAAAATGTAACACTTAAACACTTTCAACCAAAAATAATATTAGACAGATTTAAAACAGAAAAAAAATGACAGAACGCTACGACACATTCAAATTAACAGGCACACCTCCAGATCTGCAGGTCGCCTTTTTCTCAAAAGGAAATCAAGCAATGCAGGGCAGAATTCAAGCTCTTGCAAAACAGGTTTTCATTCATGTGGATGAAGGCATTCCAGACAATAATATTGATATTAAAAAGCGGGCATTAAGAAAAGCGGGAATAGATTACCAAAATGCTTTTGGCGCACCTGTAAAAAACCATGAGTAAATCTAAGCAACCTCAACATCATCGGCAAGATCAGGTAACAGAGGCACAAATCGCACAGGGAGAATATCCTTTACTGAATAAGCTTCTTGGCTCTCCTTACGATACAGCTTCAACACCTGTTCGCCCGAGCCCCCTACCGGAATAATCATGTTTCCGCCATCTTTTAATTGATCAAGAAGAGCTTGCGGCGGTTTATTGCGTGCCGCCGCTGTCACAATTATCTTATCAAAAGGCGCCTGATCAATACCATGCATACGCGGCCAGCCTTTCATACCATCCGCCGCCAGCGCCGTAATATTACGCAGGCGCAAATCATCAAATTTACGCTCTGCACGATCTAATAATGGCGGGTGGCGTTCAATCGTATAAACACGACGACAAAGACGCGATAAAACAGCAGATTGATAACCGCACCCTGTACCAATCTCTAAAACCTTATCACGATCAGATAACTTCAAAGCTTCCGTCATAGACGCAACAACAAAGGGCTGAGAGATTGTCTGCCCGCGGCCAATCGGCAAAGCCATATCTTCCCAAGCTTGATCGCGCACTTCACGCGGCACAAACTCATCCCGCGGCACACGCTCAATCGCGCCTAAGACTTTTGCGCAAGAAATCCCCTTACGTCGCAAATCCATAACAAGCCGTATCCGCCTATTCATATCCTGTGTATTCATAAATTAAATCTTACACTCTCAAATAGAATTGTCAGAAAAAACTTGCACAAATCTAAAAAAATATCTATTTACGTAATTTATGAGTATAAAAGCATCATTAATGGGCATAGCCCTCGCAACTGCTGCCACAAGCGCTTACGCAGAGGAAACCTCTCTTGACGTCGCTCTTATGGTTGGAGATGACGGACAAGCAGTTCATGCAGAGCCTTTTCACGACGCAACCTTTGATGGCGGAATTTTAAAAATTGTTGACGACGAAACTACAGTTAACGCAACAGATAGACCTCAAACCAATGCGGTCACATTTGAATGTTTCGACCCAGACCAACCCGACAGAGCCGTTGAAGAGCTTGCTGATAAGTTTATTAGATATGCTGAAGGCACAAGCATTGAAGAGCGTTTAGCCGAATTTGATTTATTACAAACATACGCCGCAGATTGGCATAGAGACCTTTGTCTAGATAGCTAAGCGTTAGTAACCTTCGCTAATCCTCCCATATACGGGCGCAAAACATCAGGAACAATAATACTTCCGTCCGCGGCATCATAATAATTTTCTATAACGGCTATCAACGCACGCCCCACCGCAACACCCGAACCATTTAGCGTATGAACAAATGTCGTCTGCTTTTCACCATCACGCTTAAAACGTGCATTCATGCGGCGCGCCTGAAAATCTCCACAATTAGAAATTGATGCAATCTCACGGTATTCTTTTTGCCCCGGAAGCCAAACTTCAATATCAAATGTTCGACGCGCACCAAACCCTGTATCCCCACTACAAAGCGTGACAACACGATATGGCAACTTTAATGCCTGCATAACATTCTCCGCGCACTCCAAAATCCGCTTTTGCTCCGCGTCACTATCTTCTGGTTTTGTAATACAGACCTGCTCAACCTTGTAGAACTGATGCTGACGCAACATCCCGCGCGTATCGCGTCCCGCCGATCCTGCTTCAGATCTAAAATTTGGTGTAAACGCAGTATAACGCCGCGGCAAAGAATTTTCATTAACGATGCTATCTGCGACAATGTTTGTAAGAGGAACTTCCGACGTCGGGATCAAGAAATGATCCGTTTCCTGTGTGCTAAATTGATCCTCTGCAAATTTCGGCAACTGCCCAGTCCCATAAAGCGCATTATCGCGGACCAATAACGGCGGGGACACCTCCGTATAACCATGCTCACCCGTATGCGTATCCAAAAAGAATTGAGACAACGCACGCTCCATCCGTGCCAACGCCCCGCTCAACAAAACAAACCGCGATCCTGACATCTTCGCCGCAGTCTCAAAATCCATCAAACCAAGCTTTTCACCAATCTCATAATGTTCTGGCACATCATCTTGGCGCGGCTCTCCCCAAAGATGCATTTCAATATTATTGCTCTCATCTGCCCCATCGGGCACATCATCCGCCATTATATTCGGCAATCCCGCTAAACACTGGTTGAGCGAGCTAGCAAGCGCACGCTCTTTATCCTCAAGTTGCGCCATCTCTTCCTTCATAGAAGCAACAGCCTCCATCACAGCAGAAGCATCCTCTCCTGCCGCCTTAAGCTGACCAATCTTTTTAGACTCCGCGTTCCGCTTCGCCTGTAAATCTTGTAATTGCGTTTGCACATCACGGCGCGCACCATCCATCTGCAAAACCTCATACGACTGCGCCTCTAGCCCTCTGCGCACCATTGCTGCATCAAAAGCTTCACCATTTTCGCGTATATATCGTATATCGTGCATTGATTTTCCTTTATGCTCTCACTTGATAAGCCAATATCAATAATGCATTAATAACCGCATGAAAAGCGTTCTATCCATTCAAAAACCAAAAACTCCCCAAACAGAGATAAAGCCACTTATCTTTGACTCCCCCCATAGCGGAAATCACTACCCCGATGATTTCGACTTTGCTTGTGATCGTTTAACGCTTGAACGTGCAGAAGATAACCATGTTGATGACCTCTTTAATGAATGCACAAACCACGGCGCGCATTATTTATGTGCGCATTTCCCACGCAGCTATGTCGATGTAAACCGTAAGCATGATGACATCGATATGGAATTGCTAAAAGAAGAATGGATGGGTGATTTTGACATCAACCCAACATCGCGATCCCACGCAGGAATCGGCTTAATTCGCCGCCTCGTACGCCCCGGTATCCCCATCTATAATCGTGACCTTACATCCGAAGAAATTATCTATAGAATCGAAAGATACTATCGCCCGTATCACAATACGCTTGCAGACCTTATTGAAACCGCACATTACAATTTCGGCCAAGCTTGGCATGTAAATTGCCATTCAATGCCCGCTGCCAGTGCCTACCCCAGACAAGTCATCAGCTTAATGGGTAACAAACCAAAACCCAGCGATTTTGTTCTTGGTGATCGCGATGGCACAACATGCGACCCTGCCTTCACACGCGCCCTACGAGATTTCATCAAAGGCTTAGGCTACACCGTCACAATCAACGATCCATTCAAAGGCGTTGAATTAATTGAGAAATACTCAAATCCCACAAGCGGCTATCACTCGATCCAAATCGAAATCAATAAAGCCCTTTACATGAATGAAGAAACAAACGAACGAAACGCGAATTACAACCAACTAAAATCCCACATCACGGACATAACCGCCTTCATCGCAAACCACATCGAAAACCGTTTGTTTAACCTAGCTGCGGATTAACCAGCCTAGTAGAATCAAAATCCCTAAACCCGCGGTAACGACAAGAATAACCAGTAATATCTTCAAACTGATCCGTTACGTAGCTCAAAGCAGCATTATTGAGATCTTTAAAGGTATCTAAAATCATAGGGTATTTTTCCGCTAAAGCTGAAAATTCAACACCATAATTATGGTTATTCTCAGTAGCATCTAAAGCATTTCTGAAACGCAACAAATCACGAACAACGCCATAGTAACCAGAAGCAAATGTTTGTTGAACAAATGGTGTAGAAACATCATCAGGATGAAAAGAAATATTTCTAGCAATCAACAAAGTTAGTCCATTGCGCCTCTCATTTCTAGTAAGTGTGTCAGAAAGGCCTGTAGCAATAGTACGAGTTCCACTCCTGACATCCGCGATTGATTGTTCTGCGAAATACTGAACATCACCAATTGCAGATACAATACTATCCAAAGCACGCTCAAGTTGCTCCATGCCCCTCTGATCAAAAGAAGTAATTGCATCCCTGCTTGGTTTTGAAGATGCCGCAAAAATACCACCATACGCAATGGGCTTAGAAAGCATATTGTCCGCACAAGCACGCAGTGAAGAAATCAAAACATTCAACTCTTCTAAAGTCACTGCACTATCTTCGGTTTTTCTTCCTGTATACATAAACATTTAATTACTACAAAAAAATATTTATGTAAATAAAAAAGTTAAAAAACCGCCTCAAATTCTCTTCTCAAAACCTCATCCAACTCATCCATTGACACATCAACACCAAGCGCCTTCAAACTCGTCACGCCATGCTCGGATATCCCACACGGAACGATTCCACCAAAATGCGATAATTCAGGATCAACATTAATCGCAATCCCATGCAACGTAATCCAGTGTCTAACGCGCACACCAATCGCCGCAATTTTACTCTCCGATCCATCAGGCATAACAACCCAAATCCCAACACGCCCACATCGTCTCTCACCCGTTACACCGAATTCTAACAATGTTTGAATAATCCATTCCTCAAGCTGCCAAACATACTTTTTAATATCCGGAACACCCTGCCTACGCTTTAAATCAAGCATAACATAAGCTACACGTTGCCCCGGCCCATGATAAGTATGTTCCCCTCCTCGCCCACTTTTAAAAATAGGAAACCCGAAAGACTTGGATTCTTCTAACAAATCCTCATGCTTTGCACTGGTTCCCGCCGTATAAAGTGACGGATGCTCCAAAAACCAAACTTGCTCAACATCTTCACCCGCACGAATATCAGCTACACGCACATCCATAGCTTCAAGCGCATCTTCATAAGCAACTAAATCTGTCGATTTTTTAAACTCCATATATCTACTTACAAAAAACACGAAAACAAAAAAATATTTTTTTGAAAAAATATGTAACTAATCCAAAAACCCCACGAATTAAGCATTAGTTATATAACGTCGCGGACCTAAAATATATCCGCACTAAAAAATGGAGACCATAGAATGAAAAAGTTACTTCCAGCCATAGCCATTGCAGCAATCGCAATCGCACCCCAAATTATTCCAAGCGCACACGCCATGGAAAAAGAAGCAATGATGGAAAAGAAAATAGAAGCACCTGCAACAAAAGCAGTGCAATTCCACGCAGATTGGTGTGGCGCATGTAAAATCCTTGCTCCAAAAATGGAAGAGGTCATGAACAACCTCGATGAAGATACCAAAGCAAAGTTTGCACTGGTCAAATTTGATCTAACTGACGACACAACAAAAGCAGCCAGCAAAAAAACAGCCATGGAAAATGATGTGACATCAGCTTTTCCCGCTGGTGATGGCAAACCACCAACAGGCGTTATCAAACTGATCGATAGCAAAACCGGCGATGTACTAGCAAAAATTCATTACAAAATGAGCGTAGAAGAAATTACGGGCCTTATCAAAGGCGTTACTGCTCGTGCATAAAAAGAAATGCAAAAACGTTTCATAAATTAAGTTTCTCTCTCTAAAAGGCGCTCCTCACGGGGCGTCTTTTTGTTTTAGCTAAAAACAAACACTCAACTAACTCAACAAAACCTGAAACCGCGAAGCAATGCCACAGGCATTGTTCATACTCTTAAAAAATGCGGAGGTTCATACATCTAATATTATCTTGCAGGAAAAATATCAAAATAAAGAAAAATGGTGCGGCCGAGAGGACTTGAACCTCCAAGGGATATTATCCCACTAGATCCTTAGTCTAGCGCGTCTACCAATTCCGCCACGACCGCACAGGATGAAGTGCGCTTTATTTATCAAAAGCAAATTAACCTTGCAAGCATTTAAAAGAAGGATAAATACAAATAAATTGACATAATAAAAAATCATACCTAGTTTACAGTATGATTTTAACAAGGCCATTCATAAGCAAGCCCATAAGCAGGCCCTTGGAGGAAAATGATCCTCATTTAATTTTGAGGGAAGAACTATCAGGTCATCTCTATACAAACCACGCAATAGCAAACGGCCATCCCAATGTGATAACAGCCGCTACACAATACAAAAGATCGCAAATAAAGGTAAAACCAACCCTTGCCGTAAAGTTTAATTTTCAACAAGATGAAAAAGCCGCCATCATCGCGGGATCAACAAACTGTTTATCACACGCCCTTAATCGCGATGACATTGGAAACACGACACCAGTTGACTACGCACGCGCACTGATGGCAATCAGCCAAAGAGACAATGCAGCAGCATTAAAAACCTTAGAAAAATCATTGAGAACATCTGGGCTAGTCAGAATCTTAGAACACGCTGCAGACCCAACAAGAAGCCATGTTATGGCTATCTTCTTAAATGATACCGATAACCCTAGATTGTGGGGACAATTTGATGCGTGGCGGAAGAACACAAACGGATGGTCTGGAAAACCTGGCAAATATTATCCTCGACAAGAAGATTTTTCTGGAGCCACATTCACGAGCCCCGAAACAGCAGACCTTGGTTTATTCGGCCATCTCGTAGGCTATTACAAACTACAAGACAAAGGCGCAATAGTAGAAACAGATCTCGAATTATCCTTATAAAACAAAATAGAACAAAAGTGTTTTGCGCACCGCACCATAACTACCCTCTTGCCACAAGACTCTTTATTGGTTAACAAATACAAACCTTTGGTTTCCGCAAGATTTGCGGCGTTGAATAACAGATACAGACATCCAAAAAAGAGATACAAACATGGCACAAGATAACAGCAAGTCAGATGATAAGACAAAAGCAGAAAAACAAGCAGCATTCCGTCAGGATGCCCTCGATTATCACCGCCTTCCACTCCCCGGTAAAGTTGCTTTAAAACCAACAACCGCGCTTGCTACTCAACGTGATCTGGCGCTCGCCTATTCACCGGGTGTTGCCGTCCCATGTGAAGAAATCGCTGCCGACCCACTAAAAGCATACGACTACACTGCTAAAGGAAACCTTGTTGCTGTTATCTCCGAAGGAACAGCCGTACTTGGCCTTGGTTCAATCGGTGCACTGGCTTCTAAGCCTGTCATGGAAGGAAAATCAGTTCTCTTCAAAAAATTCGCAAATATCGATTCTGTTGACGTTGAAGTCGATATGAAAACAGACATCAAAGCTGATGATTACGACGCAGAAGCCTATATCCAAAAATTCGTAGATATCGTTGCATCACTAGAGCCAACATACGGTGGCGTAAACTTAGAAGATATCCGCGCTCCCGAATGTTTCGAAATCGAACGCCGTTGCAAAGAACAAATGAATATTCCTGTATTCCATGACGACCAACATGGAACAGCAATCATAGTGACCGCAGCCTTCACAAACTGGATCAAATGGTCCGGCCGCGACCCAGAAACAATCAAACTTGTCGCAAACGGCGCAGGTGCATCTGCAATCTCATGTCTCAAGCTTCTCCTTTCCGCAGGTTTAAAGAAAGAAAACATCATCGTTTGCGATCGTAACGGCGTTATCTACGAAGGCCGCAACGAAGGCATGGACCCACAAAAAGAATTCTTCGCAAACGACACAAAACACCGCACACTTGAAGAAGCCCTCAAAGGCGCAGACGTCTTCCTCGGCCTTTCAGCAGCGGGTGCAGTGAAAAAAGAATGGGTTGGTGGCATGGGCGAAAAACCTCTCCTCATGACGCTTGCCAACCCAACCCCTGAAATTATGCCCGACGAAGCACGCGAAGCAAAACCAGACGCAGTTATCTGTACAGGACGCTCTGACTACCCAAATCAAGTTAACAATGTTCTTTGTTTCCCCTTCCTTTTCCGTGGTGCACTCGATGTTGGTGCAACCGCTATTAATGAAGAAATGAAACTTGCCTGTGTCGAAGCCATCGCAAAATTAGCACGAAAAGAGGTAACTGCCGAGGTCGCAAACGTATACTCTGAGGAAACCTTGGAATTCGGACCAGAATACCTCATCCCAAAACCATTCGACCCACGTCTCATCGTCGACCTACCAATAGCCATTGCAAAAGCTGCAATCAAATCAGGCGTCGCAAAACGTCCAATTACAGATTTCGAAGCCTACGAGCAAAAGCTGCAACAATTCTTCATCCGCAGCCAGCTTGTGATGCGCCCAATCTACAACCGCGCCAAAGAAAATCCAAAGCGCGTTGCATATTGTGAAGGTGAAGAAGAGCACGTCCTTCAAGCCATCCAAACATCTTTAGACGAAGGCATCGTAAAACCAATCGTTATCGGACGCGAAGCAGTTATCAACCGTCGCATCAAACACATCGGCCTACGTATGAAAGCTGGTGTAGATTTCGAACTCGTTGATCCTGAAAATGATGAACGCTACCGCGATTACTGGGAAACCTACCACCAAATTATGGAACGCCGAGGTGCCACACCTGCTCTTGCTAAAAAGCTTGTTCGCACAAACACATCCATCATCGGCGCACTCATGGTTCGCAAAGGTGAAGCAGACTCTCTAATCTGTGGAACAGTTGGGCAATATGCCCACCACACAAAATCCGTAATCGACGTTATCGGCCTCAAACCCGGTGTTGAAACACCAGCCGCTATGAATGGCCTCCTCCTTGATGGCGGAACATATTTCTTCTGCGATACGCAAATCAATCCAAACCCAAGTATCGCACAGATCTCTGAAATGGCATTATTAGCCGCCGAAGAGGTCAAACGCTTTGGCATCAAACCAAAAGTTGCTCTATTATCACACTCAAACTTCGGCTCAGGCGAACATGAAGGCGCGGTAAAAATGCGTCACGCATATGAAGATATCCGCCGCCGCGATCCTGAGCTTGAAATCGAAGGTGAAATGCACGCAGACGCCGCGCTCAAACCATCGATCCGTGACATCATCATGCCAAACTCCAGCTTAGATGGCTCCGCTAACCTCTTGATCATGCCGAATTTAGATGCCGCAAACATCGCGTTTAACATGACAAAGGTTCTTGCAGAAGGCATTAGCATAGGCCCTCTTCTTTTGGGTGCTGCCCGTCCGGTACATATTTTAACGCCATCCGTAACAACACGCGGAATCGTTAACGTCACTGCGCTTGCAACCGTCGGTGCGCAAGTATTTGAAGAAGACCTAAAAGACGAGAACAAACAACGCGTTGTTCAGCATCTTTAGTCAGAATTAAAAAAACATTTTAAGGTCTAGGATCAACGTAATCATGGCCGCCACCAATTTGATCGGCAAGCTCCCGCAGGGGATAAACACCTTTTGACGCCATAAAGTCTAAAACAGCAACCATGGCTGTTGATCCTTGAAAATGACGCATCAAGGCGCTTGTTTTCTTCCCTGCACGTTCAATGGCTTCCTGATTTTGTGGATTATTCCCACCTTCATGACCTCCGTCACTATGGCCGTTAAAACCACCTGCCTCTATTCCGCCAATTTTAAAACCATTACTCATGGCAAGGGTTATATACAAACACTTAGAATCAAACAATAAAATTATGAAAAAATAATTTCTGCGTGCATGAATGAAAATCTATGTTTAAATACATACAAACAGGGTCATAATTATGTCACAAGAACCACAAACAATAACAGCGAATGAAACAGAGGTTGATGAATCCCTCTTCCACCTAACGGACGACAATATCAAAAATATTGTAGACGCCGTTGAATGTCAGGATTCCGATACAGTCACAACAGCACTAGAAGAATTAAGTGATGCCGATACTGCCGAACTGATTTCAAAAATCGACACTGAAAACCGTGAAGAACTCCTCAACATGTATGGCGAAACATTATCGCCAACCTGCTTCCTTGAAATGGATACAGAACTTCAACGCATCACGCTATCATCCATGCCAGCTCATCAAGTCGCTGCGATTATAACCGAATTAGAGTCCGATGACGCCCTAGAGCTAATCATGTCTCTAGATCAAGAATACCAAAACAAAATTATCCGCAAACTGAATGCGCGCCTGCGCGTCGTCGTCGAAGAAGGTCTAAGCTACCCCGAAGACTCCGCAGGCCGCCTCATGCAGCGCGAAGTCGTCTCAGTTCCTGAACTTTGGAGCACAGGAAAAACAATAGACTATCTAAGAGCCGCTAGCGGAGACCTGCCCGATGATTTCTCCGATATCTTTATCATCGACCCCGCCTATCACGTCATTGGACAAATTCCGTTAAACCGTTTAGTACGCGCCAAACGTAACACTAAGATTAACGAAATCATGTTAACCGAATTAACATCCGTTCCCGCAACAATGGACCAAGAAGACGTAGCCCATCTTTTCAGACGAGAAGATATTCTTTCCGCACCCGTCGTCGATGAAGAAGGACGCTTAATCGGTGTCGTTACAATCGATGACGTTGTCGACGTGATCGATACCGAGGCACAGGAAGACATCCTGAAAATGGCCGGTGTCGACCAAGGTGACTTTTACCGCGCCACACTTGCCACCACAGGAACCCGCTTTCGTTGGCTCTTCATAAACTTGATAACCGCCATCCTTGCCTCTTTCGTCATCTCATTTTTTGATGTGGCAATCGAAAAAATCGTCGCACTCGCAATTTTAATGCCCATCGTCGCATCCATGGGGGGAAACGCAGGCACACAAGCCCTAACAGTCGCGGTTCGGGCCCTTGCAACACGTGAGTTATCAACCACAAACACGTGGCGTATGATCTGGAAAGAAACAATCGTAGGATCCTTAAACGGACTAGCCTTCGCTGCTATTACAGGGATCATCACCGCTCTCTGGTTCGCCGCTCCAATGCTAGGCGGTGTTATCGCAGCAGCCATGATCATCAATCTATTCGCCGCGGGATTCTTTGGCGCAACCATCCCAATCTATTTGGATAAAATCGGAAAAGACCCAGCCGTAGCCTCAACTGTATTCTTAACAACCATAACAGATGTTATTGGTTTCTTTGCATTTTTGGGGCTTGCAGCCATATTTTTGATATAAATCAATATTGTTTACTTCTGCATGATAGTTTTGCATGTATTAGAAAAAAGCGTTATAACTTTCATCCAACGGTAACAACAATCATATCTGCATGTCTGCATCAAAACTCGTCAAACCAGCATTAGAGCATAAAGAGAGCTATCTCGAAGCCTTAAGTGAATTCCATAGTGAAGGCCGCTATAAATTCCTCGATATCCCTGAAATATCAGAAAACTTCGAAAGCTTCATCAGCGACCTTAACGAGGGCAAACGACATCTACACAAACCATACGCCGATTGGGTCGAACCCGTTCCCGAAACCGCACTTTGGATGGTTAAAGATGATAAATATATAGGTTCACTTAATGTGCGTCACCGCCTCAACTGGCATTTGGAAAAATGGGGCGGGCACGTCAATTTTGTTATACGCCCATCAATGCGCGGCAAAGGATTCGGCAAAAAAATTCTTCAAAAAGGCCTACCAATCATCAATTATCTAGGAATAGAGCGCGCACTTTTCACAATCGACCCCGAAAATAAATCAGCTGCACATGTTATTGAATTCTGCGGCGGCGTCATGGAAGATGAACTCCCTGCCACCGAACAATTCCCCGCACGCAACCGATATTGGATCAACACTAATTAACCGCGCGGCTCCATATCAGGCAACTCAGCGATTAAAAGATCTTCATTGTCTCGATGACTTTCAGGATCAAGACAATATTGATCAATAAAGCCACCGCGCCCTGCTCGCTTAGGGGCCATATTATGCGCTTCTGCCATCACATAAAATCTGGCAATTAATGAATCCTTCCAATTATGCGGTTGCATTTTACCTAAACCAGCAACAATAGGAACAATAGCACCTTCAAATGCGGCTTTATCATCAATATCTTGACCACGCGCCCCCGCATGCAAATCTTGCGCCTGCATTCTAAATGTTGAACGGATACGCTGCGCCCCCGGACCATAGGCAACAACAGTCATAGAACGCGCCGATTTGGAAAATTCATGCCTTAAAACAGAATCAACTATCTCATCAGTGTTATTTTTATCTGCGCCCGCCTTTTGAATAGCTTCTTCAGGAACACCTGCTTTTACTAGAACATCATAAATATAATCTGCTTCGCTCTTCTCACTTTCAAGATCTTCAGGATCGAGCAGACTGAGCGTTTCAGAGTCAAATAATTGCAGAACTTTCTTAAGCCCTGGGTTTTTTACAACCTTAGCCCCGCCCGCGACAATAATCTTTTCATAGCGACCTTTATGAAATTCTTCCGCCGCAAGCCTAGCCGTAAAACCGCTTGTACCTGTGCCGCCCATAACAACGCCAATGTCGGTCTGTTTAGCGGGAACATTTTCAATAGGTGCGAATAAACGCTGATGCGCTTCGTCTAGGGCAGAATCACTAGCCGTAATTGCCCTTTTTGTATTTCTCGCGAAATTTATAACGCCTTTTAAAACACCAATCATTTTAGCTCCTTAATAAATGTTATCCTTAAATTAAAAATAAAATTATGTAAACATAAAAATGCACTGGATTTAAAACGGCTATATCGTTACAACCCCTATATGGCTAAAAAAACTAAAAAAGCTAACAAAACAAACACGTCAAAGACAAAGTCAAAACGTAAAAACAACAAGAAAAAGCAACAATCATTTCTTGGTTTTGCGTTCAAATGGCTATTCGTGGTCGGATTTTGGTGCACGCTTTTTGTCGTTGCCATCTGTGCTTATTATGCAACCGAACTTCCCGACATCACTGAAAAAGCAAGCTTTGAGCGTAAAAGCTCAATCATAGTGAAGGCATCGAACGGCACCATTATTGGCCGTTACGGTGACCTAGTCGGCGAAAAGGTGACGATAGAAACAGTTCCTGAAGACCTTGTAAACGCCGTGCTAGCCACAGAAGATCGCCGTTTTTATTATCACCCCGGCATGGACCCGGTTGGTATAACACGAGCCATGCTGGTCAATGCAAAAGAAAAACGCTTTGCGCAAGGCGGATCAACAATCACACAACAACTTGCAAAAAACCTGTTCCTTTCACGCGAACGAACGATTAAACGAAAAATCCAAGAACTTATGCTCGCCTTCTGGCTGGAATTCGAATTATCCAAAGATGAAATCCTAGAGGCATACCTCAACCGCGTCTATTTAGGCGGAGGAACATACGGCGTCGATGCGGCTTCACAACTCTATTTCAAAAAACCAGTCAGTGACATCACCCTTAATGAAGCCGCAACACTAGCTGGCCTTCTAAAAGCACCCTCAACATATTCCCCAATCGCCAACCCCGTGCGATCACGCGAACGCACAGCAGTTGTTCTCAATGCCATGTTAAACGCAGGCTATATTAGCGAAGAAGAAAAAAATCAAATCAACGCCGCCATTCCAAAACCACCGCGCAAACCAAGCGGAAATGCCCAGCGCTACTATAGCGACTGGATCGTAGACCAAACCAACAAGCTTCTGGGCCCTACTGGCGATGATCTTATCATTGAAACCACAATGAATATTGATATTCAAAAAACGGCTGAAGAGACGCTTAAAACAACATTAATGAAAGACGGCGGCAAACAAAACATCACACAAGGCGCCATCGTAACAATGCGCCCTAATGGAGCTGTTGTGGCATTAGTCGGTGGAAAAGATTATGGCGTCAGCCAATTTAACCGCGCAACCCAAGCCGCACGTCAACCTGGATCCTCCTTTAAACCAATGACATACATTGCGGCCTTAGAAAATGGATGGAGTGCCAGTGATCTCATTATGGACGAACCCATCACAAAAGGTCGCTATCGCCCCAAAAATTTTGGACATAAATATTACGGAGAAGTCACATTACTAGAAGCACTTACCTTATCACTCAACACCGTCGCCTATCACCTGATTAAGGATGTTGGACCAGATGCAGTAATCGATATAGCGCGCCGCCTAGGCATTGAATCAGAGCTTAACGCAGATTTAAGCCTCGCCCTCGGCACCAATCAAATATCTCCTATTGAACTCACTGGCGCATATGCATCGCTTGCCAATGGTGGCGTTATGGTAAAACCATACGGGATCACAAAAATAACATCAAAAGATGGAACTGTTTATTACGAACGCAAAAACGAAACGCGCGGCCGCCGTGCCATTTCTCCGCGCACAATCGCGATGATAATGCCAATGATGCAAAGCGTCATTCAAAACGGAACAGGACAAGGAGCAAATTTTGGTAACACAATGGCCGCAGGAAAAACAGGAACATCCCAAGACAGCAGAGACGCATGGTTTATCGGCTTTACAAACAGGCTAGTAACTGGCGTTTGGCTCGGCAATGATGATAACAGCTCCATGAAACGCGTCACGGGCGGAAGCCAGCCAGCAAGAATTTGGCGCAGCGTCATGTCAAAGCATAACGGGCAATACGCACCATTCCGCTATGAAATACCATTTTTTGAAAGATTCGAAGACCTTCTCGCCCAATGGACAGGCGGGTTTGGCTTTAACGGACGCAATCCTGCTGGTGGGGATGAAATATTGTTAAATAGCAACAACCGCCGCACACATCATGACCAAAGACAACAAGATCACAACGGAGATATCCTCCCTGAACGTGGCCGCTATAATGATTAAACGCAACCCATTATAGTATCTTCGCAATGAATAGCATATTCATGCTTAAATCCTGCAAACCTGTCTTCACCATTATCATCCCAAAAAGATTTTAAAGAAAAAAGCGCTTCCGTCGGTCCACCAACATCCCATCCGGATCGCATCAAACTAGCATCGGCAAATTCAATATAATCCATTGGCAACGCTGCGCGCCCAACACGAAGACCCAAATCAACCAACACTTTGGCAATTTGCGCATCATTATAATCCAACATATCGGCTGTAAATTGTATGCTAGATAAAATTTTAACGTCCATACGCCTGTGCGGAACCCGTCTAAGATGCTGCATAAAACGCGCATATATTTCCATCTCGACAAATTGATCTTTGCTTGGCGGTAACGGTAATTCAATTTTGTTGCTCATCGGAAACCTCCTTTTAGAGTATCGGGATCAACGCCCCTACAACTTCACATTCGGCTGCGAATCTTAAAAGTTTCTTAAGAATGAAATTTTATACAAAAAAATGCGGAAAACGATGTGGATAAACCAAATATGAAAACTATTTAGGAATTCCAGCACGTGCTAAAGCATCTGCGCGCTCATTACCAGGATCACCCGCATGCCCCTTAACCCAATGAAACGCAACATCATGCTGCGCAACAGACTCATCCAACCTCTGCCAAAGGTCAACATTCTTGACTGGCTTCTTAGACGCCGTTTTCCAGCCCTTTGCTTTCCAGCCCTCTAACCACTCCGTCATACCCTGCATGACATATTTACTATCTGTATATAACGCAACTTTAGACGGACCTTTCAGCGCAGCTAAAGCTTCAATAACTGCCATCATCTCCATACGATTATTCGTAGTCTCTGCTTCACCACCACATAATTCTTTTTCATGCCCATTCCACATAAGCAAAGCCCCCCATCCACCAGGCCCTGGATTTCCTGAACATGCACCATCCGTATAAATAGTAATAACTTTAGACATGAATGAGCCTCAAAAATTCTGCCTCATCCTCACATTCATGCAAATCTTTAGCGGATACTTTGACGCCATATTGCTCGGCCAAACACTTATATTTCGGTAAACGCGATTCAAACAGCTTTGGAAAAACCCATGCAGAAAAATCATTCGGCTCAATCTCTTCAACCTCAAGATTATGATTAGAACAATAATCATCAAGCCACCCGTCAAAAAGAGCTACAGGGAAATATAAAGGCTTGGGATACTCAACCGCGCGTGCAATCACATCTGCATGACTATCCGCATCAGTTTCTATATAAACAAGCAAACTATCTGCAGCTACTTTTGCAATCAAAGCATCATCTTCGATCTCACAAAAACTTCCCGTAGAATCATTAACCAACTTGTCCAAATCAACCGGCATATTCGAAAGAGCTGACATTTCCGCATCAATATACTTTTGCTGACGCACTTTAAATTCATCCAAAGGCAACCCACCCTTGCTTTCATCACCAACCTGCCCAACAAAATCAGACAGCGCCGACAAATCATCCACACATACATCAATGCCCAAACACTTGGCGATCTCAAAATCACAAGAATAATGATTCCACCCCCAATCAGAGAGCCGCTGAGAAAAATGTGTTTTCCCTGCCCCTGACATACCTAAAAGAGTTACGGGTCTCATAAGGTTAGCACCTGTTCAATATGCAAAAACTTTAAAGGTCTTTTTTTATCCATAGCTTGCTTTTTAAGGTTTCATCGGCTCAAATATCAACCAACAAAAATGACTTAGCATTAGGATGCGAAAAAATGAAATCATTTATAAAGTTTTTAACTCTTCCAATCATCTTAATAACGCTAAGCGGCTGCGAAACTGTCGAAGGCATCAAACGCGATATAAGCGACATGGACTTTAATCTCGGCAGCCTAACAACCGCAAACAGTGTCAATGAAGACTCACAAGCTCAATTTTTAACAGATGGAAATTGCCCGAAAATTGAAATCGTTGAAGAACTAAGCCGTCTCAATGAATTCAAACCCAGTCAATTACCTAGCACTGATAATACAACATCATCAGTAAAAATGAGCTTAGCCAACAGCACCTGTCAATATAACGAACGCAGCGTAACCGTTGATTTAAAGCTAGAACTACAAAGCATGCTGGGCCCACGCGCAAAACGCGCAAGCAATGAAAAAACATTTTTAACCTATCCATTCTTCGTGGCCGTCACAAATTCAAACGGCAAAATATTAGCCAAAGAGATTTTTGCAGCAAGCGTAAGCTATGATGCAGGTGAAAGTGAAAAACTATACTTTGAAACTTTGCGCCAAATTATCCCTGCCGACACTCGCACACAAGGCTCAAACTACAACGTATTGATCGGCTTCCAACTCTCCAACGATCAATTACAATTTAACCGCGAACAACTTGCCAGTGAAAAACTAGAATTAGAAAGACTAGCATTAGAAGAACAAGAGCGTTTAGAAGCAGAACGTATAGCGATTGAAGATGCAGAAAAAAAAGCAAAAGAAGCCAATGAAGAAAAGCCAATTATCTTAAAAACAACAGATGAAAACACTCCAGGTAACGCTATAACTGCGCCAGAACCTAAACGTGCCGGTCCTTTCGATATTTTCAAAACAGATGATGAGTAACAATGGTAGATTTAAAAACAAAAAAGCCCGAATTTCACAAACCCAAAGACGGTGTCAGCGCCCGTGATTATTGGGACAATACCCGTGACACACATATTAACGTGGCTGAACAAATGTTCGACACCCAATTCGATGCATTTAACGCACTCATCGAAGCCGCCGTCCCCGCAATCAAGCGCGGTAATAAAATAATTATGTTCGGTAATGGCGGCTCCGCTGCCGACGCGCAACATATCGTCGCTGAAATGTCTATCAAACTCCATAAAGAACGCTCCCCCATCGCAGCATTATCACTATCCTTAGACTCATCCGCTATCACAGCATGCGCAAATGACTTCGGCTTTGGTGAAATTTTCTCCCGCCAAATCCGTACCCTTGGCTATGAAGGAGATATTGCAATCGGCTTATCGACATCTGGTAATTCTGAAAACGTGCTAAAAGGCCTCAAAAAAGCAAAACGCATGGATATGACCACCGTTGGATTTACGGGTGAAAGCGGCGGTAAAATGAACGACCTCTGCGATATCATTATAAAAGTCCCACACACCGACCCAGGCCGCATCCAAGAAATGCACATCACATTAGGACACATGTTCGTCGGTGTTTTAGAACAAAAGCTAGGCTTGGTTTAAAAGCACTTGAGCCATATAACTTTCTCACATACAATTTCATCGTTAAAAGGATACCAAATGTCAGAACCCGCAATTAAAGACCTCTCATTCGAACAAGCTCTCGGTGAATTAGAGAATATTGTTAGAGGTTTAGAAGCAGGTGAAACTGAACTCGAAAAATCCATTACCGCCTATGAACGTGGCATCGCCCTCAAAAAACACTGTGAAGCCAAGTTAAAAGACGCCCAAGCCAAAATTGAAAAAATCACCGTCCAATCCGATGGCTCCCTATCAACACAGCCATTAGACGCAGAATAAGGAAATTATATGCCAAGCCCTAGAGACGCCAGCCCAGAGTTGCAATCCGCTATGGACGAAGTTACGGACGCAGTCAATCGCACGATTGGTCGCCTCCTTCCCGACACCGACTTAGCCGAAGCCCCGCTCTATGATGCCATGCGTCACGGAACACTAAACGGTGGAAAACGCCTGCGCCCTTTCTTGGCTATCCATGCTGCCTTTTTATTCAATGTCGATAGCTCACGCGCGCGCCGCGTTGCCGCCGCAATTGAATTCATGCATTGCTACTCCCTTATCCATGATGACCTTCCCGCTATGGATGATGCTTCCCTACGTCGTGGACAACCAACAGTGCACAGGCAATACGACGAAGCCACAGCCATTCTCGCGGGAGACGCACTTCTGACATTGGCATTCGAAGTTCTCGCCGATCCAGATACACACCCAGACCCATTCGTACAAACCGAACTCGTTCGCACACTCGCCGTTGCTGCTGGTGGACACGGCATGGTTGGGGGGCAAATGCTTGATCTTATCGCCGAAGACGAATCTGTCGAATTCGACGCTGGTGAAATCTCACGCCTTCAGCGCATGAAAACCGGACAACTCATGGCATTCGCCTGTGAAGCAGGAGCCATACTCGGTAAGGCAGGAGACGCGCAACGCCGCGCCCTTCGCAATTACGCCTATGACCTTGGCCTTGCCTTCCAGGTCACAGACGATATTTTAGATGTCGAAGCCGACCCACAAGACACCGGCAAAGATACCCGCAAAGATGAAGAAGCAGGCAAGGCAACATTCGTGTCTACTATGGGTAAAGACGCTGCCAGAAGCCGTGCAGAAATGCTAGTAGGCCAAGCCAAACGCCACCTAAAAATCTTCGAAGGTCGCGCAAACATGCTGGAAGAATTAGCCGACTACGTCCTACAACGACGCGCTTAACGCCCAAGGGTTAAATCAAGAACATCTTCGCTAACAACACGGGGATCTGATACCCCCCCCCCAGTATTTTGACACGGCGATATTTCAAATTGATCCGCTGAAATCTCTTTAAGTCTTATTTTCATCTGCAAATCGTCCAAATGTGCTGCTAATGAAAGCAAATCCGGACGATCCTTAAATGTTCTCAAAACCCTCGCCCCAAGAACACTAAGATTTGGAAAAAGAACACCTAAAGTATCTCTCCCTTCAAACATGCGTACAATCGGCAAAGGCTTAATCTTAGGTTTTATAACAGAACCACTGGGCGGCTGCTTAAGACGAGCTTCTAATGCCGAAACCGCTAAATTCGCAGGATGATTAGGATCATTTCTACTAAGCTCACCACCATAATGGTCTTCATCAGCTGGTAATTTTTCATCATCGCCCATAACTAATTCCTTTAACGAATAAACAATAAAACATTAAATAAATTATGTAAATAACTTTTACAGAAAAACTTTGCGCAGCACATACGCCTTAGGCTAGTAATACAAACATGAGCCCAAAAAGCGCACCAATCGATATATCTAATAAAAAGCTGTTGGATCACATCAACAATCCATCAGACATCAAAACACTATCAGATCAACAAATCTTACAGCTCGCTGATGAAGTGCGCACAATGACAATAGAAGTTGTATCAAAAATCGGCGGACATCTTGGTGCAAGCTTAGGCGTTGTTGAACTCACAACAGCTCTCCATGCTGTTTTTGACACCCCCGAAGATAAAATCATTTGGGACGTAGGCCATCAATGCTACCCGCATAAAATCTTAACAGGACGCAAAGATAAAATTCACACACTCAGACAAAAAAATGGACTATCTGGCTTCACAAAACGAAGCGAAAGCGAATTTGACCCATTCGGCGCAGGACACAGCTCAACAAGCATATCAGTCGCATTAGGCATGGCAACTGCATCAAAACTCTCCGGAAAAAACAACCATACAATCGCTGTGATTGGCGACGGCGCACTATCGGCTGGCATGGCATTCGAAGCCCTCAATAACGCAGCTGAAACTGATACAAACTTAATTATAATTCTCAACGACAACCAAATGTCCATCGCCCCACCCACTGGTGGGGTTAGCCGCGCCTTAAAAGAACTGACCAATCAGAATAGCACAGAAAAAAATCTCTTCGAAAATATGGGACTGCGCTATGAGGGGCCAATCGATGGCCACAATATTGATAAACTTCTCAAAACATTACGGGCCGCAAAGAAAGACACTAAACGAAAACCACTTCTAATCCATGTACAAACACAAAAAGGCAAAGGCTATTCTCCCGCTGAACGTGCCTCCGATAAAATGCACGGCGTTAAAAAGTTCGATATTATTAGCGGTAATCAAGCAACATCATACATCAAAAACCCAACCTACACACAGGGCTTCGTCGACCAGTTAATCAAAGACGCTAAAGATGATAAAGCCATCGTCGCAATCACCGCCGCCATGCCCGATGGAACAGGATTAGATCAATTCGCAAAACATTACCCCGATCGTTTCTTCGATGTCGGCATAGCCGAACAACACGCCGTTACATTTGCCGCAGGCCTAGCCGCACAGGGCATGAAACCATTCGTTGCGATTTATTCAACATTCCTACAACGCGCTTATGACCAAATCATTCACGACGTCGCAATACAAAATCTACCCGTGCGCTTCATGATAGATCGCGCAGGCCTTGTAGGCGCAGACGGCGCAACACACGCTGGAAGCTATGATATCGCCGCTCTAAGCTGCATTCCTAATATGACACTTATGGCGCCAAGCGATCTAAACGAATTGCACGCCATGGTATCATTCGCCGCTTCATATAATGATGGCCCAATCGCCTTACGATATCCTAGAGGCGAAGGAACAGTTCTAACAACAGATCATCAATCATCGCCCATAAAGCACGGCAAAGGGCGTATCATCAAAAAAGGCAAGGACATTGCAATTCTCAGTTACGGAACACGTCTAACGCAAGCCCTTAACGCCGCACAAGACATCAACGCAACATGCGCTGATGCAAGATTCGCAAAACCTTTAGACACTGACCTCGTCAAATACCTTACACAAAAACATGAAACACTTGTGACAATAGAGGAAGGCTCAAGCGGTGGTTTTGCCAGCAGCGTTCTAAAATTCGTATCACAAGAAAACCTAACAAAAAATTGCCAAATCAAAACATTGCATCTGCCCGATAACTTTCAAGATCACGCACAAACACACGAACAATACACACAAGCAGGGCTGTTAAAAGAACACATCCTAAAATGTTGTTCTGAATGAATATCAAAAAAATCAAATTTGTCCGTGACCGCCATCCGTATCATCTCTAGGATGATATAAATCATGACAACATTGCCCAAGCCTACAGTCGTAATCTTTGATATGGACGGAACCACAGTCCGCCATCTAAACCCCAAATTGTTAGGCCTTATGGAATGGCTAGACGACACCGCCTTTAAGATTTCCCGCCTGTGGATGTGGTTCTTTGATCGCAAAGCAAAAGGGCCAATCCTCCTTCCGCCACCCGATAATCCCGTAAAACCGGCAAAATCAATTATCGTACATCGCGCTATTCATAAATTAAGGCGTAAAGATGTTGAACTGTTGGTTGAACCCTGCCCCGGTATTTATTCCGTTCTCAGCTTCTTAAAAAACGAAAATATTCCAATGGCTTTAGCCAGTAACGGACTTGGCAAAGGGTATGGCAAAGACATCGTTGAGAAATTCGGCTTAAACAAATTCTTTCCCGTGACAATCTTTAGAGAAGATATCCGCAAATCAAAACCAAACCCGGAAAGCATCCTCGTATCCTTAAGAGAGCTTGGAATAACGCCAACAAAAGATGATGTGATCTGGTTTATAGGCGACCGCCACAAAGACATCATCGCCGCGCAAAAGGCTCAAAAAGAGCTAATCCCCGCAAAAATCGTCCCTATCGCATATGCGGTTAATTCTGCAGTTGCTATCATCGAAAAAGGCTACACCCCTGACCACATTCTTATGAGCTATCAGGACGTGTATGCGGTGTTACAAGAATTATTTACTGAACAGAAAGCTGTTCCATCACCATAAAATCATGTGGATTTTGAACCTGCACAACAGCCTCATTAAGAGGTTGGAGCCAATCAAACAAAGTTTTGTTTTGACGCATAACATTAGCAAACACAGCATGCCCCTCAACCAACTCCAAAAACTGCTCTAATGTAGTTTTGGGTTCAGGCATAATAACAACATTAAGATCACTTCGATCAGCCTTCCCTAATTCAACCGCAACATAATCAAGCGCATCATTTAATCCACCAATTTGATCCGCAAGCCCAACGTCAATGGCCCGCGCACCGCTCCACACACGTCCACCCGCAACTTGGTCAACGTCTTGTTCGCTCATATTTCGTCCTTTGGCAACACGCGTAATAAACCCATCATAAACCGCATCCAACATCGCATTAATGCGACTAGCTTCAGATTTCGAAAATGCACTATCGATGGACCATAACCCCGAATTACGCCCCCACTGCACGCCATCCCAATTCACATTAACCTTGTCAAAAAGACCATCAAAAGCAAACTTCCCACCAACAACTCCTATCGATCCCGTAACAGTAGACGGCATCACGAAGATATGGTCAGCATACGCAGAAATCCAATACCCACCAGATGCGGCCGTTGCACCCATAGAAACAATAATAAGCTTATCTTTGTCCTTCGCTCTTTCAATCGCACGTAAAATACTCTCCGATGCAACAGGAGAGCCCCCAGGACTATCAACGCGTAAAACAATCGCGCGCACATCTTCATCATTGGCCGCCGCTAAAATAGCTGGCGCAATATCCTCTGCCGCTGCAACATTGCTTGCTGCACCCGGAACGCTGCTCCCTGAGCTCTGCATGATCGTGCCAACCGCATAGACAAGCGCGACTTTACTACCTTTAGAACCCATCGCCTTAGGCTTAAGAGCATCCATCGCATAATGCCTCATCCCAACAAATAAATCATCATCAGCCTCGCGATCGCCTGTCACGGCTTCTTTAATATTACCGACCAATACATCCGCATAATCCACATGCGTAATTAAACCCGCTTCCTTTGCCGCGGAAGCTGTAAACAAACCATCATTAACCAAACGATCAAAATCATCCTGATCCATCTCTAAATTCGCGGGAACAACATTCAAAACATCACTGCGAATATCACCAATTAACCGCGTAATCACCTCACGATTTTCAGGCGTCATACGCGCATGCGTTAAATTCTCATAAGCCGATTTATAATCTTTTCTTTGGAAAAAATTTGGCGTAACCCCAATCTTATCTAAAAGCTCACGCATAAAGGGCATATAAGCATGAAGCCCAGTAATACTAACAACGCCCAATGGCTGCATCCATATCTCATCAAAATTAGAAATAAACGCATACGCCCCAAGGCCCGGTGCAGTTTCCCCATAAGAAGATGAATAAACATGTGCAAACTTACCGCTTTCTTTAAACGCATCTAACGCTTGATTGAGCTCATAAGCTTGCGTCATACCCATCGACGCGCTCTTAATTCGCACAAGCAACCCATTTACACGTTCATCCAAAGCCGCTTTATTAAGGGCGTCCACAGTCTGTTTTAACGTTAATGGTTCTGGTTCAAAAGCACTCGCAAAGCCTTGTGGTATATAAACCTCGTTTAAAGGACCTTTAATTTCTAAATAAAGCACCATTTTTTTAGGCAAACTAACCGCTTCTTTCGTTGATAAAGAAGCAGGCAGCACAATAAACAAAACAACAAACATCTGTATCAAAACGAAAAAACCCAAAACAGTTGCTGTTCGTTTCAATGTTGACCAAATCAACGGAAAGATTTTCCACTTTAATTTTGGCTTCGTGATTTCTTGCGGAAGGCTCTGTGCGTACAAAGGGCGGTTTTTAAAATTCTTGGGCATTCAATATATCCTATAAACATTGCGCTTTATGACGCAACCAATGGTCCGCCAAAACACAAGCCATCATCGCTTCAACAACTGGCGTACCGCGCAACCCCACACAAGGATCATGACGACCTTTAGTAATAATATCTGTCTCATTTCCGTCTTTATCAACCGTCTTAACAGGCGTTAAAATTGAACTTGTCGGTTTAAAAGCAACCCGCGCAACGATATCCTGACCTGTAGAAATACCGCCCAAAATGCCACCTGCATTATTCGACTGAAACCCGTCCTCACGAATTTCGTCTGCATTCTCAACACCCGAAAGCATCGCTGCATCAAATCCAGCACCGATTTCAACAGCCTTAACAGCATTAATGCTCATCATGGCCTTTGCAATATCAGAATCAAGCTTGTCATAGACAGGCGCACCAAGCCCAACCGGAATAACGCTGGCATGCACCTCAACAATCGCACCAGCGGATGATCCGCTCTTACGCACACCATCTAAATATTTGGCCCACTCTTCTGCAACATCGTTATTTGGACACCAAAATGGATTCTGATCAACCGCATCCCAATCCCAACGATCATCATCGGATGTAAAAGGCAATTTTTCGGTTCCAACCTGAACGACAGCGGCACGAATTTTAACATCATCTGAAATCTGTGAAGATAAGACTTTCCGCGCAAGCGCACCTGCTGCAACACGGCTCGCCGTCTCTCTCGCACTTGAACGCCCACCACCACGATAATCACGAATACCGTACTTCTCATGATACGTATAATCCGCATGCCCAGGGCGAAACTTATCTTTAATATCACCATAATCTTTGGATTTTTGATCCTGATTACGAATAAGCAATGCAATCGGTGCCCCTGTCGTTTGCCCTTCAAAAACACCCGATAAAATCTCTACCGTATCTGGTTCTTTACGCTGCGTTGTATGACGGCTTTGGCCCGGTTTACGACGATCAAGAAATCCTTGAATAAAAGCCTCATCAACAGGAATGCGCGGCGGCACCCCATCCACAACCGCACCAATCGCGGGCCCGTGGCTCTCACCAAAAGTTATATACTGAAATAAAGTTCCAAATCGATTTCCACTCATGTGATTGTTTTAACATGAGGAACGCTGGATGCACAGTGGGTTTAAGGAAATTATTTAATTGACATAATGTAATAAACTGAGATATTAAAGGCATCATGCAAAAAGTGTCTATTTATACGAATTCAAGAGAAAGCTACATAAAAGTATTTCATGAACTTGATAGACTTCTACAAAGGTTTTGCCCTGATCAACAAACTACCCTTGATCTAAACGGCGATGAAGATAGCGGTAAAAGCTTAGGCGCCATTGCAATGCATTTCTCTAGAGTGAATAAAACCGCTAAAGCCCTACAAATTCCAAATAAAGATACCGTAACAGGTGACTTTGATTTAAGCGAAAGCAGGTCTGGTCAAGTTGTCTTCAAAAACTTCAAAAGAGATATTCACACATCAAAGGAAAGTTACGATAGAACCCTTCAAGATTTTGCAGAAAGAAACCCTCAAGCAAAAATTATTGTTGCAGCAAATTTATGCAGAACACTCATGGGCGATTACAATTATGAAGCTTATGGGCTTAATTCAGATAGATTAGATATCGGAGTCTTGGTTCATATGAGCAAAATGTCACAAAAACTCATAAACGAAGAAGATCAGAGTGCTTTATCAACATTTTTTGATGGCTTTATGAGACTATTTAACCACAAAACCAAAACTTTAAATGCACATGAAAGAGAAGAAGCATGGAGAGAAGCATTTTGGCGTAGAATTGATATATTCTTACCCGACGACCACCCAATAACAAAATCTGTTTTGGCGTTGAAAGATTCTTTAGCTATCGATACCAGTGTAAAGCCTGCACTATGAACCAACAACAACCTTGTCTTTCTGCGCGCTTAGCGTCCCATGATCAATGATCGCTACCGTTAATCGCGAAACCGCAACACGCTTACCCGTTGCTTCTTCGGTAATATCTGTTTGCCAAACTTGTGTACGACGCCCCGTGTGAAGCGGCATTGCCGTTCCAATAACACGCCCCTCGGTCACGGCGCGAATATGGTTGCAATTAATCTCCAATCCAACTGCCCGATATTGATCCGGATCAATCGTCATCCAAGCCGCAATACTGCCAAGACTTTCCGATAACACGCAACTTGCACCGCCATGCAAAATACCAAATGGCTGTGTGGTCCGCTCATCTACGGGCATAGTCCCTCTTAAGAAATCAGGCCCAACCTCGCTAAGCTCAAGACCAATATGCGACGCCATATTCGCATCACGCATCCCTTGTAAAATATCAACGCTATAGTCTTTAAACCAGATCATAACCGCCTAAGCCGCTTCGTCTTTTTCTTTTGGCTTCATACTCTGTAAAAGCTCAGCCGTTTCAGCAACACTATCAACCGCAAGCATACCAACGGTATGGTAACCACTATCCACATGCAAAGTCTCGCCTGTAACACCGGAACCAAGATCAGAAAGCAAAAATAAACCAGCATTCCCAACATCACCAATCGTTACATTACGCTTCAATGGCGCGTTATATTCATTCCATTTCAAAATAAATCGGAAATCACCAATACCGCTTGCCGCTAATGTCTTAATAGGCCCAGCAGAAATAGCATTCACACGAATATTATTCTTACCAAGATCCGCCGCCAAATACTTTACAGAAGCCTCAAGCGCGGCCTTAGCAACACCCATGACATTGTAATGCGGCATTACCTGCTCCGCACCGTAATATGTAAGTGTAATAAGAGAACCGCCATCTGACATTAATGGCACTGCGCGCTGCGCAACGGCTGTAAATGAATAAACAGAGATATCCATTGTACGAGTAAAATTATCACGCGTCGTGTTTAAATAGAGACCATCGAGTTCATTCTTGTCAGAAAACGCAATGGCATGAACAACAAAATCTATTTGCCCCCACTCTTTTTCAATCGCGCCAAACGCCTCATCCACACTTTTTTCATCAGTCACATCACAAGGCAAAACTAAAGATGCACCAATTTTTTCAGCCAAAGGCCGAACACGCTTTTCAAGGGCTTCCCCTTGGTAAGTAAACGCAAGCTCCGCTCCGCTCGCCGCGGCTGCCTCGGCAATCCCCCAAGCAATAGAGCGGTCATTCGCGACCCCCATGATTAAACCGCGCTTACCTTTTAAAAAATTGTTTTCAATCACAATGATCTACCTTTATCCTTATAAACTTGATGGTATCATCCTACACATTTAACTTACGACGTCCAGATGACTTACGAATTTATCGAACAAGCCCACAAAAAAGAACCTATAAAGCTTCAACTAGCGCAACAATGCTGCGACGAGGTGAGTGAAGAGTTTGCAGAATATTTCCATACGCTTGATCTCATTATCATGATTGCGGGCATCGCAAACACAGATACACAATTAATGAATATCCAAGAAGAACTACTTGCGCTGCCATCTGGACATAAATTAAATAACATCATCAAAGTAAAACTAAAGAATGAACGCTGCCCCACAACACTAGTGGGGGTTATCAAAACAAAAGAAATAAAGATGATGGGCTTATCATCACAAATTTTTCACACCGCCGCATTAATCATCAACATTAATCATTACAGTGACGCAAAATCCCTCAAAACCGATCTCTACAGCCTGATTTGGAAAATTTTAAGCTTGATAGACGATGAAACTAACAACAGAGAGGAATTCATATTACGCAATGATGATATTTTCTCAGCAAACTGGAATGAAGATCAACAAGCATCAAGAAACATGCTCGCCGACATTTTCACAGGTAGCCTTCATGAAACAAAAGCACAAAAGGGCTTTCTAAAGAACATTGCAAAAGAACGCACAATGGCCTGTTTCGAAAATTTGATTCATTACGATGCAAAGTCCAATCCGTTTCCCGTCATGATGGAAACAACGCAAATGATCATAAAAGATTTTGAAAGCACAATGAGAAATGACAATCACATTGAAAAGTCACTCAAAATTGTAAGTGAAGTCATCGAAACAATGGATGAAAATACAATACGATACTGGCAAAGCTTTATACAAAACGTTCAGGAAATGGCATGGGGCAAAGTACCAATCGCGCATATCATTGGTGCTGCAATCTATGCAAGCGACAACGCTTACAACAAAACATACGCACATATGCTAGCAGATATCTTAAACGTCGACCCACCTGTGGGCGTTACTTACGAAGGATATAATGCCTTCGCAGATCAAGACGCTCAGATCAGGCAACACAAACTATCTTGCCTTGAAAGCCTTGAATACCTCCAAGAAGAATTTGGAGACGAAACAAATCCTGAACCCTTTTTCAAAGCGGCTCAATACTCATGCCATTCTCTTATAAAAGGCAAGCCAAGCGGCTTTTGTGCACCAGCTTTAATAGCAGTCGCAAAACAAATTACAAACGACCCTAAAACATCAAAAGAAACACAATCAAAAATATTCAGCGCAGAAATTAAATCTCTGCCATGGTTAGCCATTCGTCAAACGCACCGCGAGATCATCGCCGTAAAAAAAGCTCAAAAAGATGTTAATCTCAAAACACTGATTGATATATTGAGGCGCGAAGAAGAAACGCGTGAGGCAGCGCTCTTAATAAAAGAACTGTATGATTTGATTTTATCACTACCCCACGAAGAAAAAGAAGAACCACTGGATCAAAAAGACATATCAGAAATTTCTTTCATGGATGATCAGTAACTAACTAATAATTTCCCACGTCCCATCATTATTTTGACAAGCGCTTCCAACGGCTGTTTCACTGCGCCCATTAACAAAGATTTCTTGCTCATATTCACGACAATAACGACCGTAACTGCTCTTTCCTTCTCGCTTTGGCGTCACAGTACCATAATTTCCTGAATCAGGGTTATTCCAAGATACTCTCTCACCAATCGGCGCTGAATGAGCTCTCAGGCTAGCATCATTAAGCATAGCCATATCTGCACGATCCAAAGACGCTCCAATCTCACTACCCAACAATCCACCAATAACCGCGCCTGCACCCGTCGCCCATAGCTGACCGTTACCACCGCCAACTTTAGAACCCAAAATTCCGCCAATAACAGCACCTGAAAGCGCACCGACCTCTTGCTTTCCGACACCATTTTGTCGCGCAGTTTCACAACCACCCAAACCAAGCGCAGCAATCATAGCTGCTGATAAAACCAATTTATTCATCTCAAACCCTTTCATACAGTTGCGATGTTATGACGAAATTCTATATTCTTACGCAGTCACAATGAAATACGCAGCCACTACAAAAAACCATTCGCAAAAAAGAGAAAAAATGTCACAAGAAATTACAAAAATATATGGAAGCCAGCCAATTCCGCTATTTGAAGCATGGTTAAAAGAAGCCGAAAAAAGTGAAATTAACGATCCAAACGCAATGTTTTTATCAAGCGTCGACCAAAACGGTCATCCATCCGTAAGAACAGTGTTATTAAAACAACACGATGAAAACGGTTTTGTGTTTTACACAAATTACGAAAGCCGAAAAGGACAAGCGCTTCAAACAAACCCTTATGCAGAAACATTATTCTATTGGAAGTCCTTAGAAAAACAAATCCGCATCAGCGGCCCTGTAGAAAAAGTAAGCGAAGAAGAGGCAGATGCATATTACAATTCCCGCCACCGCGCTAGCCGTATCGGCGCATGGGCATCAAAACAAAGCCAAGAAATGGAACATAAAAACGCCCTCAAAGAACGCGAAGAAGAATTCACAAAAAAATTTGAAGGCACAGAAAACCCTCCCCGCCCGGAAAACTGGTCAGGCTTTCGAATTATCCCCGAACGCATAGAATTCTGGATAGCAGGCGAATATCGCTTGCATACGCGCTTTGTTTATACAAAAACAAAGGACGGACAATGGAACGTAAACTGGTTATACCCTTAAACGGAGATTGAGTTATGAGTGCACAAAAGAAAACAGAATCAAATCAACAAAATTTTAGCGCAGATGTCTCGCGCCTACTCGATATAGTCGCAA
The DNA here is from genome assembly GCA_045106175.1 of Bdellovibrionales bacterium. Classification (GTDB taxonomy): domain Bacteria; phylum Pseudomonadota; class Alphaproteobacteria; order Micavibrionales; family Micavibrionaceae; genus TMED27. Next base: position 33,720 of record JBGCEF010000003.1, read on the forward strand.
ATGCGTTATATACAAATCACGATGTTTTCCTTCGTGAACTTGTTTCAAATGCCGCCGACGCTTGTGACCGTCTTCGTTATCAATCAATCGAAAAACCCGAGCTTATCGCGGACAACTCAAACTTCCGTATCCACATATACAAAGACACATCAACACGCACATTAACAATTACCGATAACGGCATTGGCATGAGCGCAAAAGAGCTCGCCGATCATCTCGGCACGATTGCAAAGTCCGGCACAGCCAAAATCATGGAAGCCGCTAAAAAATCCAATGACCCCTTAAGCCTTATCGGACAATTCGGCGTTGGCTTTTACGCGTCCTACATGGTTGCAAACCATGTCCGCGTCATAAGCCGCAAGGCTGGCGCAAAGGCAATCAATGTCTGGTCTTCAGACGGCGCAACAGGATTCACAGTCGATAAAGCCACACCTGAGGAAGCCGCTCTTCTTGATGGTGAGCGCGGCACAACGGTCATTCTCGACATCAAGGATGACGGCGCAGAATTCCTGATCGATGAGAAAATCAAACAAACAATCGAAACCTACTCCGACCATATCAATGTGAAAATATTCCTCAACACAGCCGATAAAACAGATTCCGGTGAAGGCATCCCGATCAACAGCGCATCCGCAATCTGGACACGCTCAAAAAATGAAATCAGCGACGAAGAATATCAAAGCTTTTACAAACACATAACTCACGGCTTTGACGAACCAGTTTTAACGTCACATTGGCGCGCAGAAGGCAAAATAGAATTCTCAGCATTGTTATTTATTCCAACCATGCGCCCATGGGATTTATACGACCCCTCACGCAAAGACGCCGTCAAACTATACGTTAATCGTGTTTTCATTTCCGACGGATTAGACGGGCTCATGTATCCATGGATGCGCTTTGTGCGGGGCGTCATCGACAGCTCTGATCTGCCACTTAACATTAGCCGCGAAAGCCTACAATTCAATCCAGTAATCAGCAGAATTCGAACCGCCGTTACAAAACGTATATTGAATGATCTTGATAAATTAAGCCGTAATGATTGGCCAGGCTTTGTTACATTTTGGGGACAATTCGGACCAGCCATTAAAGAAGGGCTATATGATGCAGATGATCATCGCCCCGCCCTGTTTAAAATTTGCCGTTTTTATTCAACACACGATAACGGCGATAAATTCACATCACTCGACGAATATGTTGAGCGCATGAAAGACGACCAAAAAGAAATCTATTACATCACAGGTGAAAATCTTGAAGCCTTGAAAAACTCACCACAAATCGAGGGTTTTAAAGCCCGTGGGTTAGAAGTATTATTCTTCACAGATACGATTGATGATTTCTGGCTTCAAAACGTAAACGAATATAAAGACAAACAATTTAAATCAGTCACAAAAGGCGATATTGATTTAGGCAACGCATCCGAAGACGACAAAAAAGACAGCGAAACAGACACAACAAATGACCGCGCAGAATTGCTAGAGCGCATGAAAAACATTCTCGAAGAAGACGTCGATAGCGTCAGAATCTCAAATCGTCTAACAGACTCTCCAGTATGTCTTGTCGCGCCCGAAGGCGCGGTAGATATGAATATGGAACGCGTTCTAAAAATTCATCAAAACTATAACGGACAAACAAAACCAATCTTGGAAATCAACGGCAATCACAACCTAATTAAAAAGCTGGAAGGCCTTGCACCTGCGAGTGAGAATTTCACTGATGCAACAAAACTTCTTTTTGACCAAGCAAAAATCATCCAAGGCGAACCTATCAAAGACCCAACGGGCTTTGCTAGACGCATGGCTAATTTTATGGAGAAAAGTCTTTAAAAGAAATCTGAATTAAGGCTCTTTAGGGGTCTCAAAAACATCTGCTTCTTCTGGGTTCACTATTTTTCTTAAACCCTTTTCTTGTGCATGTTCATAACAGACATCCAACGAAGCGTCACCTACTGTAACAAGGTGTTTCGCACTAAGTGCTGTTTTCCTAACGCGCAAAATATATCCATGCTCCCTTTCTGGGAAATACGTCAAAAGCGCGGCCATATTTTTGGTGTCATAGGAAAGAAACGCCTGATTAACGGCAATATAAGCAGGACTTTCAAAATCACTTGCAAAATCCTCAAATTTTTCTAAATACGCTTTAAGAGGCTCACTTCTATCTGCAATTTCTGCTAATTTATTCACAACTCTTAAAATATGGATTTCTGCATCACGCGCGTAAAGCCGGCCAACATGACTAACATGATCACACAATTCAGCAGGGGCCTTTTCCGATGTTGAATGTTCAGGCAATATGCTCGGCAAAGCATTCGTCATCTCATCCCAATCCTTGAGGTCTTTCTGATCTGCCTCTGGCATAGGGCATATATCGTGCCCGTAAACAGAAATCGATCTATCATTGCCATCACACTGGGCTTGCAATCCTTTATTGTCTGCATGCGCAGGCGAAGCAGAAAGTGCCATTGCAAACAGCGCGCTAATAGAAAAAATGCGCATCATATCTTTAAACCTAACGTTAAGTATTTTCATCAAATTATATTTAACACGTATATCTATATACAGCGGAAACAGAAGGGTTTCTAGAAATAACACCAGAATTCCATCTATCAACGTTGTAATTTTTTTGAATTGTCCCAGGAGCGCTACCTGCAAAGCCTGAACTTGAATTAGAGATAATCTCTCCATTACCGACATAAATACCAGTATGCCCTGCACGTCCTGTTGACGCATTACGCGCAGTAACAAGAACATCCCCACGCTGCAAATTCAACTTATCATCGCTACTGAGATCGCCTGTATCAACTTGCGTATAACAAGGATCGTCGCGCAACTTATCGTAAAGCGTCGCGGTTCCAGGATAAATACCACCTAGACCATAACCCGCTCTTTCCAAAATCCTTGAAACAGCCACAGCACAACCAACTGCACCTCCTTGTGTATCTGGATGATCTGCTGTTGTTTCATTAATCATAGCCTCAGCAGCTTGCGCAATCCGCTCTCCCCCAGTACCTGCAACCGTACCCATACTCGATGGAGGGTCCGATGCTTCACTACAAAGAGAATCACCTAGATTATTAATATCAAACGATGGTCCCGAAGAATCAAAATTAAGAGCAATCGTATTTTCAGCATAAGACGTCAAATCTCTGGCAACTGTTCCCCCTCCAGGACACAACAAACCATCTAAACTTGATAAATCAGAATCTAAATTTGTTACCGTATTGATGAGATCAAGTATCTGAGCAACATTCGGATCTCCACTCAAAAGACTAATAAGCTCATCCATTAACAAATCTCTTAACGATGCAGGAAGGTCATCAAACAACGACATAAGTTGAGCAAGTATACTAGGATCAATACCACCTACATTATTAATGGAATTAAAAATTGGGCTTCCAGGAGAAAACACCGAAGACCCGCTAGGAGGTGTATAACCAAGCGTCGCGTTTTCTCCACTACCTGGGTCTGCGCCCAAAGGGCAAATATAATCACCAGCTGTATTGATATGACAACCAGCCTCCAACTGCGCATGCGCACTATTGGTGTACGCAATCAACAAAAAAGCAGCCGCAAAAACAAAAGAAAATAAATTCAATGACTTAAAATGCATGTTATTGAACTCTCCAAAATAAAAATACTATTCAACTTTTATTATAAAACACTAAATCTTCACAAAACATTAAAATAGATAAAATTTTAGATAAATTTTATTATTGGCACGACGTTCCATCAAAATAGCAACCAGCAGCAAGACATACAGCATCTTCATAAGATTGCTCCGCAAGAGGCGAGCCATGATAAACAACCACCCCAGTAGGAACGGGTGTAACAGAGCTACACGCAGAGGAATCAAGCTGTGTCGCTTGTGTATTCATAGGTGTAACACCGCCCGGATTACCCGGATCAGGATTAGAAGCAGCAATAGCAGTAGGCCAAAACGTATTCCGTGAAGCGATATTACAAGGAATAGGCCTTGTTCTAAAATCGCCTAAAGTATACTCATTGAATCGTCTGAACCATGAATTGCCGGCATTAACACATTTTGAAAACTGCCAAACAGCCTGCATAGGTGCACAAATACCGCCTGTAAGACCAGAAAAAGTTCCACCACCATAAGTATGACCAAAATTATCATAAACAAATTGAAAAAGACTATCAGTAACTAAAATACCCAAGATGTTTCCTAACAAATCAGGCGTTATCGCTACAGCGCCAGGAGCCTGAGGACCAAACAAAACCCCTGCCCCACCAAGAAAATTCGCCTGATCGACAGCACTCGCATCAATCGTAGGCAAAAACATAGAATAAGGTGTTCCCGGTGGCGTGTATTCTAATACAGGGTCTTGAAATAAAGGCGAACCGGGCAGCAAATTACCCGTAAACATAATATTATCCGCAGCATTCAATTCAGCCAATCTATTATTAAAGCATGAATATTCTAAAACACTATCCGGCTTTAAAATCAAAGTCTGCGCCATTTCAATTTCGCGCGAAGCTTCCATATAAGAACGCGCTTCAATAACATCCGCAAACCCCGGATCACATGTCGCAGGCACATTTGCACTCCACTGTGCATGTGCGTTTTCCACACAAACACCACTCACAAAAATGGCCAAAACTAGCGCAAAGAAAAAACGATAAAACAAACTATAAATCCGTAAATAAAAAAATGCTCTTATCTAAATGTTATCATACAAGCCTAGCGCAAGTATAATTTTATTATGTTTTACCATGGAATTTACGAGGCTTGTTGATGATGGCGACGCGTCATATCATCGATCTCAGCATCCGAAAAATTGTGCGCACGGGCCACCTCTTCAATGATGACATCACGCAAAAGTGTTGTAATATCTTCACAATTTTCACACCAAACATCTAAAATTGGGCGACGAAATAACGAAAGAATATCTTCGCTATCCGACTGTTTTTTCTCAATCCCCGGCGAAACCTCACTCCCACTGCGATATAGCGCCAGTAATTCATACGGATCATCAATATCCATATCCGATTGAATGGCATCATCAGGAAAATCATCAACGACAATCTCAAGATTGTTAATAAATTCTAATATTTCATCCGGCATGGCTTCTAAGCATGACTGAATAAGAGTCTCAAAATCATTCAAGCCCGGGGGCACAGTAAAATTCATAATAATATGTTTTGCGTCCATATGACTTGACCTACTTGCAACAACCTTGTCAGATTGTGAGTGATAAATCCTTGAATCAGAATATAACATAATTTAGCGCGAATAAGGGATTGGCACAATGATTGAACGATTAAGTGATCCACAGATTGAAAAAGAGCTACAAAACCTTAGTGGTTGGCAAAGACACGAAACAAAACACGCCATCCAAAAATCATTTAAATTTAATAATTTCGCATCAACATGGGCGTTTATGTCGCATATCGCATTAATAGCTGAAAAAATGGATCATCACCCTGAATGGAATAACATTTACAACCGCTTAGACATTATCCTGACCACACATGATGCGAACGGCATATCAACCCGCGACGTCAAAATGGCAAAATCCATAGATAAAATCAGACAATAAAGACGCTTTACAACATAAGATCAATGTCATCACAAAAACAGTGAATAAATACAAGAACAAACAAGCTTATTAGTGTTTTTTTAAACAAAATGATGTAACATTAATAATTAAGGAAGTTAATTTATGACAGCATTGCCACCAACAATCGCCGCCGAAGCCGCAATAGGACGTCAAAACGTCGCACTTTCTGTTGTCAAAGCATCAGCGGATGCTGATCAAGCTATCGCAAATATTATTGCTGAATCTGCGCGTAGCGCTCCAGTAAGCGGAACACGCGGTGTTAACCTAAACACCAGCGCATAAATCAAAAAACTTACCTACAACAAGTTTTACGCTCGCAAATGTGAGCTTTTTTAATATCTAAAATAAAATAAAACTAAGCGACCGCTTTAATAAGACCGTGATGCGTATCCCACATATGCGTCAAAATATCCGCCATAGCATCAACATCTTCAAGAGAATGAGCCGCAGTAGCCGTCAGACGCAGCCTCTCAGTGCCACGTGGAACCGTCGGATAATTGATCGGTTGAACATACATATTATACTCTTCCATCAACATATTTGATACTTCACGACAACAATTCGGCTCACCTACAACAAGCGGAACAATATGACTGTCACCTTTCATGTAAGGCAGATCCGCTGCGTCAAGACGTGATTTTAAATGCCTTGCATTACGCCAAGCACGCTGACGCTCGATATCCGAAACTTTCAAATGCTCAACAGACGCCCGCGCACCCGCTAAAACAGATGGCGGAAGACTGGTTGTGAAAATAAAACTCGATGCAAAAGAACGAATTGTATCAACAACCTCTGTCTTACCCGTGATAAAACCACCCATGCATCCATATGCTTTACCAAAAGTACCCTCAATAATATCAATACGATCCATAAGACCAAGCTGTTCACAAACACCTCCACCACGCGGACCGTATAAACCGACCGCATGTACTTCATCTATATATGTCATGGCATTATACCGCTCTGCCAAATCGCAAATACCCTCGATAGGTGCGATATCGCCATCCATCGAATACACAGATTCAAAAGCAATAATCTTAGGGCGCGATGGATCGACGCTTTTTAAAAGCTCTTCCAAATGCTCTAAATCATTATGACGGAACACATGTTTTTCGGCCTTAGAGTCGCGAATACCATGAATCATAGATGCATGATTTAACGCATCTGAAAACAAAACAGAATTAGGCAACATCCTACCCAAAGTTCCAAGCGAACCCTCATTTGAAACATAACCAGATGAAAAAACAAGCGCAGCCTCTTTGCCATGCAAATCAGCAAGGCTCTCTTCTAATTCAACATGATAGCGCGTAGTGCCCGATATATTGCGTGTACCGCCAGCCCCTGCTCCAGAATTTTCCAACGCTTCACGCGACGCATTCACAACAACGGGATGCTGACCCATACCGAGATAATCATTAGAACACCAAATTGTGACCTCTCGTGGATCACTTCCATCTTCCGGCCTGTAAATCGCTTTCGGGAAACGACCTTTTATACGCTCTAAGTTCGCAAAACTGCGATAACGCCCCTCAGACTTTATGCCTGAAATACAGTCTTTAAAATGAGAGTCATAGTCGAACAAATTTTGGTACTTTCTTTTTATTTATATTTGGCCTTAAAAACCGCGAAAATCAAGAGCTAGAGCTAAATTGATAATGATTATCAATATCAACCATTTATATTGATTTTTAAATTATGCTTGAATGTGTAAAACTAATCATTGATCTAAATCAAGAAAGAAAAGCATATGTTGATCGTATTTGGCTCTATCTCTATGGAATTACACATTCCAGTAGATCAATTTTCGACAACAACAACCCACGCTTTGGCACATGACTACACATTAAACGCTGGCGGGAAAGCAGCAAACCAAGCTTACGCCGCCACACGATCGGGTGCAAAGGTCGCGCTCATCGGAAAAACAGGCGATGACGATTACGCAAAACGCATACTTGATAAAGTCCGCCGCGAAGGCGTTATAACCTCAGGCGTAGGAAAAAGCGATAATGTCCATACGGGCCTCGATATTATCTGCACAAACAAAGAAAACGAAATACAAATCACAAAAAGCCCTGGCGCCAACGCCTATACATCCGCCGAACAAATCCCGGAAGAGATCCTAAAAACAGAATCAATCGTACTCATTCAAAGCGATATTGATATGAACGAAAACGCAGCCCTTTTGAAAAAAGCAAAAGAACAAGGCGCTCAGACAATCATGAACCTTTCTCCATCCATCAATATCTCACATGACATACTGCAATCACTGGATTATCTGATACTAAACAGTAAGTCCGCTTCAAAATTTGCGCAAAAACTTGGAATACCCGCTGATAGCAGCACAGATAAAATCGCCCTCGCCCTGTCAAAGCTTGGAGAGCTGACATGCATCATCACAAAAAGTGAACAAGGCTCAATCACATACACATCAGATGGGAAAGGATATAAAACGCCTGCCTTAAAGCTCGAAAGCTTCATTGATCATCACGGCGCAGAAGATGCCTATTGCGGTACATTTGCAGCCTGTCTGTATGCCAGAAAATCAATAACAGAATGCCTCAAACGAGCAAGCATAGCTGCCAGCCTTTCTTGCGAACAAAAAGGCGGATTACACGCATTCCCCTATCTCGCAGATATCGAAGAAAGATTAGATAACTTGGACGATCCGACCGAAAGCTAAAAGCTCTACAAACCAAACCGATTGGCCATGCGTTCAGCTCTCTCAAGATGTTTATCAAGCGCCGCCATCGTCTTGCCCATATCGGGGCTCGTATCTTCTTTCCACACTTTAAGAACCTTCAAATAAACACCTGATAATCCTATAATTTTTGCCGCACCTTTATAACCATTTGTATCAACGCCTGATGCTTCCAACATCCAAGACATAGAACGACACAAATACGGCGCAGACATTACCGCATCTTTTGGATCAAAACGAAAAGAACGTAAAATGGATGTAATCCCGTCACGATAATCATTCAACACATCAAAACGCTCCATCAAAACATCAAACAACTGATCACGCGAAGAAACATCCCCTTTTGCGGCTTCAAACTGCTCCAAAACACGCCGATCAATCATCCGCCCTAACGCAACCAGTATATCGCCTTTATCATCAAAATGGTCATGCAATTCCGCCAGTGTAAGCTCGGATTTTTCAGCAACATCAAAGAGTGTTATGTGTTCCCACCCAAGCTCCGCCGATAACTCTAAAGCCACCAAAACCAAATCATTTTTGGTTAAAACTTTATTTTTTGCCTTTTTCGTTGCCATATCGCTTGGATAATCCTCTTTTATTCTTTAATAAAGATGTAACAAAATTATAACGAATCAATCAATAAAAATGGATTAAAATATGTCTTCACCAAAATTAGGCGTCATCGCCGTTGGAAATGCACTTGTCGATGTGATCGCTCAAACAAGCGACGCATTTGTTCAAGAACAAGCCGAACAATACGGCATGGAAAAAGGAGCAATGTCTCTTGTTGATGAATTAAGAGCCGTTGAATTATACAGCCAAATGCCTGAAGGCAAAGAAACATCTGGCGGTTCCGCTGCCAATACAATGGCTGGCTTCGCATCTTTTGGTGGCAAAGGCGCCTTTATCGGTAAAGTTGCAGAAGACCAGTTAGGAAAAATATTCCAAAACGATATTCGCGAGATAGGCATAACATTCGAAACACAGCCTTTAATTATAGGCGCAAAAACAGGGCGATGCTTAATATTAGTAACGCCCGATGGTCAACGAACAATGAACACTTTTTTAGGAGCGTCGGTTGAATTAAGCCCTGATGACATTGATAAAGCCTTAATCAGCAATGCACAAATAACGTATTTGGAAGGATATCTATTTGACCGCGACCTTGCCAAGAACGCCTTTATAACTGCTGCAGAAATCGCGCACCAAAGCGGACATCGTGTAGCACTCACCTTGTCCGATCCTTTCTGCGTTGATCGTCACCGCGAAGATTTCGTTACATTAGTGGAAAACCACATCGATATTTTGTTCGCCAACGAAGATGAAATCAAATCACTGTATCAAAAAGACAGCTTCGAAGACGCCAAACAAGCTGTGAAGAATAAATGTGAAATAGCTGTGCTCACGCGTGGTCCAAATGGCTGTGTCGTTATTAGTGATAATGAGGAAGTCACACTTCCTGCACCAAAGGTTGAAAAAGTAATCGATACAACAGGTGCTGGAGACCAGTTCGCTGCAGGATTCCTCTACGGCTTCACAGAAGGCTTTAGCCTGGAAGAATCAGCAAAGCTAGGCTCAATCGCATCCGGCGAGGTCATAAGCCATATCGGCCCACGCCCTTTGGTGAACCTCTCAGAATTAAGCAAAGCAGCATAAGCCGAATGATTCATGATAGCTAAGCGTATAAAAACTATGAAGCAACTCATAACAGTGATTGCCGCAATGCTTGCCACAACAACGCTACTGCTTTCTGCTTCAGTGAGCGCGCAAGAAAATGTGCAAGAAAAAACCTCTAAATTTGGGCTCGCCATGCACGGTGCGCCCAAATATAATAATGAAAGCGCCCATCTCGACTACGTCAATCCAACAGCCCCTAAAAGCGGCAACAAAAAACTCGCCGCAATAGGAACATTCGACACAATCAACCCCTACTCCATCAAAGGTAAAGCAGCGCAAGGCCTTAACCTAACCTATGATCGTCTCATGCGCCGCGTCTGGGATGAAGCCTTCACAATGTACCCACTCATCGCCGAAAGCTATGAAATGCCGGATGACCGATCATCCATCACATTTCACATCAATCCAAAAGCACGCTTTCATGATGGAACACCAATAACCGCAGATGACGTAATCTTCAGCTTTGAAACACTAAAAAACCACGGCCGCCCAAACATGCGCCGCGTCTACAAACTAGTTTCAAAAGCCGAATTAAAGGGCGACAACAGCGTCTATTTTAAATTCGGCGAAGGCTATGACCGCGAAACAGCACTCATTCTTGCCATCATGCCCATACTCTCGAAAAGCTATTGGCAAGATAAAGAATTCGACACCACAACACTCTCTCAAGACATCCCCATGAATGGCCCATATAAAATCAAAACAATCGATATTGGGCGGTCCATCTCTTATCAACGCGTCGATGACTATTGGGCAAAAGACCTTATGGCGAATATTGGTCACTATAACATTGACGAAATCACATATGATTATTTCCGCGACAACAATGTCGCGTTTGAAGCCTTCTCAAGCGGTGACATTTCCATTCGGCGCGAATCTGATCCTACAAAATGGGCACAAAACTACGATTTTCCTGCTGTAAAAAATAGCTATATTATTAAAAAAACGCTCCCACACAGCCGCCCTGAAAAAACGCGGGGAATGATATTCAATACACGCCGTGAACCGTTCAATGACATTAAAGTGCGCCAAGCCTTCTCGCTGATGTTGGATCATAAGAAAATCAACAACCTTATCTTTAATGGTAAAAAGAAAGAAATACGCTCTTACTTCCCAAATTCAGAATTCGATACCTGCCAAAACTGTGAAATAGAAACTCCACCATCAACACGCGAACGCATGCGTTTCGCCTCAAACCTTCTAAAAGAATCCGGATGGAACATCATCGATGGAAAGCAAAGCAAAAATGACCAAGCTCTATCTTTCGAACTCCTCCTACAATCACCCGAAGACGAAAAAATTGCACTCCATCTAAAACAGTCACTCAAACGCATCGGCATTAACATGCGCATCCGCGTGACAGACAGCGCAGATTTTCTCCGACGCCTTCGCGCATATGATTACGATATGGTCTTACATCACTGGCAAAGCTCACTATCTCCCGGAACAGAACAACTCTTATACTGGGGCTGCGACGCAGCAAAACAAGAAGGCCGCTTTAACTACGCCGGAATATGCACCCCTGAAATCGATACACTCGCAAGCGCCGTAGCGAATACAAAAGACAGAATCGAGCTTGTCAAAACCATGCAAACGCTGGATGAAAAACTCTTAGAAGGGCATTACATGATTCCCTTATTTTATATTGGACAAGATTACGTTGCCCACAACAAAGACATCCAACACCCTGAAACAACTCCACTCTACGGTATGGTCCTTGAAACATGGTGGATAGAAAATCAGCAATCAAAAAACACCGTTGAGTGACACAAAAGGCACTGTTAGAGTTTTAAATGTAATTAAAAAAACAGAGCATTTAATCATGAACACACAGCGCATATTTCTATTTTTAGGCATCTCAACATTGGCCATCACTACAGGATGCGAAATGATGCCAAAACCAAAAGTAGAAAATGCACAGTTCTGGCAACGCATCAACGCATCAGAAACGGTATATATCAACGGACCTAAAGCACAGCAGCTTTTAAATCGTGACATCTCAAAATGCGTCACAGAATTACGAGAGCTTGAACGCCTTGGCCAAATTAAAAATTCAATTCCCATGGATGTCCGCGGCAATGTTTTGCCACCTGATGAAAAACAACTGCGTCAAATCGACTCACCCGAACGCGATGGGTATTTATTCGCAGAACATAAAAATTATGAATCATTTGATGGCTGCATGCTCTATAACGGTTGGGAACGCACACAAAGTGTCAATTACGAAACCGCAAGGCGCGCGGAGAAAAACTTCTTTAGAAATCACATTGATTTCGACGAGCAAGGCATGAGCGAACACATGAAACGCGGCAAAGAACAAAACCTTAACCGACCTGATTACAACGAATAAGAGATACTTAAGCGGCTTCCGCTTTCGTAAAACGTTTCGTGATTTCCTCGCATACGGCATCAACACTCAGTGTTTGCATCAAACACCCACACGTGCGAGAGCTATACCCCTCATAATCAGTTAATTCATCAAATGTCTCAGGTGTTCTAATATACGATGTATGGTCACCAAACGGCGCATATATATGCGGATAGCTTGGCCCAAACAAACCAATCGTCGGCACACCTGCTGCAGCCGCGCAATGCATTAAACCAGAATCATTCCCGATATAAAAATCACAACGCGCGATCATCGCCGCGGCCTCTCCCGGGGTTCCTTTGGCAATACAATTAATCTGCTGAGCCTCTGGTATAGCCGCCAATACTTTCTGCGCATCCTCTTCCTCGCCAGGGGCCCCAAAAACTGCGACACGCGCCCCATCCATAACGCCGCCCTTTTGGATCATAAAAGACACAACTTCAATAAATCGTTCAGCAGGCCAAGTCTTACCAACCCAATTCGCCGTTGGCCCAACCCCTAAAACCGCCCCCCCTGAAGGAACAATCTTCTGCGCCCCTGTTAATTGGTCTTTGGTAAACCACATTTTAGGCGAAGGCACACCATCCAAACGCAAGACATCCGCGCACTGTTTTGCTTTATGCTGCTCTTTTTCAATATGACGTGAAAATATAAATTTATGTTTAGCAAGAATAAGCCGCGACACCGCAGAATCACGAAGATCTATCACTATGTCCCAACGTGTTCCAACCACATTTTGCCACAACTTCACCCAATGCCCGTTACGCTTTTCTTTCTTAAGTGGAATAATAGTCTCTAACAACGGATACCCTTGAAACAGTGAAACAGCTAACGGCCCACACGCAATCGTAACTTTGGCCTGCGGATAGGTTTGCTCTATATGGTTTAAAACGCCTGACGACAAAACCGCATCACCGATACGGCTTGATGTAATAAACAAAATCTTCATAATCAAAATATGACAGAAAACCCATTCTACGTAAAACTCAAAAACAGAGGATTAATCCATATTGAAGGAGAAGACCACAAAACTTTCCTCCAAGGGTTAATCACCAATGATATTGAAAAATTAACCCCCTCCTCGCCGCTCTACGCATGCCTGCTCAACGCACAGGGTAAATTTCTACATGATTTCTTTGTGATAGAAGGCAATGGTTTTATCCTCTTGGATTGCGAAGGGGGTAATAGATCCACCGATTTAGCCAAACGCCTAAAAATGTATGCCCTTCGCGCCGATGTACAAATCTCAGTTGAACCAGACAATAATGTCTACGCAATATTTAATAATGACAAGGGCCTTCCCGATCCCCGCCACCCCAATATGGGCAACCGTTCATTCGAAAAACCCAACTTACCCGAAAGCGATTTCGATATTTGGGATCATAAACGCATCACCCTCACCATTCCAGACGGCAGCCGCGATTTAATCGTTGAAAAATCCACAATGGACGAAGCATCAATGGATCAACTCAACGCCATCGACTACAATAAAGGCTGCTATATCGGCCAAGAATTAACGGCAAGAATGCATTATCGCGGCTTAGGAAAACGGAAATTGCAAACCTTAGATCTAAAAAACCTTCCTGAAAAAACATATCTAAGATCATCAAGCAACGACATCGGCATAGCACTCGTTAAGCTAAATTGACATAAGAAAAAATTGCCTTTACAACAAGCATTATGACTACTCCAGAAAGACAACTCGTGGATACCATGCTTAACATCAGTGATGATGTTAACGATGCCATACTTGCCATTAAATTTGCCGACGCACATGGCAAACAGACATATAAAACAACAATCACATCCGCAATTATTGGCTTAGTAAACCTACCGCCGACCTTCCTCGCCGGAGCGGGAATAACATCAACAGATGCAACCACGCTCATGATCGCAGGAATAACAAGCGCCATCGTCGCACAGGGATATTTCAAAGTCAGAATGAAACAAATCCACGAATCTTTCAGCAAAAGTGCAGAAAAACTACCTGACAATTACCGCCTATATTTTAAACGAGCAGAGTATCGTTTAGAAAAAGACAGGTACAAAGGTCCAATGAGCATGCTTGATTTTTGCGACCTTTTTTCTGAAGAATTAGGTAACGGAAACGCAAGCACAGTAACCGCCCTAGCAACAACTGGTTTTTTCGCGCCATCTTTATCTGGCAGCGTGATCGGCACGCGCAATTACCTAAAAGCTTTATTCACAGCCAATGAATTTGTAGAAGCAAGAGAGAAATTGGTAAAAGACATGGCAGAGCAATTATCAGATTCTTCTGAAATATTCCTACAGACTATCGAAACGATGGCTAGACAGCCTGAGGCGTAAAACGCGTAATTAAGACGATAAGACAGCAGAATTCTTGCGCGAGAAAAAATGATACATATCGAATGTAACATTTTGACCTTTTTAATTATCTTTAACCATTATGCGTGCCCTTTATTAATATAAAGCGGGCACACACAAAAGATGAAAAATCGGAACTAAGCCGCCTTCTTTTCCGCGGCTTCAAGCTTTCCCACATTTTGTGCCTTGATCGCCGCTTGTGCTGCTGCCAAACGTGCAATCGGTACGCGGTATGGCGAACAAGAAACATAATCAAGCCCTACACTCTCACAAAATGCAATCGAGGCTGGGTCACCGCCATGCTCACCACAAATACCAAGCTTAATGTCCGGACGCGTTTGACGCCCACCATGCACAGCAACCTCAACCAGGCGCCCTACTCCATCAACATCGATCGATGCAAACGGATCGCGCTCGTAAATGCCATGACCAACATATGCCGGCAAGAAATTCGACGCATCATCGCGGCTCATCCCCAATGTAGTTTGTGTCAAATCATTCGTCCCGAAACTAAAAAACTGCGCACTTTCTGCGATATGGTTCGCGGTCAAACATGCACGCGGCAGTTCGATCATCGTCCCAACAATATAATCAAGCTTACTACCTTTTTCTTCAAACACAGTCTCAGCAATAGCTTCAACCTTAGCACGAAGAATATCAAGTTCGGCCTTATCACCAACAAGTGGAATCATAACTTCCGGTGACACTATTTCGCCTGTCTTCGCTGCAGCATCCAGCGCGCCTTCAAAAATTGCGCGTGCTTGCATCTCGTATATCTCTGGATACGTAATACCTAAACGACATCCACGATGACCAAGCATAGGATTGCTTTCATGCAAATCTTCCAAGCGACGACGAACCGCATCATGCGGAATGCCCGCATTCGTTGCAAATGTATCAATATCTTCTTGCGTATGCGGCAAAAACTCGTGCAATGGCGGGTCAAGTAAACGAACTGTTACTGGCAAACCGCTCATAATCTCAAATAACGCTGCAAAGTCTGAACGCTGCTCCGGCAATAATTTATCCAGTGCCGCACGACGCTCTACCTCGTTATTTGCAAAGATCATCTCGCGAACATTTTGAATACGATCAGCATCAAAGAACATGTGCTCTGTTCGACACAAACCGATACCTTCTGCACCAAACTCGCGCGCTGTTTTGCTGTCTAAAGGTGTCTCCGCATTAGTGCGAACTTTCATACGACGACGCGCATCCGCCCACGCCATAAGCGTTCCAAAATCACCCGAAAGCTCTGGTTTAATAGTATCAACCGCACCAACCATAACTTCACCTGTAGATCCATCAAGCGTAAGAATATCGTTTTCACGAAGCTCACGCTCCCCGATGCGGATAATCTTGTCTTTTGCATCAATATTCAATTCCCCCGCACCCGCAACACAGCATGTTCCCATACCACGTGCAACAACAGCCGCATGCGAAGTCATTCCGCCACGCGATGTCAAAATACCCGCAGACGCATGCATACCAGTAATATCTTCCGGCGAAGTTTCCTGACGACACAGGATAACAGTCTCACCTGCATTCGCTCGCGCTTCCGCATCTTCAGATGTAAACACAATCTTACCAGATGCCGCACCAGGAGACGCCGGCAATCCTTTTGTAATAATATCTTTTGAAGCATTCGGATCCAATGTTGGATGCAAAAGCTGATCCAAGCTCTGCGGATCAACACGAAGCAAAGCTTCCTCCTGATCAATCAAACCCTCTTCAACCATATCAACCGCAATCTTCAAAGCTGCCTTAGCGGTCCGCTTACCCGAACGAGTCTGAAGCATGAACAACTTGTCCTTTTGCACCGTGAACTCAAGATCTTGAATATCACGATAATGTTTCTCTAACTTAAGGCGCGTATCATCCAACTGCTTGAATACTACAGGCATGCTCTCTTCCATTGACGGCATATCACTGCCCTCTTTCTCACGTCCATATTTAGTCAAGCTTTGCGGTGTACGAATACCCGCAACAACATCTTCACCCTGCGCGTTAATCAAATATTCGCCATAGAAATAATTCTCACCTGTTGATGGATCACGCGTAAACGCAACACCTGTCGCACAATCTTCACCCATGTTCCCAAACACCATGGATTGAACATTAACAGCCGTTCCCCATGTTGCAGGAATCTCATGAATTTTACGATAAGTGATCGCACGCGGAACCATCCACGACCCAAACACCGCGCCAACCGCGCCCCATAACTGCTCATGCGGATCGGTAGGGAAAGGCTTACCAAGCTCGCGCTGAACCAATTCCTTATAATCCGAAACAATCTCTTTCCACCCTTCGGCACCAATATCCGTATCTTGGCGCAAACCCTCATCGCGCTTGTAACGTTCAATGATTTCCTCAAATTCATGATGATCAACACCAAGAACAACATCACCATACATCTGAATAAAACGACGATAAGAATCATACGCAAAACGCTCATCACCAGATGCCTTTGCCAAACCTTCAACAGTCTCGTCATTCAAACCAAGATTAAGAACAGTGTCCATCATCCCTGGCATAGAGACACGCGCACCAGAACGAACAGATACAAGGAGCGGATTAGCAGGATCGCCAAATTTCATATCCATCTCTGCTTCAATGCGGCCTAAAGCTTCTTCAACTTGCGCTTTCAGTTCATCAGGGTAGTTATGATCATTATCGTAATAGGCAGTACAAACTTCTGTTGTAATTGTGAAACCCGGAGGCACCGGAAGACCAAGAGATGCCATCTCCGCAAGATTACATCCTTTTCCACCAAGAAGATTACGCATACTCGCATCACCTTCATTATTCTCCGCACCGAAACTGTACACCCATTTGGTCATCGTGTCTGCTCTCCTAAACTGGCCAAAACGTATATTGTATGCAGGGTTTAGCACATTTTAAGAAGATGTCAAAACAAGTTTACAGCTTTAAATAATTCTAAAGTTAGCAAAATTTTTTACACAAGCTTTTTCACCAACATCAGACTCATATCATCATCAACCGCGCGAATATCGCCACGATGAATAGTTTGTCGGTCATACGTCAAACCATTCCCATCCGGCACATACCCGCGATGCACGTAAAGCCTCTGCGCCGCGCCATATGATGCATCCATGCCAACACCAATACCGATGTGCTCTTTACCCGCATCTTTGGCCAAATCTTCAAAGAGCTGAATCATCTGGCTGGCTATGCCGCACCTGCGATAATTAGAAATAACATTTAAATCCTGAATCTCCGGGATATCCAAACGCTGAAAAAACACATATTTTGGCTGCCACGCCAACATACCATACCCAACATCAACCTCATCAACACTAGCAATTAGAACTTTTCTTATGCCTTCAGATTGATGATCCAACGCATGATCAAAATACCCGTCAATCTTCGCAGCCCCCATGGCTAAAGCAATATTCCAGAGCGAAGGAATATCTTGAACAGTTGCTGTGCGTAAAATGATCTTTTCCATTTGCGACTTTTCACTATTTTTTCTAATCTATGCGTATGCGAATTTTAATAACAACATTGTTTATATCAACCGCTTTCACAAGCATCACTTTTGTGAATACTGCTGACGGGCAACAACCTCAATACACTGGCGGCATGAAATACACCACCATGCGCAAAGCGCAGCCAAATGACGCAGAGAAAAACGTTATCTACAACAGAAAGAAAGAATCCCCTGTAGATCAAGCAGAACCGCAAGCAAACAGCACCCCAGAAACAGATAATAAAAAACCCGCAGAACAATCTGTTTGGGAAAAGTACAAAGAATTAGCCGCTGGAAAAGCATCACAGGATGATGAAAATTCTGAAGCGCCGGATGCTCCACAAAAACCTGATGCACCCAACAAACCCGTCAAACAAACAAAATCAGCATCACAGAAAAAAACAGGCATAGGCTCAATCATTCACGATTATAAACGCAATAAAGAAAAGCGTGGCCAAATGAAAAGCATCAGCTTTGAAAAACCAGAAGCAATTAAAACGCCAAAAATTGATAAACCAACCATAGAAACACCTGAAGAAAATTAGATCTTAATCCTCTTTTTCAAAATCCTTGATCAGGGCAATCGCCGTTTGATAATCCTCCTCTAAAACCATAAGCCTTGGATGAATTGGATTAAGACTCCACAACACAGACAGATTTGGCTTCCCAACAATCACAGCTTCAATATCGTTATCCAACAAAAATTGTTGCCGAATTTTCAGATCGAATGGATTTTCACTCATCAAAATTTCTTTTAAAGCCACTTGTTCTCCTGCCTTAAAGCTGTTTTAAAAGAGGTATGGGACATACGCAAAAAACATATACCGAGTTTACGCCACTTGAAGCACTAGCACAAATGATGGATGGCGATATGCGAGAAACAAATGCCGTTATCATTGACCGCATGGAATCACCCGTCGCACTAATCCCTCAACTCGCAACATACCTCATCGCCGCAGGCGGAAAACGTATTCGCCCACTCCTAACCTTGGCGACAACATTTATGTATAAAGGCGACATGAAGCGCGCACAAAAATTAGCCGCCTCTGTTGAGTTTATCCATACCGCAACCCTGCTCCATGACGATGTCGTTGACGAGAGCGCAGAAAGACGCGGACAAGAAACAGCAAATCTGATTTTCGGCAACCAAGCCAGCGTTTTAGTAGGAGATTTTTTATTCTCTCGCGCATTCGAGCTAATGACAGAATGCGATAATATCGCGGTTCTCAAAATTTTATCAAAAGCGTCCTCTGTAATAACACAAGGCGAAGTCCTCCAATTAAGCAAAGCCGGTGATATCAACATCACCATGGATGACTACATCGAAATCATCACATCAAAAACCGCCGCCCTGTTTGCTGCGGCCTGTGAAGTGGGGCCAGTATTATCCGGCGCTTCGCAAGATGACGCAAAAGCAATGCATGATTACGGCCTGAACATGGGAATAGCCTTCCAAATTGCTGATGATGCGCTCGACTATAACAGTGATGCAAAAACACTCGGCAAAACGATTGGCGACGACTTCCGCGAAGGGAAAATTACCGCCCCCATATTAATCGCCTTAAAACAAGCCGACGAAACAGAAAAAGAATTCTGGAAGACAATAATGACAGCTAAAAAACGATCAGACCAAGATTTAGATAAAGCACAAGCAATCTTACTCAAACACAACAGTATTCAAAGCGCTTATGAGCTAGCCGAAGACTACGCTCAAAAGGCGCAAGAAGCGCTAACAAAAACACCAAATTCTCCGTTACATCCTTTACTACATGACCTTGTTCCCTATACTATTTTTCGCAAAACCTAAGCGAAAAGGTACCTTGTTTGACATCTAACACACACCTGCCAGATCGAATTGTGGACCGAATGGAGCGCATTGCTCATGTCGGGCACTGGCGTTGGAATGTTAAAGATGAGAGCCTTTTTTGGTCTAAAGGCATCTATAAAATTCATGGACTAGACTTCCAAGATCATACTCCTAGCATCGAAGCTGCTCTAGACGCCTATGTCCCCGAAGACAGAGAAATTGTCGAAAAAGCATTAGCGCACGCGATAGAGAATAAAACAGAATTCACAATAGAAGCTAGAATTCAAAGGCCAAACGGCTCTCTAAGAAACGTCATAGTCCATGGAGAATGTGAATGTAACGAAAAAAACGGATTAATCGCCGTCTTTGGCATTTTACAAGATATAACTCATGTGAAGCAACAAGAAGAGCTATATCGCTTATCTGCCATGGGTTCCAGTTCAGCTGTATGGGAATGGAACTTAGAAACTGATGAGCTACGCTGGGCTGGAAGGTCAGCTCAAGTCTTAGGGTATGACTTAAACGATAACCTTCCTAAAAGCACTGAAAAATTTTTTAAAGAATTATTGCATCCAGACGATCGTGACACACTAAAAGAAACATTAATTAAACACTTCACAAAAACAGAAAGCTTTAAAATAGAATGCAGAATAGCTAATAAAAACGGTGAATATGAGTGGTTTTCAGCGCGTGCCCAAGCACAGTTTAATAATTACAGAAAAGCAATTTATGTATGCGGTTCAATGACAAGTATTCAAGCGCTTAAAGAAATACAAAACCAGTTAGAAAATTCAAATACTGATTTGGCAAACTTTGCGGCAATCGCCGCACACGAAATTAAACATCCAATTCGCACAATCGGCAATTATCTAGAATTAATTCAAATATCGTCTCAAACCCTTGAAGAAGACAATCAAGACTATTTCAAGAAAGCTATTCAAACAGCGAACGAAACAAATGTCATGATCGACAATTTGTTAGAATATGCCAGCCTAGAAAATGCAAAATTAACATTAGACACAGTCAACATTGAAAAATTGACGAAATTGATTATTCGTTCATTAAAACAAGAAATTAAAGATACTCAAGCTAATATCACAATAGAACCGCTCCATTCCATAAAAGCTGATGAAATCAAAATCAAAACGGTGATAACTAACCTTATTCAAAATGCTTTAAAATATGCCTCGGATCGTCCAATAGAGATCAAAATTACAATGATAGAAAACAAAGACGAGTGGGTGTATTGCGTTCAAGATAACGGGCGCGGCATTGATGATAAAAACAAAGAAACAATTTTTCAAATGTTTGAACGCGCGGACAATATCGGAAACACAAAAGGAACTGGCATAGGCTTGGCCGTATGCCAGCGCATTATAAATTTGCACAAAGGCTCTATTAGAGTAGAATCAGAAATTAATAAAGGAAGCACATTCACGTTTTCCATTCCAAAAGAACCGTAAATATAATATGTCTGCAACACAAACCAACATACTGATTATTGATGATAGCGAAACAGATGCAATGATCATGCAAGAAGCATTAAGCAAAGTAATCATGCGCAATAATATCCGCACTTTAAATAGTGCGACTGATGCTATTGACCTCTTCAATCAAAAAGAAAAATTCAAAGGTGAAAAAATCCCTGATCTTATTCTTTTAGATCTAAAAATGCCTGAATTAGACGGGTTTGAATTTTTAAAGCTCATCAAAAAAGACCCCCGCTTTATTCATATCCCAATTATTGTTTTAAGCGGATCCCGTGATCCAGAAGCAGTCTTTAAAAGCTATAAACTGGGCGCAAATTGTTTTGTACAAAAACCAGGTGATATATCAAAACTCCAACAAATAGTTGCTGTAGTAAACGAATTTTGGCTCGGTATTGCCGCACTTCCAAAATCATAATAAACATATGCTAACCCCAAAAATCATTCACATGGGAAAGCATTATGAAGGCCTAACGTTACCCCCGGCGCCGCAATAAAACTACTATGCTGCTTACGATTTTTTAAAACATAACTCTGAACTCGCTTTTGAATAAGTGCCATTCCAGCATCTTCAGGAACACAAAAATCAATCCCCGGCGCAGTGCCCAGAGATTTAAGCAAAGTATGATAATCCAAAATTCCCGCTATATAGGCCTGACATGCAATATGGCCACCAGGTGTGATTTCATTGCCATCAACATCGCTAGCACAAACACTCATCAAATATTGACCTGAAAAACGTGTCGCTTGCGAAGGATCCGCAAAAGAAATTAGGAACAAAACAACAATCAAATTCAGCGTTTTAATCGTCATTACCCGTTTTCAACTGCTGAAGAATGGCAAAGGGTGAATCTTCGATCTTCTTCGCTTCTGCGCTCATAACTTTTGGCTGACGAGGTTCGCTTTTATTGCGCTTACCCTTTGGCTTCTGCTTTTTCTTGAAGTTCTTGGAGACACCAGACTTGTCTCCACTTTGGCGACCAGATGTTTGCGTTTTCTTTTCAAAAGCCTTGCCGCGTTTAAGAAGAAACTCATCCAACTCGGGCTTTACATCGGGCTTATTCTCTGTCGCTTCATCGTTCGTCGTATCGCTAGCAATTTTCTCTGCGCCTACCTCAGTAGTATCGGCATCCGCCTGAGGGACCTTCTCTACATGAATGCGTTTATGCCCCATCGCTTCCAAAATGGTATAAAGATCATCAATCGGACACCCCAGCCATTCGGCCATTTGATGTTGAGCCCGAAAACGCCCCTTATCCGCAGAATCATAAACCGCACAAATCACACGATCTAACATATCAATGCGAATCGCACGATTCCCAAAAACTGGATAACCAACTGATTGATAAAAGTCCGCATTGATCGACCCAACCTCAACTACCTGTGACACAATACCATCATTCGGAACATTCGCTGGCAAAGCCTCGCTATTATAAAGCGACCATAAAAGCCCGCGTAAACGAACCCCTGCAGGTTTGTTTAAAGCAGGAATAAACACAAGAATTGGCCCCAAACGAACGCGTTTTGCCCGCAACACGCGACGGTCATCCGCATCAATCTGCGCAATCAACGACTCAATCTGCTCACGCGGCAAAATACCCATCGCCTCATAAACTGCATCCAAAATTGCTTGAACAGTTTCAGTAATAGACGGCAAAGGCGCAGGCGCTTCTTCACCCTCTTTCGCTTCCGGCTGTTTCAAAGGCTCTTTCAAACCGACAAGCAACTCAAGCACGCTGGCAAAATGTGCATCTCGCCAACGTTCCAAGCGCGTCATAAGCGCAGCCTCATCCGCACCTTTAGCATTAGAAATCTCGATGCCCGGCGTTAAAGGCGTCTCACCCTTAACAAGCTTCGCAACGCGCTCACCTGCCAGCGGATTACTTTCAACGGCTTGAAAGCTTATAACGCCGTCTTCGCCCAAACGAAATTGTGTGTCTTTAACATCTAAAATAGAAGCCATACTCTGTCCCAAAGTTTTACATGATGACGCACACTACCGCGGCTTATCGTCAAAAACAAATGGTAAAATCGCATTCAACCGCAATAATCCCTCTTGGGTTAAACGAATATGGTCATCATTCAAAACGCACCACCCTTCCTGAACAATAATACCCAGATTCTTTTTGTTGATATAGTGCCAATCAACAGGACGTAAATTAATCCCCGAAACTAACCTTAAGCCCATCATCAAACGCTCAAAAACCTGATCTTTTGCATTTAATACATCATAGGGATGCGCCCCATGCCCTTCTCTATCAACGCGACCCAACCAAATATTAGGCGCAGCATGGTCACGCGTCGCAACACGTTTACCCTCAAACGTAATGCGCCCATGTGCCCCCGGGCCAATCCCAATATAATCTTCATAATGCCAATAAATCAGATTATGACGACAACGATCCGCCTCGCTTCGCGCAAAATTCGAAACCTCATAAGCATGCATCCCATGCGCCGACAAAATATCTTGTGTTAAACTATAAAAATCCGCCGCAAGCCCTTCTTCTGGAATGCTAAACTTAGCTTGCTCATGATCATAATAAAACGGTGTGTTACGTTCGATCGTTAATTGATAAGCAGAGATATGATTAACATTCAAATCAATCACTTGGCGAAGCTCTATCGCCCAATCATCCAACGTTTGATCAGGGCGCGCATAAATCAAATCAAAACTCACCCGATCAAAATGAGAGCGCGCAATATCAAGCGCATGCATCGCCGCATCAACATCATGCTGACGCCCTAAAAATTTCAAATCTTCATTCTTAAGCGCCTGCACACCTAGCGACACACGATTAACCCCCGCATCACAAAACGCAGCAAGCTTTTGGTTTTCAACAGATGTAGGATTAGCTTCCATCGACACTTCTAAATCATCAACACACTCCCAGAGTGATCGAGCATGATGAATAATCGCATCAACAACACGCGGCTCCATCAGAGATGGCGTCCCACCCCCGAAGAATACGCTCGACAATAAGCGCCCCTCCGTTAAACCCGCATAATAATCAAGACACCGAAGGTAGGCATCTAACCAAGCATCATGGTCAATATTGTCAAAAGCATGTGTGTTAAAATCGCAGTACGGACATTTAGACAAACAAAAAGGCCAGTGAAAATATAATCCCAGCTGGCCTTGGTTATCACGCATCTAAAATAGTAATTTTCTTAGTTAACACCCAAAACAACTTTATTTAAAACCGCTGGAGACACCTGTGTCCCTGATGTACCAATGGTGTTGAGCATTGATTCAAAAACAATCGGCAATCCAAATAACGCACCACCCGCCGCAAGACGAACAGCCCCATCCTTCATGGGCGTTTGAGTTGGATTTTCAACATGGTCTTTAATCTTCATGATCCCAAGCGCACCCATTAATAATCCGACTAAATATGCAAAGCCAGAAATAAGACCAGGTAATTCTTCTATTGAACCCGTAATGTTATTGGCAATATCACTAAAATTATTACCCGCAGCATAACTATCACGCGCCCCTGCAATCATCATCACAAGAAAAGCTGCTTGGATTTTTAAACTCTGGTGCGATAAATAAGATCTCATAACCGTCTCCATTAGGTAATTACGAATGTCATAATATGCTAGCTCTTTGAAGTCAATTCAAAGTGGGCGCAAATAAAACAATAATGCGGGATAACACTATCTATGAAACACAGCCTGCACCAGCTGTTCAAATGCATGCGCACGATGTGAAATCGCATGCTTCGCATTCGGCTCCATCTCTGCAAAAGTAATATCATAACCATCCGGCACAAAAATAGGGTCATATCCAAACCCTTTATCACCACGCGCTGGAAAATCAATCACGCCATTCACCCGCCCCTCAAAGCTCTCAACATGACCATCTGCCCACGCCAAGCTCAACGCACAAACAAAATACGCAGACAGATCACTAGTCCCTTCTAATTCTGATCGAACGCGATCCATCGCAAAATCAAAATCACGACTACCATCCTCTTTTTGCGCCCAGCGCGCGGAATAAATCCCCGGCGCACCACCCAGCGCATTAATCGCAAGACCACTATCATCCGCCAAAGACACAAAACCAGACGATCGCGCCGCCGATAAAGCCTTTAACTCCGCATTTCCGATAAATGTAGTTTCCGTCTCTTCCGGCTCCGCAAGATCAAGATCCCCTGCCGTCACAAATTCCGCAACATATGGCGCCAATAAATCAGATATCTCACGTGCCTTACCTGCATTATGCGTAGCAATCACAAGCTTTTGATCATCAAAAATACGGTGCATGAAATAAATCCTATAAAAACTTACGCGATACCAAGCACATCTTTTTGCAAAGCAGTTAAACTCTCACAGCCCTTTTTCGCCAAATTCAATAGCTGCAAAAACTCGGTTTCACTAAACGGCTCTTTTTCGGCTGTCCCTTGAATTTCGACAATGCCGCTCGATCCGGTAATCACAAAATTCGCATCCGTATCCGCATCACTATCCTCATCGTAATCTAAATCAGCAACTGGCTGTCCTTTATAGACCCCACAAGAAATGGCAGCGACGCTATCCTTAAGAGGAACAGCCTCTAATGCACCCGTCTTCACAATATGTTGAAACGCCAAATGCATCGCAACAAAGCCTCCTGTAATCGCAGCTGTGCGCGTTCCGCCATCGGCTTGTATCACATCACAATCAACACGCACCTGACGCTCACCCATTGCTTCAAAATCAACAACAGACCGCAACGCCCGTCCTATTAATCGCTGAATTTCTTGCGTCCGTCCGGATTGTTTGCCGCGCGCCGCCTCTCTATCCATGCGTGATCCCGTTGAACGCGGCAACATGCCATACTCTCCAGTCACCCATCCTTTACCTGTATTTTTCATCCAGCCAGGAACACGCTCTTCCGCCGTAGCCGTACACAAAACATGTGTATTACCAAACTTTATCAAACACGATCCTTCCGCATGAATATTAACGTGCGGAATGATTTCAACATCCCGAATTTGATCTAATTGACGCCCTGACGGTCTTCCCATGATAAATATCCTCTATTTGTAAATCTGGCTAAACCATAACTTCCGCATAACACATGTCAATAAAAGAGTGGGGATGAACAGATCTGAATTGTACCTAAACACTTGCACAGCAAAACACCAACCCTTAACGTGTAAGAATTAAAGAAAAAGGTGGCATAATCATGCGTTTAAAAGCTCTATTTATTCTAACATTTTGTATGGCTTTCAATCTCTCACAGACAAGCGTCTCCAATGCGCAAAAAGTCAACATTATGCCGAATTATCTATATGAATTAGAAACAATTAGACCGGAGAATGACGAAAACGGTGATTTCACAATCCGCCTGCTCTCCCCGGGAAGCGTAACTGGATGTTACAAAATAAACCCAGCTGAAATCGAAATTGTTGACGCTGGCGCAGCAATTTACGTTAAAATAGAAGAAGGCAGCATAGAACTTCAAACAGAAGCAACTTACGATCAATTTGGCTGTCAAATCACCTCAGGCCAGCAATTCATTGATATCAACTTCAACAAAAATGATTTAGCGGACAATAAAACCGGTAAAATTATCATAACCAGCAAATCAATCGGGAAACTATTTGATATAGAAGTCGAAACAGACGATCACTCCGTTACTCTACATTCAGAATTGAAAACTGGCGTAAGGGCTCCCTCCGATGTCATTAAACGATCCATTCGTCACTGGTTTTTCCCAGAAAACACAATTATTCTCTCAGCTAACGGTATGACAACAGACCCTGAGACAGCAAAAAAAGTAAAAGATTTAGCAGAAGAACAAGAATTAAAACCGATGAAAACAATGTTTGATGATTTCAAATCCCCAAAAGATGGGCTGTTTTACATCGACAGTGAAAATAAGTTTTCTGAAGATTTAAAAGAAAATTTAACAGTGCCTGTTGGTTCAATCAGTTTTGATGAACAATATTTCGGTGCTAACGGTCCATACACCAAATCCAAAAAAATAGGCGTCTTCGCTCGCAAAGTTGGGATCAACGATTAAATTCAACAGTAATTTTGTAAGGACTTGCAAGATTAAAAAAAGATGATTACATCTTTGTCGCAAATAAATTGATAAAAAGAGGCTTAAATTGAACGACGAATCCGAAGAAGAGATACTCCAAGAATCGTTACGACGAGAAGCAGAGGCATTAGCTCGACGTCGCGCTCAAAAAACCGAACAAGACCAACCAGAGCTTGCACAAGAAGAACAAGATCACCTTGCTCCTGAACCTGCACATCAATCAGCCGAAGACGAAAATGTAGCAGAACTCTATCCAGAACACGATGAACTTGGCGCGGGAACCGACGATAATCCTGATGGCCATACCGTTATTTTAAAACTGCAAGAAGAATTAGAAAACGCAAAAGACCAAATGATCAGAGCGGTCGCCGAAACCGACAATATTCGCAGACGTTCAATTAAAGAACGCGAAGACGCAAGCAAATACGCCGTATCAGGCTTTGCAAAAGACCTACTAAGTGTCGCAGACAACCTTCGCCGCGCGCTTGACGCCGTTCCACAGGAACTTGCAGAAAATGAAAAACTTGCAGGACTCATAGGCGGAATCGAAGCAACAGAAAGAGAGCTTCTGAAAGCTTTTGAATTAAACGGTATTAAAAAACTTGAAACACAAGATGGTGTTTTTGATCCAAACCATCACGAAGTTATGTTTGAAACCCCTGGCACAGGAAAACCAGCAGGTACAATCATTCAAACATTAGAACCAGGATACACATTGCATGATCGCCTCATAAGACCCGCGCGCGTTGGCGTTGCCAAAGATGAAGGCGAAGTTCCACCCCCTGTCGAAGGAATAGACACGCAAGCGTAAAAATTTGTGCTCGTTACTTGAAAAAACAATCAGCATTCTTATAATGTTTTATATGAGTGCTGTGAAAAACGGGCTCTGAACTAATATAAATCTTGCTTAATAAAGGAGATTGCTATGAGCAAAATTATCGGTATCGACTTAGGTACAACAAACTCTTGTGTTGCCGTCATGGACGGAAAAGAACCCCGCGTCATTGAAAACGCAGAAGGCGCAAGAACAACCCCTTCCATGATTGCATTTGCAAAAGACGGTGAACGCCTTGTCGGCCAACCCGCCAAACGTCAAGCGGTAACCAACCCTGAACAAACTTTATACGCGATTAAGCGCCTTATCGGTCGTCCTTTCGATGATAAACAAGTTCAAGAAATGGCGAAAAATGCTCCATTCAAAATCGTCAAAGGTGATAACGGCGATGCGTGGGTAGAAGTCGATGGTGAAACATACGCCCCATCACAAATCTCTGCAATG
>JBGCEF010000004.1:0-21343 GCA_045106175.1 Bdellovibrionales bacterium
CCGGGTACAATGTTAACAGCCCCGCTTGGAATTTGCGTGCTATTAATATTGGCGTCATTCCATCGCTGTCCGCCTTGATCATCTTCCCCCGTAACATACAAAACGTCACCATCCAGATAAATGGTAAGGCCGTTAACGGTCGCACCTTCTTCGTAAAGGACTTGTCGCCCTGTGACATCATCGGCGTTAAAGATAAGTTCTACGGTGCGTGCAGGTGTGGTTGAGGTGTTAATAAATGTGGAATCAGAAACGCGAACACGATCATTAACGCCATCAAACTGCACACTATCTTGCCCCGTGCCGTTGCCATAAAGTGCGCCACCACCAAGTGATGCGCCACTATTAAGAGAGGCAACGCCGCCAGGGTTACCAGGGCCAGAATCGGCTGTGGTATTATTGAGGCGATAATAGAAATCTGGATTTGCCGCTAAGATCTGCGATGCTAAAGGTTGCGGACTTAAATCAATTTCCTCTTCAAAAATGGCTGGATCGACGCCACCAGATTCTATGACATTAATCGACTCTTGAACGACGGCTTCCGCTTGATTGAGTAAGCTATCGAGCGACTCAACACCAATAATCGCTTCTTCAACTGTGCGAATACTTTGACCAATGCCGTCTAGCAAACGGTTAAGATCACTAGCGCGATTATTGAGTGAAAATGAAGTGAAAAAGTTTTGGGGGTTATCAAGGGCGTTATTAACGCGGAGTCCAGTAGAGAGTCTAAGTGAGCTTTTGTCGAACGAATCTTGTGCACGATTAATTGCATTAATCGTGTTGCGTATAGTAGCGCTCACAACAACTTCCGTCACTTTTATCCTCGTATTCTACGATCACATTACATACTGTAATATGTATATGTTATCACAAATCCACTAACAAAAGGTAAGGAAAATAGGAAATAAACCTAATTATCATGGGGATTTACAGCGATGTTTAAAGGTAAGGGTATTAAACAAGAAAGGGTGGACGCATCAGGCTGGTTAGGGTTCAACCTCGAAGCCAACTTAGGGTGTGTTCGCTTCTATACCATGCGGGGCATTGCCCGATGCGTCCTGTCTTTCTTGGTTTTCCCATTCTGGGATCACCCTGAAAAACCGGTCTTATAAGCTCTGGGGGTTAGGGTGTAGGGTAATACAAACCCAAAGCTCATGAAGACCAAGCTTTCGCGAAACAAACAATAAGAATGTCCGCAAATTCTCGTTAAGCGACTGTTACAGGCGCTTAACGAATTCTATATTTATCTCAATCTCAACAGGTCTTCGGTCATCTGGTCTACGGTTGTAATAACGCGTGTTCCGGCGCCAAATGCTCGCTGTGAGATAATTAAACGCGCAAATTCATCCGCCAGATCCACGTTCGAAGCTTCAAGGGTTGATGGTTCAACAAAACCTGCACCACCCGTTCCCGCTTCACGTAAGTTTTCTTCACCTGAATCTTGATTTTCTGAATATGCCGTTCCTGATACTTCTGTTAAGCCGTTCGCATTCGCAAAAGTAACAAGGGGTATCTTGTAAAGTTCAGCTGATGCGCCGTTTGAGAAACGCGCGCTGACAATGCCGTCTCTATCAATATCAACACCTGTCCTTAATCCAAGTTCAGCACCGTTTTGATCTGAGAAAATAACATCATAATTACCGGCAAACTGTGAGAATCGCTCAACATCTATATCGATATTTTGCGGGTCTGAACCATTGTTCCAATCAATCTGCGTTAGGTTGATATCAACATCACCAGAGGCATCAGGAAGGGTGTTAAGGGTTCCGTCTCCATTGAAGTTTAAAAGACCGTTACTAAGCGTGGTCCCGTCAGGGTGTATGATGTTAAGCTGCCACCAACCGCGGTTATTATATTGTGTATCGCCGGGCAGGAATTGGATGCCTGGGAAAGTATTAGGATCGGTTGCGGCACTGTTTGAATATGGCGGTGAGTCTGTCGGTGCACCGTTGTCATAGATGCTTTCACCTGCGCCATTGATGCCAGTTAAATCATCAGATGTAAACGCACCGCCTACTATACCTAGCCCTGTAAGAGCCGCGCCTGCTCCAACATCAGCAATCGTTAATGTGTTGGCTGCGCCACCCTGGAATTCATTACGTTGGATAACAAGTTCACCATCATTGCCAAGAAACGCTGTCGCTTCCAAAACGGGGCTATTGTTAATTTCACGAATAATATCATTTACAGTTTGAACATCACCAGCCGCCGCAGGCGCACCAGCCACAACCGTAAGCGTCAGGGGGCCGCCAAGGTCTGTGGACACATCAAACTGATCACCAACCGTAAGTCCCAAGTCGTTTTGTAAATTGCTTGTCGCCAATAAATCGGAAACCAAACCAGCTGCCGTTGCTTGTGGGCCAAAAGTCTTTGTGTATTCTAGTGTGAGGACCTGCGCTGAGCCCAAGCTATCAAATACCGTGATACCACGAGAGAAGTCTGGAGCTGCACTCAATGCTGAATTCAGTGTGCTATCCACTTCCTCCGCATCAAGGTTAATCGCCAATTCCGCAGAAGATGTTGGACGAGTTAGTCCGCCAAGGAAAGCAACGTCTGCGGGTACAAGGGATGTTAAATCCCCTTGGTTTGCTGGCAAATTACCATCCGCATCAATTGGCCATCCGTACAAAGCAAAACCTGAGGCATTCCGAAGAAGCCCTTGAGAATCTTCAGAGAATTGACCTGCGCGTGTGTAAAGAAATTCTTGTTCATCGGTCGGGGCGCGTTTAACAGGGAAGAAACCGTTCCCAGAAATCGCCGCATCCGTTGACGATGCTGTCTGCTGCAAAGCGCCTTGCTGGTCAACGCGCTGTAATCTATTAACGGTTACTGTACCAGGTGAATAGGTCGTTGAACGGCTCTGCGATGTAACAAGGCTCTCAAACGCAGCCTCTGAGCGCTTATAGCCTGTCGTGCTAATATTTGCGATATTGTTCGAAATAATCGCTGTATTCTGGCTCTGCGCAAATAGCGCCGATACACCTGTAAATAATGATCCAAATAGTCCCATTGTTTTTCTCCTTTTAAAAGTCTTGCCCTTATCTCTTTTTCTGGGCGATAAATGTTTAAATTCAATTTGTTAAAGTAAAATGCTTAAGTCGTGTCAGATGTGTCGGTCACGTCAGATGTGTCAGTCGTATCCGAATCAGAATCTCCCGATCCTCCGCTATCATTTTGCGCGGGCGGAGTAGGCGGCTGATTCACACTAATAATATTGCCGAGCGATACAGCGCGCTCACCAACAATCGCAAAGATCGATCCATTCTGGCTTTCAACGCCCGTGACCAACCCGCTTACAACTGCTGTTGACGTTATGGCTTGATCGTTAGAATTAAGCGCATCAATTTGAATGCTGTAGGTGCCCGGAGGCGCAAATCCGCCACCGCTTTGTGTGCCATCCCAAACAAATTCATTCTGTCCTGGCGCTGTCGCCGCATTGGTTTCAAAAACGATCTGACCATTCTCATCAAGAATACGTAGCGTTGATTCAACGGCCTGCTCGTTAAGCGAATAACGAATGGTATTGGTGTTCGTACCGTCATAATTAAGCTCACCCGAGACATAAGAAATCTCTTTCCCAACATACCCAATCGCAGACCCGATAGAATTGCCGAGCTGCAACGCAACCAATGAATCGAGCTTTTGGTTCGTGTTGATTTGCTGTTCAACGCCCGTAAATGCGACCAGTTGGTTCGTAAACTCTGTTGTTTCCATGGGAGAAAGCGGATCTTGATTCTGTAACTGAATCGTAAGCAATTCAAGGAATTGGCTAAAATCTTCTGCTAAGCCTGTCGAGGCTTGCTCTGTATTCGCTTGCTGCTGCAACGCTGTGTTTATATTAACATCTGATACCATGCTTCACCTCTTTAAACATAGATGTCATAGCGTGTGTGCCCGGTTTCGGGATCCACATGCCATGTCATCATGCTTTCTATAATTTCTAAATCTTCACTATCTTCACCGCTGCCTGTGCCACCATTTTCATGACCGCCGCCGCGCTGGTTATTTTGATCAAAAAATGAACCGTCTTCTGCGAGTTCAAATGAAAGACCGCTATCAGTATCTAAACCTGCATCTTGAAGCGCGCGTTCTAAAACTTGTGCATCACGTTGAAGCATAAGAAACGTTTCTGGTTTCTCTGCAGTAATTAACGCTTTCATGTTCTTTTCTTTTGTAAATGTCATCTGCACTTCAACGCGTCCTAATCCTGGAGGGTCGAGGCGAAGGGAAATATTTGTATCGGTACCGCCTAATCCACCTTTAGCAATAGATGCAGCAACCATTTGTGTGGCAGGGTGTGGTTGTGATGCGGATTGCGCTTGGCTAATAAGTGCGCTCAATGATCCTTGTGACGCTGCTTGTCCGTTGTTGAGTGTTAGCCCTAATTGTTCTGCAATTTGATCGCTAAAATTATTGGTGCCGTAAAGAGATCCGGCCCCTGAAAATGGCCATGCCTGTAAAATGTTAAAAGCAGGCTGCGTAACGGTATTGGCTTGCTGCTGCGGTGCGTTACCAAGATCAGCTATTAATCCTTGAGTATTAGTTGTCTTTTTATTGCTTAATTGATTAAGAATTTGCTCAAAATTTGTTTCCCCATCGAGAACGGCCTCATCAGCCGCCGCAAAAGACAGTGGCTTCTCGCCTGGCTTAGTTAAAGTTACAAAGCTAGACTGTAAAACATTGATAATACTAAGCGCATCATCAACCTGAGCCTCAGTTGGTACAATGTTGTTTTGTATATCTTCTAACCTGCTTAACTGCGCCGGTGTAAGGTTGAGCGTGTTGAGGTTAACGCCATTCAAAAGACCATTGATGTCATCTAGTATATTAAGCGCTGTCGATAAATCAGGCGCAATAATCTCACCTGTATCTTTATCAATCGTGAAATCTTTATTGCCTAATTTTGCATTAAATTGATTGTCAAAAATACGTTGATTAAGCGCAAGCGTCTGTTCAATTTCAGCAATTAAATCAAGCTCTGCAATATCATCAATCTGCGCAACATCATCCGCAACAGCCTCGTTACTGGCAAGGGCGCGTAATAAATTTAATTTTGCGGTGCTTTCATCATCATTGGCTAAATTGTCTTGCGTATCACCATTGGCAATTTGTTCTTCTAATTGTGACAATAAAAGATCAAAAACACCCAAGCCACGCTGATCGTTAAGCGAACTACCTTGTGGCACGCCTCCTGCGATATCTTTTGAAATCGGTGCTGTGTAAAAGTTACTTAAATCAATCATATCAATCCTTTAATAAAACTCAGATACCTATGCAGTCTCGCTAATGCCGGTGGACACAACACGCTTATCTTGCGTGTGCAGACGTCCATGTTCGCCATAACTTGTTGCTTGTTGTTTATTCACGGCATCTTTAGCCGCCGTGCGAATGCTGTTATTCAAACGATCCATCGTACGCTGCATACGCTTGATCGCATCTTTGTTAGTCGCCGCAAGTTTGCTAAAATCATCTTGCATGCGCGCCAATTTGCGCTTTAACGTTGGATCGACGCGACGCATTTCATCTTTACGAGATAAAATCTGTTCAATCCCTTGCTGGTATAACATCGCAGTCCTGAACTTCTCATTCTGAAGGCTCATAAAACCTTGTGTATCTGATTTTTCCAAAGCCTGATTTTCTGCGACATAAACATCGCGTAGAGCATCGATTGCACCCATCATCTCATTCATCGCTTTCTCAGGAGAGGCAGAAAGAATAAGGCCGCTATCATCTGTCGCTGAGCGTGATGAAGAAAAAGTATGTCTAGGCATTTTTCACCTCTTCATGTTGAGCGTCATTTGCAAACTGAACGGGTCTTGATTGACCAAGCTCTTGCGCGCTTAATAATGTGTTTTGTGTATTTTCTTTTGATTGCGCATAAACGCGGCTAACAGTGTCATTATTCTGGCGGGCTGCCTCACCTAAACGATGTTGAAGAGATTCCAGCTTATCAAGAAGCGCAGGGTTCATGCCGCGAAACTCTGGAAGACGCGCGCGAAATTCGTTCGATGCCGCCGCGTAATGCTCGGCGATAAGCGCTTTCTCATCTTGTAAAATTGCAAAGCCAAGCATGTCATTTTGTGCCAAAGCCTGACTCTCGCGCTCCGCAAGATCAGCTAAATTTCTGGTTAGCTTAATAAGCTGCTGCACTGCTTGCGTTTTTTCACGCGCTAAAATGCCGGTTTTTGCTTCAGAGATTAAAGCTGATGACGGGGCTTTACCGTCTGGTGTGTTATTCAGTGCTGTTTGCATCACTCTCTCCGTTTGTTGAATTATCACTATTTGTCTGGTTCGCTGCTTCCTTTTCGGCGACCGCTATTTCAAGCGGACTCATGCCGTTGGCTTCTTGCTGCATGCGGATCATGGCGTCTTTGATGTTGTCAGCAATACCGACGCTACCTGTCTGTGAAATTAATTTGCCGTATTCCTGCACCAACATGCCGTGAAAAATCTCTTCGCCCTTGCCCCCACCAAAGGTGCCATCATGTTTGATGCCTTCGAACATTGGCTTCATCATCTCGGCTATAAAGACCGCTTCAAATTCTTGCGCGGCCTCTTCCGCCTTCTCAAGATCAATACCAAGCTTGTTGCTTTGCGCGCTCTTGGCCGCGGCTTTCACATCATTTTGATGCGATTGAAGAAGGGCGACGGTTGTATCGGGTGATAATTTATCCATCTAGATCACCTCGATTTCTGCTTGAAGGGCGCCTGAAGCTTTAATTGCCTGCAAAATGGTGATCACATCACGCGGTTGAATACCAAGGCGGTTTAGACCTGTGACAAGATCTTGTAGCGTCACGCCGCTTTCAATGGTGGCTAACTTACCTGCACCTTGATTAACTTCAACATCTGTCCGTGGAACAATCACGGTCTCTCCAGCCTCCGCAAATGGATTAGCCTGTGAGACTTGCGGTGTTTCTGTCACGCTAACGGTCAAATTACCTTGGGCAACTGCGACATCACTAATTTTGACATTGGCGCCCATCACAATCACACCTGTGCGCTCGCTAATCACAATACGAGCCACTTGGTCAGGCTGAACAGGGAGCTGTTCAATATCAGTGATCAGATCAACAATAGTGCCGTCATAGTTCGCCGGACGTTTTAAAACAACGCTGGCTGAATTTTCGGCTTTTGAAATCTGCGCAGATGTAAATCCATTAATAGCATTCGCAATACGACGCGCCGTCGTGAAGTCTGGGTTTTTAAGGGCAAGGCGCACTTGCTGTAATTCTTCTAATTTGAAATCAATCTCACGCTCCACAATCGCGCCACCTGCAATGCGACCGGATGTAGGAATATTCTGTGTTACTGTAGCTGCCTCGCCTTGAATAGAAAATCCAGAGACGCTGATCTCACCTTGTGCAATCGCATAAATTTCACTGTCAGCGGCCATCAAAGGCGTTACCAATAACGTTCCGCCCAGTAAACTATCTGCATCACCAAGCGAAGAAACACTGATATCAACACGAGATCCCTGATTTGTGAATGGGGGGAGTGTTGCAGTCACCATAACAGCGGCTACATTGCCGGTATTCAAATTCAATCCGGCAACACTCACACCCAATCTCTCAAGCATTGAAATTAAACTCTGTTGTGTAAATGGTGCGTTGTTCAGGCTGTCACCTGTACCATTAAGACCAACAACCAAA
The DNA here is from genome assembly GCA_045106175.1 of Bdellovibrionales bacterium. GTDB lineage: Bacteria > Pseudomonadota > Alphaproteobacteria > Micavibrionales > Micavibrionaceae > TMED27. Next base: position 7,650 of record JBGCEF010000004.1, read on the forward strand.
CCATATCCGATTAACTGGTTGTCACGCACACTTTCGAAATTCACGATATCTTTAATACGGGAAGTATTAGCGTGGCTCGAAGAGGGGTTGAAACCAACAAGCAAAAATACAAATAGGGTTCTTAAGAAACTATGGAGGAATGATAGACGTTTGGCGTGTTGAACACGCGCTGTCATCGTATTTGCATTTGGTAAACTCATTAGCACAGAAATAACCTCTTCTTGCCTTGCTATTAATTCACTCATGTATATGCGAATGCTGTGCCAGTTTTAAAATGATAGTAAGTTACTGTTTTAAAATGATAATAACTGGTTTTATAAGGCTAAAAAGAAAACAATAATCCGCTCACGCGGCAAAATTAGACACGCAAAGATGCGGCAAATCTTTCCGCCTTTCTTAAAACGCGTTATACTGATATTAAGATCATTGCGCGCGAAGAGTTTGTGCATCGTTTTTATGCAACAGGCGCGAGCAAAGGCGAAAATAATATTTCGGAGTGCGACACCGCACAGAAAAATCAAAAGAAAGTAACGTATGAAAGTTCGCGGACCGGGAAATACACAAGGCCCCAATAAAACAAAGAAAGCACCTGATGCCTCTGCAACCGACGGTAGCTTTGGAAAATTAATGGCAGGAGGAAATGAACCCGCCGCAGCCACCACGAATACGCAAAACATTGCGCAAGTCGACGCGCTTCTTGCCATACAGGGCGCAGAAGACCCCACACAAGGTGCGACAAGAAAACGCATGCGCCGCCGTGCGGACACATTGCTAAATACACTCGATACGTTAAAAGACTCTCTTTTGGGCGGTCAATTAACGGTTGGTGATATGATCGATGTAGCCGATGTTGTAGCCTCGCACAGAGAAAAAATTGACGATCCCGAGCTAACCAATATTATGGATGAAATTGATTTAAGGGCGCAGGTCGAATTGGCAAAAATGCGTGTCGCCCTCGATAATCAACAAAATAACAGCTAAAACAATATGATAGAACTGCGCAAGAATCGCTTAATGATTTTATGCTTGTCTTCACCACGGAGCCTGCGTATATTTGCGCCTTAATTTTTGATATATGTTGCTCATAAATAACAATCAAGGGGATGAAACCTAAAGATGGCAAAACCAAGTAGCACAACACTTCCACCGGATTATGATCCCGAAACCGATAAAGGTGAGTTCATGAACCCGGTCATGATGGAATTTTTCCGCCAGCAACTTATTAAATGGCGTGAAGATTTATTGCGTGAATCTGAAGACACAATTTCAAAAACACTTCAGGGAACAGACCTGCAAAAGCCGGATTTAACCGACCGCGCATCTGAAGAAACAGATCACGCGCTTGAACTTCGTACACGTGATCGTGAACGTAAACTTGTGAAAAAAATCAATTCTACTTTACGCGCTATTGATGAAGATGATTACGGCTATTGCGAGGAAACAGGCGAACCTATTTCTATCGCACGGCTAAAAGCCCGTCCCATCGCAACATTGTCGTTAGAAGCGCAAGAACGCCACGAGCGCATGGAAAAAACACAGCGCGACGATTAATTTGACATAATAAAATTCAGTGTGTATGGTGCTCTAAATGAAATTGATGAGTAATGAGGTTTTTTATGTCTTTAAATTCTACCCCTAAATGGCTATAACCGGATCCAATGTTTGTCTATAAAGCAAGCGATGTTGCTGAGGATCCCGCCAGTACAGCATATTTTGAAGCGATTGTATCAGGTGATGTGCCTGCAGATGAGCTTGCAGTTTTGGAAGCTGATATGATGAAACATATCAAAGGTAGCGTATTTTCAGACCCCGATTGGTTCATTAAGTTTGCAGCAGAAGCCGCAGATCTAGGTATTTTTGAACCGGAACAACCATAAAAAAAAGCCGATCAATATAATATGATCGGCTTTAGAGTGTTGGGGGTTTAAGGAAAACTAAATCTTAAAATGGGAATACGATGTCATAAAGCTGTTGTCCGTAACGGGCTTGTTGAACATCGGTAATATGACCCTCACCACCATACGCTATGCGTGCTTCAGCAATTTGTTCGGATCGAATTGTATTCTGAACAGAGATATCTTCTGGACGGATTACACCATCAATTTCCAAGATACGCTTCTCAAAATTAACGACAACTTCCTGGCGACCATGAATAACCAAATTACCATTCGGTAAAATCTGCGTTATTAACGCGGCTAACTGAACGGTGACTTCTTCTTCACGTTCGATTGAACCTGTTCCGCTAGAATTTGACGTCGATCCTAAATTCACCAAGTTTGTCGGATCAACCGCCTCAGGAAGAATTGATCCCAAATCTGCTTGTATACCGCCAAGCGCATTTAAATTCGCATCTTCATTGTTGTTACGTGATCGTGATGTTTCATTTTCTAATTCAGCTTCATCATCAATCTCAATAACAACTGTAATAATGTCGCCAACATCACTAGCGCGCTGGTCTTTAAAGAATGTAGTGCGATCATAGGCCCATAGAGAATTCTTTTGCGGGGTAATGTTCTTTGGGCTCGGCATCGGTAAGCTCACGGGCTGATACCCTTTTTGCGTTGTCGGATTAACAATTTTTGTCGTCTCGGGTGTTTGTCCAATATTGGCAATGCGATCCGCAGTCCCGCATGCGGTTAAAGCACCGCAAGCCATTAATATCGTTGAATATTTAAAAATATTTTTCATGTTTAACTCTCTCTCACTCCATTACGCATTAAAATGTTTTGATCACAACTTCTCTTTGGGCGGTGACCACACCCTCAACATTACGGCTGCTGCTTAGGTTTGAAATACGAATTAAATCGCCTTTTGCACCATTTTCTAATGCTTTGCCTTTGGCCGTTAAGCGCATTCCGCCATCATCAAAAATCATCGTGACATTATCCCCACGCTTTACAATAACGGGCGGTTGAATCTCACTCATACGAACTGTTTTCCCTGGGAAAATAATGCGACGCGGTGTCATGCCGATAAGATCATCCATGTCCAAGGCCATGTCCCCGCGAAGGTCTGTCTCGCGCAAATCGATATATTCGATGTCTCTGGCGCGAATAACCTCGCCTTTGCGTGCGGTATCAAGTAATACAGGGACTTTAATCATACGATGAATTGCGCCGCTTACGCGCAATGTCTGAACTGGATCAGCCTTTGATGGAGCAACCAATGTTGCTTCAAAACGATTTTGATCCTGACGTAGATTTAAGCTTTGTACTTCAACATTTGCAGGTTGGTCCATCGGTAAAATCATTTCTGCCAATGCGCTAGCAAAAGCCAATTTATAATGACCAGACACACCTGATTCATTGATTTCCGCTTGCAACGCATCTTCGATCATAGTGCTGTCAATAACAGTAGCCGCACGTGTCAAAACAACATACTCCCCGGAATGTGCGGGACGCCAAGGTAGATCAAGTGCGATTGCTATGCGCATCAATGTACGCGCATTAATTGTCATATCTTGACCCGGGCGAGGGGCAGGGCCCAGCACTTTATCTTTGCCGTTTGGTAAGCCTGAAAACAAATCGCTTAACATGATGGCATTATCATCAATCACCGCATGATTTCTAAGGCTTACTGCTGCCGCGCTTTGCGGATAGACAAGAATTGCCATAAGCCCGACACACACAAAAGTGCCCAAAATCATATGTCTTATCATCGCAGTAATACCCATTTCAAAATCTCCTATTATCTTAGCTGTCCAACGGTCTGAAGCATTTCATCAGATGTTGAAATTACGTTTGAATTCATCTCATAAGATCGTTGTGCGGTAATTAACTGTGTAATCTCCTCAACAACATTTACGTTCGATTGCTCTAAAGCCGATTGACGCAGCGCGCCAAACTCATCCTGGCCCGGTGTTCCCGTTGTCGGAGCATTAGAAGCATCTGTCTCTAAAAATAAATTATCACCAATCGCTTCCAAACCAGCCGGATTAACAAATCGGGCTGTTTGTATTTGCCCAACATTTGTTGTCGACGTGTTGCCAGGTTGCGTCACAAGAACTTCACCTTCACGATTGATATCGATGCTGATTGCATCGTCTGGAATAGTAATTCCAGGATCGACTAAAAACCCCTGAACAGTTACAAGCTCACCATTTTCATTAAGCTGAAACGTCCCGTCGCGGGTGTAAGCGGTATCGCCACTCGGTAGTTGAATTTGAAAAAACCCTTCACCGGTGATCGCAACATCCAATGGATTTTCTGTAATCTGAATAGCGCCCTGCGCATGCTCACGATAAACCGCACCTGTGCGCACACCAAGACCAAGTTGAATGCCCGTTGGGACAATCGTTCCGGAATCAGAGGACGTAGAGCCAGGCTTATCGATATTCTGATAGATTAAATCCATAAAAGCTGGGCGCTGGCGCTTAAAGCCCGTTGTTGTCATGTTAGCGATATTGTTCGATATCACATCCACATTCATTTGCTGGGCTAACATGCCCGTTGCACCAATATCTAAAGATCTCATGTCTTTTTACTCCTTTTTAAAGTCTAATTAATTGCTACCTGTAAGTTTCTGGATAGCTGATCTCAAACGATCATTTTCACTCTGAATAACGCGTTGAACGGATTGATAGTCACGCAGCGTGTCAATCATGCGCGTCATTTCTATAACTGGCTGAACATTAGAGCCTTCAAGATAGCCTTGTCTCACACGGCTTTCTTGAGCGGGTTCTGCATTGCCACCGACGATTTGATATAAATTATTACCTTGCTGTTCTAATTGCTGAACATTTTCAAATTCAAAAATGCCAATTTGACCGAGCTGCCCATCTTGATTGGAAATGTTCCCGCGATCATCAATGGCAATTTCCATTGTGTCGTCTGGAATTGTGATTGTACCGCCACCAGTCGTAACAACAGGAAAGCCCGCCTGTGTAATTAAAGTTCCATCAGCCGCACGAGAAAAATTGCCGTCGCGTGTGTACTGAACTTCACCTGCGGGTGATTGCACGCTTATAAATCCAGGGCCAACAATCGCGATGTCTAATTGACTGTCGGTTTGACGAACTGATCCTGGTGATGTGATTTGATAGTGTCCTTCATCATTAACAAAAGACAAAGGATCGTCATGGCCGCGTGGTTCGGATAAAAATTCATGAAATAATGTGTTTTGCCCACGAAAACCTGTTGTATTCATGTTCGCAACATTATTCGCAATAATGTCCATGTTGGTGCGCAGTGCCACTTGCCGCGATAATCCAAGATAAATACTATTTTCCATGGCTGTCCTTAAACCTGTTTAAAATTACACCTGCATTGATGTCAAAATTTCAAATTAGGCTTTGCATGCCGCGTGCCAGAATCATTTACTATTGTATTACAGTGGTTTAAGAGGGTGTGTCTCTCTCGTGACAATATTTAATTTCGTCACGAATCGGGGCGAATTGACCTAGCAAATGGGTAAAGCGGGTAATTTTTTCCGCACACAAATCCAAGCAAAGCTGTGCACCTTTAAATCTTGTGTGTCTGTTGCCATTTATTTTAGGTGGGAAAGCGATTACAATAGTGGTGGTAATAACAGAACAAAGAATTTGATAAATGACGCAAGAAGACGATGAAGCACCAAATGAAATTGTAGAAGCATCTGAAGGTGGTGAAGGTAGTTTCGATTCTGATGGTGATGAAGACAGTGGTGGTAATAAGCTGATCTTAATTATTGGAGGCGCTTTATTATTATTGGTCGGCGGAGGCGCCGCAGCCTTTTTTACAGGCGCATTAGACGGATTGCTTGGTAAATCATCTGAATGTGTAGAAAAAATCGATGAAGACGGCGAAGTTATAGAAGCGTGCCCTGAAGAGGAAATGTCAAAAGATAAAGCCAGTAAAGATAAGGATAAAAAGAAAGCTAAAAAAGACGGCAAAGAAGGTAAAGGTGGCTTAGGAAACTTCTTGGAAATCCCCACCATGATTGTGAATTTAAACACCGGAAGCGATACACCGCGCTACCTGAGGCTAACAGTTCAGCTAGAACTTAATAATAGTGAGGATGTTGCCGCTGTCGAAGCCGTAATGCCACGTGTCGTAGATCAATTTCAAACATATTTAAGGGAATTACGCGTCAGAGATCTGAGAGGTTCAGCCGGGATTTACCGCCTTCAGATGGAACTACTATGGCGAGTCAATCAAGCTGCTGCGCCTGTTGAGGTTAAAGATGTTCTGTTTCAGGAAATTTTGATCCAATAATGCTATAATGCTTAAAAAAGATCTAAACGGCACAACATTTGCAAACCTCAAGACAGATGTTTGAATAAAAGAACAAGGATGAAGCCAAAACCATGGATGAGACAGGAACAGAACTGGATCAAATGAGCGAAGAAGAGCGCGCAGTCATGGAACAATGGGAATCCATGGCCGATGATGACGCGCCCGAGGCGGATATCGATTCAATCTTAGAAGGCGACGCAACCCCTGCATTTGATGGCGGTGGGATTGATGATTTAGATGACGCAGAGGGTGGAACACGCATCCTTAACCAGGAAGAAATCGATTCACTCCTTGGTTTTGATGATGATGATAGCGGCGGCGAGACGTCCGGTGTCATGGCTCTTATTAACTCCGCCATGGTCAATTATGAGCGCTTACCGATGCTCGATATCGTTTTTGACCGTCTTGTGCGTCTGATGTCGACCTCTCTTAGAAACTTAACAAGTGACAACGTTGAAGTCAGTCTCGATCAAGTATCTACGGTGCGTTTCGGCGATTATATGAATTCAATACCACTCCCCGCAATGCTATCTGTTTTTAAGGCTGAAGAATGGGATGATAATGGCTTATTCGTAACTGACTCGGCGCTAATATATTCCATCGTGGATGTACTTCTAGGCGGCAGAAAAGGAACGCCCGCGATCCGCGTAGAAGGGCGTCCATATACAACAATCGAAACAAAATTGGTTGAAAAAATGGTGCAAGTCGCACTGGGCGATCTTTCATCGGCATTTGACCCGCTATCGCCTGTAAGCTTTAACCTAGATCGTATGGAAACAAACCCTAGATTTGCAACCATCACTCAAAGCGGCAATGCATGTGTTCTTGCACGCCTTCGTGTGGATATGGGTGATCGTGGTGGTCGTGTGGAAGTGCTAATTCCCTACGCGACGCTGGAACCTATTCGTGAATTGCTCTTACAGATGTTTATGGGTGAAAAATTTGGTCGTGACTCTATCTGGGAAACACACCTGACACACGAACTCTATAAAACGGATGTTCAATTACAGGCGATTTTAGGTGAAAAAGTCATGTCTCTCGGTGATATGTTGAATTGGGAGGTCGGTTCCCGCGTTATGTTCAGCACAAGAACATCTGAAGATTTAGAATTGCGATGCGGCGATTTCCCAATGTTCAAGGGACCCGTTGGTCAAAAACAAGAACATATTGCCTTACGGATTGAAAAATATCTGGAACCGGATCGTGATGAAGAGCAAATGTAAAATGATGTTAAAATGGAAGTTGAGTGAATATTATGGCTGAGTATCTAAAACTAATTCTTGATATTATTATTCTGGCAGGCTTAGGCGGCTTCATATTCTACGCAATGCAATTATCAAAAGCATTGAACGCATTTCGTGCCCATCGTTATGAATTTGATAATATCATGCAAGACCTCACAAAACACATCGACAACGCACAAATTGCGGTCAATGAACTAAAAGAAACATCGCAAGTATCCGGCGACAACCTTCATAAACTTGTCCGTGACGCACAGTTTTTATCCGATGAGCTCCAACAAATTAATGACGTTAGCAACAGCCTTGCTGTCCGTCTTGAAAACGCCGCCGAGCGCGGGCGAAAAAACCTTGAGGTGCCAGATAGTAATCTGGGTGAAAATGTATCACCGATCTCAAGAAAGAAAAGCAAACCAGATGGTTTTTCAATTCATGATCCTGATTTTAATGACGGCGAAGCAAGCGATGCCCTCGATGACGACCCCGAGCTGCAAAAACTATCAAGCGCAGCTGAACGCGAGCTATTTAAAGCCCTGAGAAAAAATAAATCTTAAACGAGTTTAATAAAAATATATGAACAGTAATTTTAGAATTCTACCGCTTTTAATTGTTGTTGCCATGCTTACATTTTCTGTACGCATCGCAGACTTCGCGATGGGCGTATCATCATTATCCGGACAGGCCAATGCGCAAGTCGAATTAGCAGGATCGAAAACAATCGCAGAACAAATCGCTGCACGCCAAGATCCAGAAGAGGGCGGTGAAAAAGAAATGTCCAAAGAGCTTGAAGTGGCTCAAGCGGAAGAAAAAGAGAGTATGGAAGGATCTATCAAGGTGACCGAAGTACCAAATGTTGATGTCCCAGATGTAAAATGGCGCGATGCGTCCGATCAAGAGGTCGACTACTCTAACGTGCGTATTGAATTATTCGATGATTTAACAGAGCGACGAGAGACACTTAATAAACGAGAAAAATCGATAATGACCAGAGAGGCTTTATTGAGAGCCGCAGAACAAGAGCTGGACCGTAAATTTCAAGAATTATCTGCGCTTCGTTTACAAATTGAAGAACTCTTACAGCAGCAATCAGATGAAGAAAAAGCACGCATTTCAAGCCTCGTAAAAATATACGAGGGCATGAAACCAAAAGATGCCGCCCGCATTTTTGATACACTGGATTTGGATGTTTTGGTGTCTGTCATGGGCCAAATGTCAGAACGCAAATTATCTCCCGTTATTGCGGCCATGAATCCTGAACGCGCCCGCACAGTGACAATCATGCTCGCAGAACAAAAAAAGCTACCAGAGTTACCAACCCTCCAATAAATATAATGAATTTTTATATTTCTGGTGTTCACCATCCACGCGTATTCGACTACTATATTTGTTATTATTTTTCTGCGTTCTCACATACATTAATAAAAATAAAGCATGCTTACGAAGCATTAAGATTTATTGCGCATACTAAAGGTCTTGTGCAATGAGGGTTGAAACAAACCAAGGAGAAAAATAAACGTGTCAGTCGATAAAAACATGAATATCTTAATAGTAGATGATTACAATACTATGCTGCGCATCATCAAAAACCTTTTGAAGCAATTAGGATTTGTAAACATTGATGAAGCATCTGATGGCGGGCAAGCGTATGAGTTAGTGCAAAGCAAGACATATGGTCTGATTATCTCAGATTGGAACATGGAGCCTGTAAGCGGTATCGATTTTCTCAAAAATGTAAGAGGCTCAGGTGCAAAATTCGCCAACACGCCATTCATCATGGTAACCGCAGAGAGTAAGACAGAAAATGTAATCCTCGCAAAGCAAGCAGGGGTTAATAATTACATTGTGAAGCCGTTCAATGCTGAGACGCTAAAAGCAAAGATGATCGCAGTTATTGGTGACTTTTAAGCAGCATCGGAGGGGAGCAAAGCATTGACAGAAAATATTAAAGAACGCTCTTTTGAGCGCGACCAAGTCGTTCAAATTGTTAAATCAGTTATAGCAAAAGTCGAAAACAAAGATGATGATGCCAATGCGGCTATTTTTGCTGAGCTTCAAGGTTTACAAAAAATAATTGAAGAAACACGTCAGCAAATTGGTGCAGCACGGCCCGCAGATATAAGCGACAAACATATTCCCGCCGCCACAGATGAGCTAGATGCCGTTGTTGACTCAACTGCCGAGGCGACGGGCACAATTATGGATGCATCTGAAGCCATCATGGAGAAGGCAGGATTAGTTGATGGTGAGAATGGGGAAGCCATCACCAAAGAGGTTATGAAGATTTTTGAGGCGTGCTCATTCCAAGATATTACCGGCCAACGTATTACAAATGTTGTTAAAACATTAAAGACAATCGAAGAAAAAGTTGATAATATGATAAATATAATCGGCAGTCGTGTTCATTCTATTGAATGTTCCGAAAAACTTCCTCCCGAAGAGGATACAAGAACTGAAGATGAAAAACTGCTGAATGGTCCGCAAATGGCGGATAAAGCAATAACCCAAGATGAAATCGATAAATTATTATCAGATTTGTAAAGTCATGATATGAACTTAAAACGCACGAGGCATGATACTTCTATGGACATGGCGAACCAGTTTTTAAGTCTTTCTTTATTCATTATGCTTCTCTCTTTTTTCATCATTCTCAATTCTCTGTCGAGCTATGAGGACGTAAAATCGCGCCCTGTCTTAAACAGTATTGCTTCAACATTTTCAAGAGATACACCAGAGCAATTACTACAGCCCAATACAATCGAATCTGTTCAGGAGTCCAACAACGAGGGCGATACTCTGGATCAACTACAAGATCTTTTTAATGCGCATATAACAGGCGCGGAAATTTCGATTAATCGCCTTGGCACAATCATGTATGTCCGCATGCCTTTAGAGGAGTTTGAAAAAAGTCTGCTCGCACCCTCGCGTGAGCCTAGACCGGGACAAAAACTTGGCGACCCAGGGACATTCATGCCAACATTATTATCTTTAATGCAAACACGAGAAAGTAAAGTTCCTTATCGTATGGATATGCTTATAAATATTGCTGAAAACCCATCCGAGGCAATAGTAAATGCACCAGAAGAGACATTTAACGTGATGTCAAAAATCGCCAATGTAACAAAAAGATTGGAAGATAGTGGCTTAGAGAAAAAATTATTATCTGGTGGTTTGGTCCGCGGAGACGTTGGATCAATCGATATAACATTTACACGCTACATCCCTGTTAACCCACTCCAAGAAGGAGGGCGTTAATGACCGATGCAGAAGAAGTAATCGAAAATCCAGCATCAATTTCCAAACTCAGCATCATGAACAAAGAAGCTGCGGATAAAAAAACGAAAAAAACAGAGGATGAAAAAGTTGAAACACCTTTGTGGCTAATCACCTTCACGGATATCATGGCCTTGATGCTGACATTCTTTGTTTTGCTATATTCGATGTCTGTCCCAGAAGTCAAAAAATGGGAAGATTTAAGCACGTCAATAAACGAAGGGTTTAGTAAATTTTACAGCCCGCAAAAGTTTGCTGGTGCACAAGACACACTTTCAATCGATAAAATTGACCGTACCCAAGCATTAAATCTCAATTACTTACGCGACCTTATTGAGGTTAAAATGAAAGAAGATGAATTATTGGGCGATGTCAAAATTATATCTGCAAAAGACAAGATCATTATATCACTTCCCGAAGACTTACTATTTGAAGGCGGAGACAACGACGTCACAACACAAGGCAAACGCGCACTATTCTCATTAGGCGGGTTGCTTGCACGAATTCGTAATCGTGTCGAAGTCGTAGGACACAGCGACCCTCGTCCAATCACAAATCCAAATGCAAAATTTGCATCAAATTGGGAGCTATCCCTTGCGCGGGCGGCAAGTGTATCAAATGTTTTGTTACAAGTTGGCTATGTACGTGATGTCATAACACGTGGCATGTCGAGCGCGCGTTATGATGAATTGCCAGAAACACTGCCCGAACAAACTAGGTTGGACCTCTCACGACGTGTAGATATCGTCGTTATGAAAGATGATGGTGGCAAGCGTTCGATACTAAATTTTGGTCAATAAACCAGTCATTTATTCACGCATGTATAAAGTGTTGATTATGTATGACAAGGATGCAGAAAACTTGTCCTTTGGCATCCAGTGTGGCATCTTAAGTGAGGTATGATCTTTCAAAAAATAACCCAAATTATTACAATATTTGCGATGACATTAATCGCACCAAACGTATATGCGCAGAATGTCCAAATGCGTACGGGCGTTCACGCCGATTACTCTCGTTTAGTGATCGACTGGCCGACAAAGGTAAAGTCTTCTGTTACAAAAGATGCGCAAACACTCAAGATTATTTTCGAAAAAGCAGCGGATCCATCAACTCAGAATATTGATACCGCGAAGGCGCGCAATATCGAAAACGTAAAGGTGACAAACACAAACCCACTGACTGTTTCTGTAAAAATGCCGGGAAGTAACCGCTACAGAAGTTTTTATGCCGGAAACAGATTTGTTTTGGATATATACAATACTCTGCGGGCATCGCCTGAAAAAGTTGCGCAAAAACCAACCCCTAAACCAAAACCAGAAGTGACAGTAAAAAGCGACAACAATGATAACGATACGTCTAAACAACCTGACACACCAAAACCATTAGAAGATGTGGTTAATGCGGCCAAAGCGGCCAAAATTGAAACTGTTGATGTCGAAGATTTACAACAGCAACAAGAGCAACAAGAACAAGAACCGGAATTTGCAAAAATAGAAAACCCGGGAAAAGGGACCGCGAATTTAATTGCACTTTCATCATCAAGCGCTTTTGGTCTAGCTGTGTTCGAACGTGATAATAAAATCTTTATTGTTAATGATAACCCCGAACTCTTACTGAGCCCCAAGGTCACTGGCCCTGATTCACGCTATCTCATGCCGATTGAAACAATAGATCGTGAAGACAGCAAAATTTTCACGGCGCAAAGTATTTTAGGCGCGTCGGTTCGTACACAGGGCGGTGGTCTTCTGTGGAAAGTCATCATTGCGGATGCAAAAAATAAAGCACTCCCCAAATTGCCAAAGCGCATAAATGTAACAGAAGGAGAAGTCAGAAGCGGGTCTCTTCTAATTCCGTTTGAAGAGGCAAGCCAACTAATAATAATAAAAGATCCCCTGACGGGTCGTGATGTAAAAGTCATTACATCAAAAACCTCTAAAGACTTCACAGGACCAGCGCAAAAATTCCCTGATTTTGATATCCTCCCATCAGCTGCTGGTTTGGCAATTATGCCTCGTGTCGATGACTTAGAGCTTAAAATCAGAGCCGATGGTGTTCTTGTAAGCCGCCCAAACGGTTTGGCAATTTTGGCACAAAAACGCATTGAAATGGCAAATGCTCCGAAACCAAAAAGTGTTAAGGATAACGAAAAAAATAACAAACGCTTGTATGATTTTAACAACTGGAAGCTGGGTGGCATAAAAGCCTTAAACGAAAACCAAAGTATCCTGTTATCAAACGCAGGTCAGCTTCCGGATGCTGAACGTGATGCTGCTATAATGACATTGGCGAAAATGTATCTTGCAAATGCAATGGGCGCAGAGAGTTTGGGGTTTTTAAAAATGTTGGAAAACTTTAATCCTGAAATCGTCAACACCGCAGAATTCCGAGCAATTCGTGGCGCTGCCAATGCAATAGATTTTAACAGCAGAGATGCTTTCAATGACATCGCAATAAAAGATTTAGAGCCATTTGAAGATGTCGGTCTTTGGAAAGCTGTTGCTCTCGCAGATATAGGTGACTGGAAACAAGCCGCAGAGGTTCTTCCAAAAAGTGCGGCACTTTTATACGAATATCCAATCCTTCTAAGCAACCGTGTAGCGCCAGTCGCTGCGGAGGTTGCACTTCGTGCAGGACAAACAGATCTAGCAACTGAATATTTATCAATCGTTGAAGATAATTTCGACACATTGAACGCTCAACAAGTCGCAGCGGTGAATTACCTAAGAGGCGAAAAATTTCGCCAAATGAAAGAAATAGACAACACTCAAAAATATTGGGAACCTTTGGTAACGGGCCGAGATGACCTTTACCGTGCAAAAGCTGGTCTGGCATTAACCCGTCTTCAAATCAATGAAGGCAAACTCGCCCCTAAAGACGCAATCGACACATTAGAGCGCCTGAGATATTCATGGCGCGGCGATGAATTAGAGGCACAAATTGGATACTGGCTGGGACGCACATACTTTGAAGCCAA
>JBGCEF010000005.1:0-23416 GCA_045106175.1 Bdellovibrionales bacterium
TCAAGGCATAGTTGGTTTTTTTTTCTGCCAAATCAAGCCTGAATACCTAAAGTTTTTATCATATCTTAATCTTTTGTTAACAATCTCACACGTATAATAGGGTCACATGGTTAAAGGATTTAACGCAGAAAGCGAAAAACCAATCTTTGTATATAAGTCTCATCCCACTGTGGAAGGGGCTTTTGAGATACAAGGGTTCTTCGAAGACGTTCAAGACTATGAGCCAGTTGGGGACTATATTCCCGTTGTGGATGAAGAACCCAAGGAATTAACGGAAGGTTGTGTGACCAATCTTATTGCTTTGCTTAATAAACGTGAAGAAAAGATGATCAATCTAGATAACATGACGTCAGGCAAGCTGTTATTCCAAATAGTAGATAATGATAATGCAGATGATGCGCACAAATATATAACAATAATGTTCCGCACACATGACGGAGCAGGCGTATCTGAAGAAAATGCGGTGTTTAGATTAGAGAAAGGTGTGTTTTATGAGCGGTTCGTCAAGAAGTCCGAATAATCCAATCAAAAGAGGTCCAGCAACCGAAATGGGAGCTGCATCTTTAGATCGAGCAACAATTTCACGTTTAATTATGCCAGAGTTAGGTGTAGTCGCCGCGCGCTATCGTGATCCGATGACTGATGTCAAGATAGGTGCTGATTATGGTGTAGAGAATACACCAGTGGAGCCTGTATAAAATTAAACTGCGTAAATTAAAAAACTATAAAATAGAGGTGTATTATAAATGGCTACAACTGAAATTGATTTAACTGCTTTTGGTGTAAGTGCAGAAAGTCCTATTCAATTTGATGCGGATGGATTATTAGATAAATTTGCGGTGCAGATGAACTCTTTAGGAGAATATTCTCATGATATGGCTGTTCTGCTTCCGAAACATGAAATGTTGTCCGTTGCAGCAAGATTAGACACTTCGGCTCCAGTCATTGCAAACGTAGACCCAGCAGCGGCCTATCTACCTCAAGAGCCTGCTTAATTCTTTAAATCACGATGATCTATATGGGTTTGGAGGGATTGATCCTTCAACCACTTTCCTAATGTTTCAACCGTAAAAACTGATCTATGTTTACCGCCAGTGCAGCCGATGGCGATGGTGAGGTAGCTTTTGCCTTCGTGGGCGTATCGCGGGATGAGCGGTTTTAAGAGTGATTTGAAATTACTGATGAAGCTGTCGAAATTTTCATCTTGTTTAATGTAATCACCGACTTCCTTATCTTTTCCTGTTTTAGGTTTTAGAGCCTCTATCCAGTGCGGATTTTGTAAAAAACGTACATCCATCACCATGTCGGCCTCACGCGGAATACCATTACGAAATCCAAAGGACATGAGTGATATTATGAGGTCTTCTTGATAATTAGGTTTGAAATATCCTTCTAGAATATGGCGTAGGTCATGGATGCTGAAACGGGTTGTATCGATCATGATGTCGGCGGCAATGCGAAGGGGCTGCATTAATTCGCGTTCTTCATTGATACCATGATGAATTGGGCGGTCTTTGGCCATGGGGTGGCGGCGACGTGTTTCGGTGAAGCGTTTTAACAGAACGTCATTGTCGCATGTAATGAACAATAATTGTGTGTCTTTGTTTTTGGCAATTTTTAAAACATCGTTGATGTTGAAATCGCGGCTTCGTGTATCGATGCCGATAACGATATTTTGATCGTTTTTGGCTTTTAATTGGGGGAGTAGTGATAGCGGAAAATTATCAAAGACTTCGTAGCCAAAATCTTCCAATGTTTTTAAAACGGTTGCCAACCCTGCGCCTGATAAACCGGTCACAAGTGTTAGATTTGTTTTGCTCATGTTTAAACTCTTATGATTTTTGTGCTCTTAGAATGACATTAAAGCGTGCGCCTGTTATGTCGCTATTTTTATCTCTTAAATTTTCAGCAAATATTTCACCGCGATGTGATTCGATAATTTGCTTGCAGATGGATAGACCTAGCCCTGAATTTTGACCGTAAGATTCTTCGGGACGTTCGGTATAGAAGCGTTCGAAAATTGTTTCTAGTTTTTTTTCAGGAATTCCGCAGCCCTGATCATCGATATGAATTGCGATTAGGCTTTCACCTGCATTGATTGAAATTTTGATGGTGTCGCCATTTTTTGAAAAAGAGAGAGCGTTATCGATAAGGTTTTGAAAGACTTGTTTGAGGCGTCCTGATGCACCTTTAGTGAGGCTATTGATACCGTTATTATTGACGAGTTGTATTGTTTTTCCGTCAGCAGTTGTAAAGCTATCGCCATTTTCATCAACTGTTTTATCTCTATGTATTGGGTCTTTATAGGCTTCCAACAATTCGGCCATAATTGTTGTTATTTTGACTTTTTGGAATGCTTCTCTTGAGAGCTCTGCATCTAAACGTGAGGCTGATGAGATATCGGTGATTAGACGATCCATGCGGTTAATATCATGGTCGATAATTTCCATGAGCTGCGTGCGCTGCTCTTCTTTTTGAACTTTTTGTAGTGTTTCGATGGCGCTTTTTAAAGAGGTTAGCGGGTTTTTTAACTCATGTGAGACATCGGCAGCGAAGCTTTCAATCGAATCCATTTTGGCCCATAGCGCGTCTGTCATCGAACGGATAACAACGGATAAATCTCCGATTTCGTCATATCTTTCGCTTAAATCAGGAATATCAGCGGCAGTTGCACGGCCCGTACGAACGTCTTCAGCAGCATTGGATAATCTTTTGAGTGGTTTTGCGATCGCATTAGCGAGGAATATTGATAAGACGAGTGTGATAAATAAGGTTGCTGTGAAAATTTTAATGATGCCGCGCCATACTTCACCGATGGCGTTTTTAATATCACTTCCTTCACGGATGATGACCATTGCACCTGCTATCGTTTGATCTTTTATGATCGGCAGTCCTACAGAGAGGATAATTTCATCATCAGCATCTTTCCAAGCAGATAGGCTTTCTTTTCCGTCTAAGGCGGCTGAAAGGTCAGGTAGTTCATGTTGATTGGTTGCATCAATCTCGGGATATTGCGGTATAGATTTTGTATCGGGAAGTATGCTTGTTACTGCGCTTGCTGTGTCTTTGAGGAGTTTAATTGATTTGAGCTCTCGTCTTTGAGCGTGGGGTTGAGGGTCTGATTTTTTATTTAAAATGAGGGTGCCATTCTTATCAAAAACTTTAATAGTTTGTTCTGTGCCTTCGATAATATTTTTAATTTTTACAAGCGTCGCAGGATCTTCGAGATCCATTTCATGGACAGCTACTCCGATTAATTGCGCTTCTCTTGCGAAATTTATGAGTTTAGTTTCAATGATGCTGTTTTGATATTGGCCTAAATATAAAACGCCAAATAACAGCATGATTAAGGCGATCATATTAACAGATATAATCTTTAAAGTTAGGCTTGTGATGCGCCGTTCTGGGCCGCCCCAATAGAGATCAAAAATATGATCAAGCTCGGGCAGATCAGGTTGTTTTGAGACGTAACGAAACCAGCGTGATTTAGTCTTCGGTGAATCTGTATCCTGCGCCATAGACGGCATCGATTTTGTCGAAGTCTGAGTCTGTTTTTTTGAATTTTTGTCTGACACGTTTAATATGGGAATCTATAGTTCTATCATCAACATAAATTGTCTCACCATATGCTGCTTCAATCAACTGATCTCTGCTTTTTACATGACCGGGATTGATTGCTAATGCTTTGATGAGTAAATATTCGGTAACGGTTAAAGGTACTGGTGACCCTTTCCATGCGCAAAGATAGCGATCATCGTCCAATATCATGTCGCCGAGCTCTATTGTTTTTGTGTCTTTTTTTTCTGATGTGTCTATTTTGTTGCGTCTTAGGAGTGTTCTGATTCTTTCTATGAGCAATCTTTGTGAAAATGGTTTTGTGATGTAATCATCTGCGCCCATTCTTAAGCCTAGGACCTGGTCAACTTCATCATCTTTTGACGTTAGAAATATTATCGGTAAGGCTTGGTTTTCTTTTCGAATATTTTCTAAAAGCTCAAGGCCGTCCATGCGCGGCATTTTGACATCTAAAACCGCAAGGCTTGGTGTTTCTTCTTGAATACCTTTGAGGCCTGCTTCGCCGTCATTGAATGTTTTAACGTCAAAGCCTTCTGCTTCTAAAGCCATAGATACGGATGTGGTGATATTACGGTCATCATCGACCAAGACAATTTTTTCGCTCATAGTTAATTATGCCCTGAATTTTCTAAATCATGCAAGATATGTCCTGCAAGATAGAGAGAGCCAGTGATTAGGATGTTTGCTGGTGGATTGTTTTTGAGCTGGTTGAGGGCGTCTTGATAGGTGTTTGTTGGTTTTGAAGCGATGGGTGATATTGCTTTTGATAAATCCTCACTGCTTAGTGATGCAGGTTCATTTGGAATTTGTGTTGTCAGAACGGTGGTGCAATGGTCTGCGAATTGCGATATGAAACCTTTTGGATGCTTATGTTTCATCATGCAAAAGATAGCTGCTATATCCCCCTTTTTTGATAATGATTGGAGATGATTTTTAATGGCTTTTCCTGCATCTTCGTTATGCCCGCCATCGAGCCATATTGTGGTTTTATCGTTAAAGCCGAAAGCCTCAGAGGGGAGTTTTTGAAGGCGTGCAGGCCAGTTGATGGATGTTATGCCTTTTTTAATGGCTTCGTCTTTGACGGGGAATTGATTTTGTAGTGCTTTGATTGCCGTGAGGGCTGCGTTTATATTTTTGGTTTGATGGGGGCCGGGAAGTGCGGGTGTGACATCGTTTGGTAATAAGTTTTCTTTATGAATGAGGGTTGTGCCAATCGTATTTGCCTTATCTTCAAAGATTTTGAAGGTTTTTGTATCATTTTGATGGCCGATGATGCATGGGGCGCCTGTTTTCATGATGCCTGCTTTTTCAGCAGCGATTTTTTCGATTGTATCGCCCAGATAATCGATATGGTCCATGCCGATTGTGCTGATGATTGTTGCGGCGGGTTTTTCGATGATGTTGGTGCAATCTAGGCGTCCGCCGAGGCCGACTTCCAATAGGCAGATATCAGCAGGAACACGTGTAAAGGCGGCGAAGGCCATTGCTGTTGCAGCCTCGAAAAAGGTTGCGTCACGGTCGTTATTCAATTTAAGCGTTTCGTCGATTAATGCTTCGAGTGATTGATTATCAATTTGCTGTCCGGCTAAAACAATGCGTTCGTTAAAGCGGATGAGATGCGGGGAGGTGTATGTGTGAACTTTATATCCTTGCGCTTCATAGATGCTTTTCAGCGTTGCTATGATTGAGCCTTTACCATTGGTTCCTGCAACGTGGATAACAGGCGGCAATCGATGATGGGGATTATCAAAGGCCTCTAGGAGTTGGATATATGTATCGCGGAATAGATCGAGATTTAAGTTTTTTTTGCCGCTCAACGTATATAAGGCGTGCAGCTTTTCTTCGAGCGTTTTGTTGTTATGTTTGAGGTCGCTTTGGTACACGGTGCGTCTAGCTTATAATGTGTTTATGCGGCTTTATCTTTGGTTTTTGGCTGCATCAAAAGGCTTAACATTGTGCCGATTGTTTTTCGCAGTTCTGCGCGCGGGACAACCTGGTCAACAATGCCGTGCTCTTTTAGGTATTCTGCTGTTTGGAAATCATCGGGGAGTGTTTCGCGAACCGTTTCTTCGATAACGCGTCTACCAGCGAAGCCGATGGTGGCACCAGGTTCAGAGATATGAATATCGCCGACCATTGCGAAAGATGCGCTGACGCCGCCTGTTGTTGGATCTGTTAGAAGAACGATGTAGGGGAGTTTTGCATCTTTGACCATTTCAACGGCGATAATGCTTCTTGGCATTTGGATGAGTGACAGCATGCCTTCATGCATGCGTGCGCCGCCAGATGATGGGATAACGATGAAAGCAGATTTTGTTTTTACCGCTTCTTCAGCCGCTTTGACGATGCCTTCACCTACACGTGATCCCATTGATCCACCCATGAAGCTGAAGTTAAAGGCAGCGATAACGGCTTTATTACCGCCGACTGTGCCCGTTGCAATCGTAAGAGCGTCATTATGGCCTGTTTTTGTTTTGCTGTCTTTAAGCGCATCTGCGTATTTAGTGTCTTTGACCTTGCCTTTATTATCTTTCTTTTTGTAACGAAAATTAAGGGGATCTATTTTGACATCTGGCAACGCGATATGATCGTATTTTCCATCATCAAAAATGATTTCAAGGCGTTCTTTCACCGTGATACGAAGATGATGTCCGCAGTGATAGCAAACCTTGTTATTTGCCTCTAGGTCACGATTAAAAAGCATGCCTTCACATTTGGGGCACTTATCCCAGAGATTGTCGGGAATGTCTTTTTGCTCGTTAACGATAGAGCGTATTTTTGGTGGTAATATGTCGCTTAACCAGTTCATAAGGTGCCGTTTTATAGAGTTTTTAGGGAGTCTGCAAGCGCGGAGACTTGTTTCGTGACTTTTTCAACGAGATTTGGATCGTTCTGATTATCTGCAATCGTTTGCACGATTGAGGAGCCGACAACGACTGCGTCGCTAATTTCGCCCATTTGCGCGGCATCGTTGGGTGTTTTGATCCCAAAGCCGATAGCTACAGGCATATTGGATTGAGCTTTGATGCTTTCGATATGGGGTTTGATTGTTGATATATCTGCTTTTTTTGACCCTGTAACGCCCGTAATTGAAACGTAATAAAGAAAGCCGCTTGCGCCTTTTAGAAGAGTATTGAGGCGGGCTTCATCGGTTGTTGGTGTGACGAGGCGGATAAGGTTTAAGGTGCTGTCTTCGCAGGATTTTTCTAATTGCGCAGATTCTTCAGGAGGCAGGTCAACGATGATTAATCCGTCGATCCCTAAATCATTAGCGTCTTTGCAAAAACGATCAATACCATAAGCGCGTAGAGGATTAATATAGCCCATGAGAATAATAGGGGTTGTTGTGTTGTCTTTGCGAAATTCTTTAACCATTTCAAAAGTCTTGATCATATTGGCACCAGCTTTTAGGGCTCGCTGGCTGGCGAGGTCGATGACTGGGCCATCGGCCATGGGATCGGTGAAGGGCATGCCAAGCTCAATGATGTCTGCGCCTGCATTCGGTAGGGCTTTTAAGACTTTGAGGCTTTGCTCATAATCTGGGTCGCCTGCGGTGATGAAAGTTATAAGGGCAGGGTGGTTAAGCGATTTTAATGTTTGTTCAATTCTTGTCATGATGTTGTTTTAAGCATAGACGATTCAATTTGCACAGTTTTTTTATGTTTAAGCTTCAATTCCAATATGGACCAAGACTTCGTTGACGCCGTCTTCGAAGAAACGGGGGCCATAGATTTCGAAATCTGTTGCGTAAGAGCGGGGGAGGTCTTCGGATGACCAGATGGCTTTCCATGTTTCTATTAATGCGTCGGGTTGTTTTCCTGCGGCGCTCATGAGCGCGTATTGTTGTGATTTTATGCTGATGCGGTGCATGGTGTCCGGGGTTGTTGTGTTGTTGACGCGATAACCAATCGTTAGGCGATAGGGGGCTTCGTGGTCGCCTTCGTAATCGCTGTAGACGGCATAGATGACGTCATCTGTTTTGTTTGGAATGGATTGTCCGACGCTGTCTTTGAAGAATGTTTCCCAAAGGGCGTTGATGTCATCAGTGCCTTTTTGATTGTTGGTGATTGTTGATATGCCGACAATGTCGAATTGTTCGACTTCTGCGATGCCTGCTTTAACTTCGTAATCGTTGCTCATTATTGGTCTAGCTCTGTTCCCATATTGACGCCTAGTTTTTCGGCGATGGTGAAGATATCTTTATCGCCGCGACCGCATAGATTCATGACTAGTATGTGATCTTTATCGTATTGCCCTGCGATTTTGATGACATGGGCAAGGGCGTGTGATGGTTCAAGCGCGGGTAATATGCCTTCAAATTTTGCGCATGTTTGGAAAGCATCTAGGGCTTCTTGGTCGGTGACGCTGACATATTCGACGCGTTTTTTGTCGAAAAGCCATGCGTGTTCCGGACCAATGCCAGGGTAATCGAGGCCTGCGGATATGGAGTGCGCTTCAGTAATTTGTCCATCGTTATTTTGTAAGAAATAGCTTTGCATACCGTGCAAGATGCCAGGTGTGCCGCCATTGAGGCTTGCTGCGTGTTGGTCTGTGTCTGTGCCCATGCCGCCTGCTTCGACGCCTATTAGGTTCACTTCAGCTTCATCTAAGAACGGATGCATCAATCCGAGTGCATTTGAACCGCCGCCGATGCATGCGACAAGTGTATCTGGGAGGCGTCCTTCGCGTTCCATCATTTGTTCGCGTAGTTCTTTGCCGATAACAGATTGGAAATCGCGTACCATTGCGGGGAAAGGATGTGGGCCAGCAACGGTTCCGATTAAATAATATGTGTCATGAACATTTGTGACCCAATCACGCATGGCATCATTCATAGCATCTTTGAGCGTGCCGGACCCAGATGTTACGCTTTTGATCTCTGCGCCGAGAAGTTTCATGCGAAATACGTTAGGCGCTTGGCGTTCTATGTCAGTTGCACCCATGAAGATAGTGCATGGAATATCAAATAAGGCGCATACGGTTGCGGTTGCGACGCCGTGTTGACCCGCACCTGTTTCAGCGATTATACGTGTTTTGCCCATGCGTTTGGCAAGCAGAACTTGCCCGATACAGTGATTGATTTTGTGTGCACCGGTATGGTTGAGCTCATCACGCTTAAAGTAGATTTTTGCGCCACCTAGATGTTCTGTTAATCGTTTTGCGAAATAGAGCGGGGAGGGGCGGCCAATATAATGTTTAGCGAGATCTTCAAATTCTTCCCAAAAAGTTGGATCATTTTGTGCCTTGTTCCAAGCGTCTTCGACAGAGAGGATAAGTGGCATCAATGTTTCCGCAACGTAACGTCCCCCGTATTGTCCAAAATGGCCATTTTCATCCGGTTCGTTTCGTAATGAATTTTCTTTAGTCATTTGATTTCTTTGCTTTTTTAATAAATTCTTTGATTTTATTAGCATCTTTTATGCCGCGTTCTTTCTCTACGCCGCTTGAGATATCAACTGCATTTGGTTTTAAAATATCAAGAGCGTCTTGGACATTATTTATATCTAAGCCACCTGATAACATCCATGGTTTTTTAAAGGTTTTATTTTTAAGAATATTCCAATCGAATGTTTCGCCTGTGCCGCCGGGTAGGTCGGCTTTAGGTGGTTTTGCATCGAATAAA
Organism: Bdellovibrionales bacterium; assembly: GCA_045106175.1. Taxonomy (GTDB): domain Bacteria; phylum Pseudomonadota; class Alphaproteobacteria; order Micavibrionales; family Micavibrionaceae; genus TMED27. The sequence continues at coordinate 9,200 of JBGCEF010000005.1, forward strand.
AGCCAGTCCGCAGCGGCTTCGAAGCCATCTAAGTCTTCTAGGTCATTTTCATCATGAATGCGGATTGCTTTCATAACGGGCATTGCATAGCGTTCTTTGATTTCGTTAATGCGTCCTGGTGTTTCATTACCGTGGAGTTGAACCATGTCGAGTTGAATGCCAGTTAAAATGCGTTCTAACATATGGTCATCTGGATCGACGAAGAGGCCGACGGAGCGCACGCCTGTTGGTACGGCGCGTGCTAAATTCCATGCGGTATCGAAGGATACGTTTCTTGGGCTCGGCTCATAAAATACGAAGCCAAGATATCTTGCCCCCGCTGTAATGGCGGCATTAAGATTTTCTGGATCGCTCAGTCCGCATATTTTTACGTCAGTCATGACATATACATAAATGAGTGCATGATAAAGTCCATGACTATTTTTTTTGCAATTTTATTTTTCATATGCTAAAAAATCTTGAAATTAAATAAATATAAAAAATATTTAGTGTTATGGTAGATAAAAAACGATACTCTGAAGATCTTGCGGCAATGATTGCAGCTTTTAAAGCAGGTGGTGGCAAGATTAATACAATTAAACCGCGGCAACGCCGTGAGCCGGGTCAAGGTGGTGCGGGAAGTGAGGTTTTGCTTCAATCTGAACCGCTGGTTTATCCAGAGCCAAGCGACCTTGAAGTTGAAGCGTTTGGTCAGCTATCAGGTGCCATCGTTGATATTAAAAAAGCGTTTAATCAGCTTTCCGGTGATGATGAGTTGAAGGTTGATGCAATACGATTAATGAATTTAGCGCCGTTTTGGCAAAAAATGAATGGTCGCATGTCAGAACATTTACCAAAGGAGCCTTTAGCCAAAGTCAGAGCGGTTAAGTTAGGTGAGATTCGTCCTACGCGTCTTGTGCTTCCCGAAGATGCTAAATTTAGGTTGTGGAAACCAGTTTCTAAAGCAAAAAGAGAGTTTTTGGGTGATGTTCTTGGGTTTATGCAAGAACGCAAACACGGATCGCGTCATTTCATTGTTGAAGAGGTAGAAGGTTTTTTAAAAGCTCGTGGCCATGATGAATCTAGCATTGTTGGTTCTTTGGACGCGCTTACGAAAGCAGGTATTTTAAGCAAGATTAATTATAAAAAGCGTGGTAATACCACATATTTATTGGCGTATCCGGCGCGGTTGTTACAACAAAAATTATCTATTCATGATGCAAGCGAGTTCACAGATGTGCAACGTGGGCGTGTGCCAGATTTTACATCTGAGCAAAGAAAAGCTGTTAAACTTTTTGCCTCGGCGGTTGGGACGATTGATGGTGTTTATGCGGATTTGGAAAAACAAGATAAGTTGTCAAAATGTGGGACTCATTTGCTTTCGGATGAAGTTTTAAAACCGCTACGCAATCTTTTACAAAAGACTTTTAATGATGTTCCGGGCCTTAGGGGGTTTACAATGCAATCATTGGGTCATTCATTTGATGAAGATGGTTTTTTATTGCCCACTATTGGTATTAAGTAATTTTTGTAAGGCTTTCTACGATTTCTTCTGCTGCTTTTTGTGGGTCATCTGCGCCAGTGATGGGGCGGCCGATAACGAGGTTGGTTGCGCCTAAACTTGTTGCTTGAATTGGGGTCATGATTCGTTTTTGATCTCCGCTATCTGAACCGATAGGGCGAATGCCAGGCACCATTGTTTCAAATGTGTCTTCACATGCTTCACGTATTAATTCGATTTCTTTTGATGAGCATACGACGCCATCAAGGCCGCATTTCTGTGTGAGTAATGCCATGCGTTTAACGATGTCAGGCGTTGTCTGGTCTGTGTATCCTACGGCGTTAATTTCTTCCTGCGATAGGGAGGTCAATATTGTTACAGCGAGAAGTTTGGTTTGGCTGTCACATGCGTCTTTTGCAGCTTTCATCATTGTTTCACCGCCAGCTGCGTGCACGTTGAGGTATGCTGGGGTGAAGCGACTGCATGTTGTGCGCACTGCGCCGGCGACTGTATTGGGGATATCATGAAATTTAAGGTCTATGAAAAGTTTGGCATCTGGACAGGCTTTTTGTAGCACTTCTATGCCTTGTGGGCCGTGTGTATTGACGAATTCCATGCCTACTTTTAGGCCACCGGTTATTGGTCCTGTTGTTTTTGCCCAGAGCGCTGCTTGAGCTAGGTCGGTTGTATCTAAAGCAACAAATATTGTCGGTTTTTTAGTCATAATTTGATATTTTACTGCGGTTGTTTTTTGTTTGGAAGGGCAGGGAAAAAATCACTTGGCGGTTTTTGATTTGTTTGCGTTTGAGCGGATTTTGATAATTCTTTTTCTAGTGTTTTGATTTGCTTTTTTTGTTGGCGTTTTTGTTTTCTGAGGCCACCGCTATTTACCCAAAGTGCTAGTGAGCCGACAACAAAGCCTGTTAACATGCTCGATAGTATGATTGCATATAAAGGTAAGGAGACGCCATTGTGGACGGGGCTCCAATTCATGTTTGTAACTTGTGTATTTAGGATACACAGTCCGGCTATTGCGATGATCAGAAGAAAGGTCAGGATGCTTTTAATGAAGGACATATGATTGCTTTGGTTAGCTGTCGTTTAGGCGTTCGCGCAAGGCTTTTCCTGTTTTAAAGAAGGGTAGGCGTTTTGCTTCGACTTGAACAGCTTCGCCTGTTCTTGGGTTGCGCCCAACGCGTGCGTCACGATGTTTCACGGAAAATGCGCCGAAACCTCTTAGCTCAACGCGGTCGCCCTCTGCTAAGGCTGCTGAAATTTCATCAAAAATGGTTTCGACGATTTTTTCTACATCGCGTAGGTAAAGATGCGGGTTGCGTTCTGCCAGTTTTTGGATGAGTTCAGACTTAGTCATTTTACAGTTCCTTTTCGCAAATATATTTTGCAAAACTAAATTTTCAACGAATATCAATAGCTTGCATTAAATTCAGGGCTTTCGTCAAGTAAAAGTGAGTCGAAATATTTGAGGTGTGTTTTTGTGTTTGAGGTGTGTTCGGAACAGTTGATCTGATTAGAATGTAAAAAAGGCGGCCCTGTTGAGACCGCCTTTGTTATTCTTTAGAAATTTTGAAGCAGGGTTTATTCTGCGTCTTTCTTTTCTTCTTTTTTAGGGGCGTCTGTTTTTGATTCATCCAAAGCAGCGCCAAGAATGTCACCAAGAGATGCTCCTGATTCGGTTGAACCGAATTCAGCCATTGCTTGTTTGTCTTCATCGATTTCACGGGCTTTGATGGATAAGCTCAATTTACGAGTCTTTTTGTCCATGCCTGTAATTTTTGCATCGATTTTTTCACCTACAGCAAAGCGATCAGGACGTTGCTCTGAGCGCTCGCGCGAAAGGTCGCCTTTCTTGATGAAGCCTGTTACTCCTTCGCTGACTCCGACTTCAACGCCGCCGCCTGTGATTTCGGTAATTGTACCAGTTACGACAGCACCTTTAGCAAGGCCTTTCATTGCACCTTCGAATGGATCGTCAGTGAGTTGTTTGATGCCCAATGCAACGCGTTCTTTTTCCGCATCAATGTCGAGGATCTTCACTTTGACTGATTGACCTTTTTCGAAAGGCTTCATTGCGTCTTCTGTTTCATCTTCCCAAGAAATGTCGGAAAGGTGAACCATGCCGTCAATATCACCATCAACGCCAACAAAGAGGCCGAATTCTGTGATGTTGCGGATTTCGCCTTCAAGCTCCTCGTCCACTTTGTGATTTTTCGCGAAGGCTTCCCATGGGTTTTCTTGACATTGTTTCAGACCAAGTGAAATGCGACGTTTTTCTTCGTCTACTTCCAAGACAACGACTTCTACTTCTTCTGATGTGGAAACGATCTTTCCTGGGTGTACGTTTTTCTTAGTCCAAGACATTTCAGAAACATGAACAAGACCTTCGATTCCATCTTCAAGCTCAACAAACGCACCGTAATCAGCGATGTTTGTAACACGACCTTTGAATTTTGTACCAGGTGTGAATTTGCCTTGGATGTCGCTCCATGGGTCGCTTTCAAGCTGTTTCATGCCCAATGAGATACGTTGTGTTTCTTCGTTGAAGCGGATAACCTGTACGTCGATTGTTTGACCAACCTGAAGGGCTTCTGATGGGTGGTTTACACGTTTCCATGAGATATCTGTAACGTGTAAGAGGCCATCAACGCCACCAAGATCCACGAATGCACCGTAATCAGTGATATTTTTCACAACACCTTGAAGGACTGATCCTTCTGCGAGGTTGTCCATAAGGTCTGAGCGAGCTTCTTCACGTGACTCTTCCAAGATAGCGCGACGGGAGACAACGATGTTGCCGCGTGCGCGGTCCATTTTGAGGATTTGGAAAGGTTGTGGTGTGCCCATCAATGGCGTTACATCGCGGACCGGGCGGATATCAACCTGTGATCCAGGTAAGAAGGCAACAGCGCCGCCAAGGTCGACTGTAAAGCCGCCTTTGACGCGACCAAAAATGATTCCTGTGACGCGTTCTTCTTTTTTGTGGTTGATTTCAAGTTCAACCCATGCTTGTTCACGACGAGCTTTTTCGCGTGAAAGAACAGATTCACCTTCGCGGTTTTCCATACGCTCTACGAATACTTCGACGACATCGCCGACTTTAAGTTCTAGCTCTTCGCCTGGTTTTGCGAATTCTTGAACCGGGATACGTCCTTCGGATTTTAGTCCGACATCAACGATAACATTGTCATTTTCAAGAGCGATGATTGTGCCTTCGACGACGCTTCCGGTGAAGTTTTTTTGATCTTTGAGTGAGGTTTCGAGAAGTTTTGCAAATTCCTTGCTGTCTTCTCTGTCTTGTAGTCTAGCTGCGGCAGATGCCATAGTTACGTTCCTTATGTGTCGATGTTTTGCATGTTGCAAATACATTGACGGGTTAGGGTTAATTGCACATCGTGTGTTTGCCTTTTTCCTTTGTGTAGGCGTTTTACACTGTGCGTTTTGTCGGAGATACGGGCTTTAAAGACTGAGGCGCTCTTTTGTAATTTCGAGTGCCTTTTCTAAAGTTTCTTCGGCGTTTAGATCGCTATTATCAATGATAATGGCATCTTTAGCTTGCGTCATTGGGGCATTGTTTCGTTCGCTGTCCCGTTTATCGCGTGCACGCATATCGTCTAAAACGCTGCCATATGTAGCGGCAATTCCTTTGGAATGCAACTCTTTTAAGCGCCTGCGGCTGCGAATTTCGGTTTCTGCGGTAATGAAGAGTTTTAGATCTGCGTTAGGGCATATGATGGTGCCAATATCACGTCCATCAAGAACGGCACCTTTATAAGCTATGCCTGGGTTTTTAGCGAAATCTTTTTGGAGTGTGTTGAGCAGGTTGCGGATGTCTTGAATGGTGGCGATTTTGGAGGCGGCATTGCCGATATCATCATCGCGTAGGCGCGGGTTATTTAAGAGGGATTTATTTTTGATTGGGTTTTTGAGTTTTTTGATAAAAATCTTGGCGGCATCAATGCAGTCTCTTTTGTCTTTAATGCTTAGGCCGCTATCGATGACTTCGAATGCGACGGCGCGATAGAGGATGCCGGTATCCATATAAGCAAAGTTAAGCTCTTCTGCTAGTTTGCGTGCTACTGTACCTTTGCCGCTGGCGGCGGGGCCGTCGACTGCTATGACTGGTTTACTCATAAATCTTTATTCCGCGTATTCATCGATATCGCAGCCGATTTCGTTCATAAGTGTCATGAAATTTGGAAAGCTGGTGGCGATGGGAGTTGCATCATCGATTGTGATGGGTTCGTTAGTAACACTGCCGAATGTGAGGAAGGCCATAGCAATACGATGATCCAAGGCAGTTTTAATATGTCCGCCGCCAATGGGTGCTTGGCCGTTGCTATTGATGGTTAGGCTGTCTTCGCCCATATCTAAAGAGATTCCACAAGCTTGTAGGCCTTGTGCGACCATGAGGAGGCGATCGCTTTCTTTAACGCGGAGTTCTGCAAGATCGGTCATTTTGGTAGTGCCAGAAGCGCAGGATGCAATCATTGAAAAGATTGGGAATTCGTCGATCATTGCAGGGACGAGTGTTGGGTCTAGATCGACGCCTTTTAGGGGGCCGATGCCGCGTACACGAATGTCGGCGACAGGTTCGCCGCCTTCTATTGATTGGTTGATGAATTCAATGTCAGCGCCCATGGATTGAAGCGCGGTATAAAAACCGATGCGTGTTGGGTTGATGCAGATATGATTGATGGTGAGGTCTGAGCCCTCATTCATAATTGCGGCGGCAACGGGAAAGGCGGCAGATGATGGGTCGCCCGGTACATCTACGGCGCATGCCTGCATAGTTTGGCCGCCTTTAACGTGGATGGCTTTTGCTTTGTTGCCTAAATCTTCGATATCGACATCAATGCCAAAGTGGCGCAGCATATTTTCGCTGTGGTCGCGGGTTGGTTGTTCTTCGATGATTGTTGTTGTGCCGTTTGCATTAAGTCCAGCAAGCATGATGGCGGACTTAACTTGGGCGGAGGCTACTGGGAGTTTGTATTCAATAGATTTGCATTCTTTGGCGCCTGTGACAGTCATAGGAAGTTTGTCGCCGTCGCGCCCCATAAATTCAGCGCCCATTTCAGAGAGTGGTGTCATGATGCGTTTCATGGGACGTTTTATAAGCGAGTCATCGCCAGTGAATGTTGCTGTAATATCGTGTCCTGCGACAATGCCCATGAGTAGGCGGGTTGAGGTTCCGCTATTGCCCATTTCTAAATGGTGCTGGGGTTGTTTTAAATTTCCGAGGCCGACGCCGAATGTGCGCCATAGCCCGTCGTCGCCACGTTCAATTTTTGCGCCCATTGCACGCATGGCATCAGCCGTGTGTAGGACATCTTCGCCTTCGAGGAGGCCGCTGATCATTGTTTCGCCTTCGGTCATGGCGCCGAACATCAGCGAGCGGTGGGATATAGATTTGTCACCGGGGACTTTTGTTATGCCATTAATGGATGAGGATTGTTTTGAAATTGCTTTTACCATGATAGCAGACATACAAGTTTGCTGTTCAATAATCAATATTTAGTGGCTAAGAATTAGCTGCAGGCATCTCTGTAATGAGATTTATATGATTAGCTTTTGTCAAAGCTATCAAGTTTACCGTTGTAATTAAGGGCAAATTCCAAAAAATCGTCTTCATGGATTGGGCGGCAGTATCTGAAGCCTTGCACTTCATCACAGCCTTCATCTTGTAAGAATTTTTCGTGTTCGATTGTCTCGACGCCTTCCGCAATGACCTTAAGGTTGAGCGCGCGCCCTAGTGCAATTATTGTGCGGGCGATGGCAGCGTCGTCTTGGTCATTTAGTGCGTTGCGGATAAAGCTTTGGTCGATTTTTAAGCGATCGATTGGGAATTGACGTAGATAAGAAAGTGAAGAATAGCCCGTTCCGAAATCATCAATGGCTAGTTCTACGCCGATTGCGTGGAGATTTTGAAGTGTTTGAATAGTGTGTTGAATGTCATCCATAAAGACACTTTCAGTCACTTCTAATTCAACTTTGTGTGGGTTGATACCGATAGCATTGAGGGTTTTTTGCGTGTAAGCGCAGATATCACTTTGTGAAAATTGGTGTGCTGATACGTTGATTGCGATTCGGATATCCAAATTATGGTCGTCGTGCCAGCTTTTTGCGGTTCGGCATGCTTTTTCCATGACCCATTCGCCGATTGGTACAATTAGACCTGATTGTTCTGCAACCGGAATAAATTCACCTGGAGAAATGAAGGTGCTTCCTTCTTTGCTGTTATCTTTTTTCCACCAGCGAAGAAGAGCTTCCGCGCCAATAATTTCACCTGACCTAAGGTCTAGTTGTGGTTGATAGTACAGTTGAAGTTCTTCGTGTTCCATCGCGTCGCGTAGGTCGCGTAGCATTTGGAAACGTGCTTGGACGGCGCGGTCGAAGTCTTCAGAATATTCTTTAATACGATCGCGTCCTTCTTCTTTGGCGCGGTTTAACGCGATATCAGCGTTTTTCAGAACTTGATCAGGATCTGTAGCGTCATCGGGGAATGTTGATACGCCGATTGATGAGCGGATCTGGAATGTTTCATTAAAGACTTTGAAGGGTTCGTTTTTGATTACGGCGGCGATGCGCTCTGCGACATCACGAGCGGTGTTGATATCGGTTGTTAATGGCATCATAACCGCGAATTCATCCTCGCCCGATCTAGATACAATCGCGCTTTCGGGCAGGGCGGAGCTTAGGCGTTTTCCGACGCCGCGCAAAATTGCATCTCCTACATTGTGCCCCATGGAGTCGTTAACGTCTTTAAAATGGTCAAGGTCAATTGTGACAACACCGAAACGGCTTGATTCCCCTTCTGCATTAAGGCGTGATTTTTCAGCTAATGTCTGAAGGAATAATGTCCGGTTTGGAAGGCTTGTGAGAGTGTCATAATAAGCCAGTTTGTGAATTTTATCTTCGGCAGCACTGCGGATTTGGTTGATATTGGCAGCGTTTTGTTTGATAAGGCTTTGTGCAATATCGATGGCGCTGCCGATTTCATCGTTAGGATCAAACGGCGAATCTTTTATTTGTGGGCTTTCTGGGTTTTTGTAAGCTTCCATCAAATTTTCACGCATGAATAAGATGGGTTCTAATAGCCATCTTCCGAGCGCGATCATCAAAACGGTTGTTACGAATAGGGACATCAGCATCATAATTTTGATAGTGTCCATCACGAATTGGAAGAGTTCTTCTTGGATGTGTGATGAGTCCATTCTAACGACCATGAAATATGACCCTGAGACCGTATTTATCTTTTGGATGAACTCATATGTTGTTCCGTCTGAGCTGCGATAGGTTCTTGTTAGGTTATTTGTATCAATAAGAGAAATAACAAGGGGGTCGCCATATTGCGCTAATAATTCTAATCGGTTTCTACTTTGATTTGATGACATCATGTTTAGCGTGTAAACGCTTATGCCGCTGACTTTAGTTGCCTGGAATAGGTTATTGACCTGATCTTGTTCTAGCGGGGATTGCAGGATCTGTGTTATGTTAACGTTCAAAAGCGGTAAAATTGCACTGCGGCCTGATTCTCTTAAATCTTTAAAGCGTCTTGTTTCAAATTCGCCCATTGTTGCAAAAACAAGCAAGCATGCTTGTACTAGCGCGATTGTCATGAAAACAACCGCTGCAATACGCCAGCTTGTCCAGCTACGCCATATTTGTGCCCTAGAAGAAATAAAGCTGTTTTTAAAGCTTAGAAATTTACTTTTTCTGGTTTCTGCAGACACGTCAATTTCGTCTTTTGTTATAGATTTGGAGAGCAAGTTACCCTTCCCTGAAATTACTTTTCTTTTGAGTATGCCTTAACTTAGGCATACTTACCATACACAATGTTAAACTTATTGTCTTAAAATCCGTTTAAATAAACATATAAATTTGGGATTACTTTAGATTTTGGTAATATTCGCTTTTTATTCATAGGGTATTGTAAAATATACCTTATTTTGAATGGTTGTTTCTGTTATCGGATTTTCGGCAGTGAATAAGCGTTTTGATCTCTTGATTGGTTTTTGGATCAACTGTTGTGCATGCAAAGAGGTAGTCATCGCCACCATCTTTTAGTTTTAATTTCTTTTTTAATTCGTGCGTTTCTAGGGGGAAATTTCTGACACTTAAGTTAGCTTTTTTAAATGGAATTGCTTTCGCTTGAGGCTTATACGTATTGATAATTTTAAAAACACGCCCTGGGAAATTAGGACTATAGTGCGTTGACGTGTGTAGGTTTGTGTTTATATGGATTTTTTGGGTTCGGGAATTTTTAGCGATTGTTTTATGACAGCCTGCTTTCATAAAGGCGGGGCTTGGCTCGTAAAGATAGCTCTGGGGTGGAGTGATTTTTGTATCAAGCGTGAGTTCGTCTTCACGATTGAATGTGATTGTATTTAGAGTTTGTCCGCTATTGTTTATTTTTGCTGCTGTTATAGGAATATTGTTTGTTTTTTTGTTAGGTTTTATGATGAAAAGAAGTTCTTTGCATTCACTATCCCATTCCACAATATGAACGCTTTGTACGTATTCAAGTTGGTCGATGGCTTGATTTATATCCAGCATTGGTGATGTTTTTAATAAAATGTGTTTGGCTTTGATATTTGAGATGCATTCAAGAATATTGGGCGTGCAGTCTTCTAATTTTATGATGCCTTTGCGATTTTGATTGCGGCGCTGGGGGTCGATCATTGCAAGATCGAATTGAGGCATGGTTTTGATGAATGTTTCCGCGTCTATAGTGTTTGCATTAAAACGTTTTGGCGTTAATTGATTGAGATTATGTTCGATAAGTTTAGACGTGGTTTGGTCGTAATCCACAATGTCAGCGGTTTTAAAGTTTTTAAGCATTGCCCAGCTGTCGATGCCCGTGCCACCGGTTAAATCAACGCATGCATTGCCTTTAAAAAGGCTGGCTTTGTAGTTTGCGCAAGCTTCACTAGAGGCTTGTTCGAGTGTATCGGGTTTTGGGAAAATTATCGATTGTGTTTCAAACCAAGTAGGAAGCTTTGTTTTAGCTTTTTGTCTGGATTTTATTTGATCCAGTATTAAGGCGTATGGCCAATTTGCGTTTGGTGGTTTTTTAAGGGCGAGAGTTTTTACGTCTGCGTTTTCATGTTCGCAAATGAATGTTTGAATATCGTTATCAAGGAGAGCCTGCCAGTCCATAAGAATAGCAGGCTATCAGAAAAATATTATTTAATCATCTCAAGAAAACGCAGTTGTGTGGTTTGGTTTTCGTTGAGAATACCACGGAATGTCGACGTCACAGTAGAGCTAGCGCGTTTTTTAACACCGCGGATAGACATGCATTGGTGATCGGCTTCGATGTAAACGGCGATGCCTTTGGGTGACAAAGTCTCTTGGATGCAATTTGCGATGCCGTTTGTCATGTTTTCCTGACTGACGAGACGTTTTGAGAAAATATCAACAATACGCGCAAGTTTTGAAATGCCAACAACTGCTTGATCTGGCCAATAGGCTACGTGAGCTAAGCCGTTGATTGGAACCATGTGATGTTCACAATGTGATGTGAATTCGATGTCTTTAACAAGCACTATGTCATCAAAGCCTTCTATATCTTCGAAAGTTTTTGATAATTCTTTTGCTGGGTCTTGATTATACCCCTCAAAAAACTCGTCATACGCTTTAATCACCCGTTTGGGTGTTTCGATTAAACCTTCACGACTCGGATCTTCTCCGATATAGCGCAGAAGAGTGCGTACAGCCTCTTCTGCTTCTTGTCTGTTAGGTTTTGTGTCTGTATTCATATCGACCACTTTGGATGAAACCATTTGAAAAATCCTTTTGTTTGGTGTCTTCTAACGCCTTAGTTTGGAATTTACCAGAAAAAAAACGTAACAATTTAATAGTAACTATGCCGCAGCTAAGATTATTCAACAGTTTGAACCGAAAAAAAGAGAATTTTGAGCCACAAAACCCGGCGCATGTGACGATGTATGCATGTGGGCCTACGGTTTATGATTATGCCCATATTGGAAATGCGCGTATGGCGGTTGTGTTTGATTTGTTAAGCCGTGTTTTGCGTTCTCAATATTGCGCAGTGACATATGTATCGAATATTACGGATGTTGATGACAAGATTATTAAGGCATCAAAAGATACGGGGCAGCCGATTGATGAAATCACTCAAAAATATACGCAAATTTATAATGATGATATGGCGGCTTTGGGATGTGAAAAGCCGGATATTCAACCTTTAGCCACGCAGCATATGAGTGAGATGGTTGAAATTATAGATGGTTTGGTTGAAAGCGGTCATGCGTATGAGGCGGATGGGCATGTGTTGTTTCATGTGCCGTCTTTTCCTGCGTATGGGGCGTTGTCGGGCCGAAGCCGTGATGAACAAATTGCAGGGGCGCGTGTGGAAGTCGCGTCTTATAAAAAAGATCCAGCCGATTTTGTGCTTTGGAAGCCATCAGCGGATGATGAGCCGGGGTGGGATTATAAATTTGGACGCGGGCGTCCAGGTTGGCATATTGAATGTTCAGCAATGGTCGCGGCGCATATGAATTTGCCGATTGATATTCATGGCGGCGGGGCGGATTTGAAATTCCCGCATCATGAGAATGAGATTGCGCAGAGCTGTTGTTCCGTTGGGGCGACTGATGATGCGGGGGCGTTTGCGAAAACTTGGGTGCATAATGGGTTTGTCACAGTTGAAGGTGAGAAAATGTCCAAGTCATTGGGCAATTTTATTGTTTTGAATGATTTATTGGCGCGGGAGAGTATTGATGGAGCGGTTATTCGTATTGCGTTATTGTCGGCGCACTATCGCCAGCCTTTGGATTGGGGGCAGCAATGTTTGCATCAGGCGAAGAGCCTTTTAGATCGGCTTCAATCGGTTTTGCAGAAGCTTGAAGCGGTTGAGGTTGATGGGTCTGATGATATGCATTCAGGTGTTCTTGATGCGTTGTGTGATGATTTGAATACGCCGCTGGCATTTGCCGAATTGAATGGTTTTGTTAAGCAGATTAATAAGGCGGATTCGAATGATTACACTCATTTAAAGGCTGTGTTGATTAATACGCTTCGTTTGCTTGGAGTTGTTGTTCCGCTTACGCAGACAGATGAAGTGACGGGATTTGAGATGCTTTTGAGCGAGCGGGATCAAGCCAAAGCGGAAAAGAATTGGTCGCGCGCGGATGAAATTCGTGATGAATTGGCGGCGCAGGGCTATAAGATTATTGATATGCCTGATGGGGCAAAGTTGGAAAAGGTTTAGCGTTTATCGGGCGAGTAAGACTTTGTAGAAAAAGAAATTATTAGCTGTTGTTCCAGTTGTGCTTTCAATACAAGCTTGTAGTTCGCCATCATAACCGTTTATTGTTCCCGATTGAGCATAGTTTCCAGTGAACCTAACTATATTGAAATCATTCGTATCTAGCGCAGGTGTGGTTGGTAATACCCCGAGTAATTCGTTCGCTTGTGTGCAAACATTTTCTGACACATTGGCAATTACGATTAACTCGCCAGCAAAGTTTTTTACATCGGGTACTATATTGGCTCCAGCAAATCTATACTCTGTTAGTAATGGATTTGAAGGGATGCCTTCTTGTGGTGGGTTTTTAGGTGTTATGCCACCACCATTTATATTGAAAATATGACAGGCCTGATTTGCAGGTGAGTTTATGTTTGTATATCCACTTGTAAAATTATTTTCAAAACTAATTTCATTTTCACTGCATCCTCGTAATTTTAACTGTGTTACTGCGCTAGAAATTATATCTGTGTATTCGATAATTTCTGATGCTATTAAGCGTGCGCGCTCTTCGTTGATGATGTCTGCTTTGCCACGGCCGCTATTGGCGACAGCATAGGATAGGGCGGCGAGGAGTACTACGGCGATGAGGATGTAAAACAGGACATTTCCGGATTCGTGATATGATTTCATGATGGCTACTCTTTTGATATCAGGCTTTTGAAGTCGTCTTCATTGCTTTTTGGGATATGGGCATCAAAGCTTTTAATGTCATGTGCGGCAAGCGTACATATAACGGCCTTTCCGCTTCCGATTTCTATATTATCTTGAATGCCAATGCCCAAGATTGGTTTTTCAATTTGATCGTTGTTATTGATCGCAGCTTCAATAGTTTTTCTTTTGTCTTGGTCGGATTCTTTTAAATCATCGAAATCTTTGATGGAGGCGTCTTTGTTGATCCATTCAAAGCTGAATACTGAAAGCTGCCAGCTTTTGATGACGGCTTTAACATCCAAAGTGACGGATAAGTAGAAATTTGGATTGTTTTGTGCAGCTTTGCTGTCTTTAAATTGTATTTTTTGCGTCATAGATGTTGTTCGTATTTGTTTTGTGAAGCGCTTATATGTATTAACATGGTTTGCGTTGTTAAATTAAGTGATAAATAGTAGTTTTATTAAAACAATACTCTAAAGGAAATTTTCATGTCAGATCGATCGCAGCCAGAAACAATCATTGTCGATGATCACCTTGATGGTGTTGCGTGTGATGGTGGTGGCGGTGCGTTGGGGCATCCGAAGAGCTGGTATAGTTTTGATGGACAAGATTGTGTGCAATGCGGTTATTGTGATCGTTTGTTTGTAAAACAACGGGCGGCAAAAACGTTTCAAATTGCGTCTTAATATTGATTTTTATTCCTGAAATATTATATATTTAGATATAAAGGAGCTACGCATGTGGGCCTCTTGTTAAATATCATCTCGTTTTTCCAAGGAGATGAAACTCCATTCCT
>JBGCEF010000006.1:0-16551 GCA_045106175.1 Bdellovibrionales bacterium
TATGGCCTCTCTCCCGAAAAATGCCGCTTTATCATGATAGATCCCAAAATGCTTGAACTCTCTGTTTATGATGGAATACCACACTTACTATCACCTGTTGTCACAGAACCTGGAAAAGCCGTTGTCGCCCTAAAATGGACAGTCAATGAAATGGAAGACCGCTATAGGGCCATGTCAAAATTAGGCGTACGCAATATCGAAGGCTATAATCAACGCATCAAGGAAGCCAAAAAGAATGGCGAAACCATCATGAACAAGGTTCAAACAGGCTTCAGCCCTGAAACAGGGGAACCAACCTTCGAAGATCAAGAAATGGCATTAGAAGAAATCCCATACATTATTGTTGTCGTAGATGAATTCGCAGACCTTATGCTCGTCGCAGGAAAAGACGTAGAAAACGCCATACAACGCCTGGCACAAATGGCACGCGCGGCCGGTATCCACCTCATAATGGCAACGCAGCGCCCCTCAGTAGACGTTATTACAGGCGTCATCAAAGCCAACTTCCCAACACGCATTTCATTCCAAGTCACCTCAAAAGTCGATTCTCGTACAATCCTTGGCGAAGGCGGCGCCGAACAACTGCTCGGCATGGGCGATATGCTTTACATGGCTCCGGGTGGTCGAATCACACGCGTACACGGCCCCTTCGTCAGCGACAGCGATGTTGAAAAAGTTGTAGACGATCTGAAATCAAAAGCAGCCCCCGCCTACATCGAAAATATCACGGACGAAACTTCTATCGAAGGCGGAGAAGTTATGAACGCCATGTTCGGCGGCGCATCATCGAGCGGCGAAAAAGTAGATGAGCTTTATGATGAAGCAGTCGCAATCATTGCACGCGAAGGAAAAGCGTCTACCAGCTTCATCCAACGCTGTCTACAAATCGGCTATAACCGTGCCGCACGCATCATCGAAGAAATGGAAAAGCAAGGCGTTGTCTCCAAAGCTAATGCCACAGGCAAAAGAGAAGTATTAATTTCCGATTTTAGTGATGCTTAAGGTTCAAAAGTATCTAAAAGACTAAAAACTTTAATCTACCTACATACGCTATGTAATCTTAAGCCTTTTATGTTCAAATCATAATAGAAGGGATTGCAATTCTCTTAGCGTAATATAAACATATTATGATGAGATTATTATTATTTATTATCCCCTTAATTTTGCTTGCACCTGCAATTCAAAGCGCAAAAGCAGAATCGTTTGATGCAGCATCACAAAACGACATCAAAAAAATTGAAAAATACCTACAAAATTTATCAACGTCCCGCGCACGTTTTGTACAAACCACACATGACGGTACGCAACTTGTTGGAACATTTTATCTTCAACGCCCAGGTAAATTAAGGTTCGAGTACGACCCCCCTATCGAAGATTTCGTAGTAGCCGATGGTTTTTTCATTTATTTTTATGATGCAGAATTAGGCGAACAAACAAATGCTCCAATCGGACAAACGCTAGCTGATTTCTTTTTACGCAAAAACATCAAACTGGGTGATGATGTAAAAGTAGCCGACATCAAAAAAAGCGGTGGCTTCTTACAAGCAAAACTGATTCAAACCGCAGATCCAGATGCTGGCTCATTAACACTTGGCTTTAAAGAAGAACCATTCGAACTCAACAAATGGCGGGTTATAGATGGACAAGGGCTTATAACTGAAATTGAACTCTTTTATTTAAAACCCGGTGTTAAACATGCATCAGACCTGTTTATATATGATGATCCAAAACAAGAACAAAACACATACAATAATTAAATATGCATCAGGACGGACCGCTCAATAACTTGATCAAAATGCTCAGCGGCCTTCCTGGGCTCGGCAATCGCTCCGCAAGACGTATTGCATTACATTTACTAACCCAACGAACATCACTCATGCATCCTTTGGCTGAATGCATTGAGAAAGCGGCAAATGAAATCAAAACATGTGAAATTTGTAACAATTTAGATACGCATAGCACATGTTCAATATGCCTTGATACCAAAAGAGATACATCAAAAATATGCGTTGTGTCACAAGTCAGCGACCTTTGGGCCATTGAGAGAACATCTGCATTTCGGGGTGTATACCATGTGCTTGGCGGCCTTTTATCCGCTCTAGACGGAATAGGCCCTGATCAACTTAATATCAAACAGTTAGTGGTACGCGCAGAAACAGAAAAACCAAAAGAAATTATCCTCGCATTAAGCGCCACAGTCGATGGACAATCAACTGCACATTACATTACCGATCAATTAGGTGAAAAAGATATTGAAATTACACATCTTGCGCATGGTGTACCCGTTGGTGGAGAATTAGATTACTTAGACGATGGAACAATTACGACCGCGCTCCGCTCAAGAAAAGCAAGTTAACTAGCCTGTTCGGCCGCACCAGGTTGCAAAACATGCTTACTCCCGCTACGCCCAATCGGCAGCTCAATCAAATTAACAGTAATCTCAACAGGTGTTGATCCACTCGATACAATGTCATTGCATTGTGTTAAACTCTCAGCAAAACGATTAGCCGCCTCAACAGGCTCAGTCTCATAAATAGGCCTCTGAAGAAGAAGCGCATATTCATACTTAGCTGTCTGGCCAATAATATCACTCTGGCGTCTTAAACGAACCAAATACTGAGACAACTTAGCAACCGCGTAATCTGCTGCATATGCACCGTCCATCTCTAAAATCTCTTGATAATTACTCACGGAAATAAACAGCACATACGTTAGCTCTCCATATCGATCCGCACGATCAAGCGCAGATAAAAAAAGCTGATTAAAGGCTGATTTTGCAATCACACCACCTGCACTTGGAAAATCTTCTGAATCATCACCAATACGCTCAACAAGTTTAATGAGCGCATCTGCATTTTCAAGCTTGCCTTCAATAACAGTAGGATCAATCGGTTTTAGAAAAATATCATTAGCGCCCGCTTTAACGGCATTCTCTAATATCAAATCAGAACCAAATTCAAAAACATACGGATAACCATTCACACTGCGTCGCAAATTTAAGATAAAAGACCGCGCAGAATTCGCCGGTGATGGGTTGATAAGAAACACATCAATACCCTCAGAAACACCGCGCTGCGCAGCTGTATCTTTATTCAACTCAACCACGACCTCATGATATAATGCTTGAAGCTTAGAAGCCGTAAGCTGCGCAGTAGCCTCATCATTATCTATAATCATTATTTTCATGCGTGAATCCTACTTTATGAACATCTTATAAATTCTAAGTCTATGATCGTTAAAAAAACAATAATTGAAAAGCCTTAATTTAAAAAACTTACATGCCTTAAACGCAATCTCACGCCTAAACCTATCATAACAAAGACATTTGACATTAAATCGAGACTAAGATACCAAGATTTAAAAGAACAAATAGTTGATATATGGCCATACAATTTCACAAGCACGACATTCCCTCTGACCTCAATCACGATGGCGACATTGCCATTGATACGGAAACAATGGGATTAAACCCACAGCGCGATCCACTATGTGTGGTGCAATTTTCATTTGGTGACGGCAATGCTCATATCGTCCAAATGGACCGTAATTCTTATGATGCACCAAACATAAAAGCACTATTTGCTAATAACAAAGGTATAAAATTATTCCACTTTGCACGTTTTGACGTCGCAATCATAAAAAAATATCTTGGCGTAACATTTGATGACATCTACTGCACACGCTCCGCTTCAAAACTGGTCCGCACATATACTGACCGCCATGGCCTTCGCGATTGTTGTAAAGAGCTATTAAATGTAGACTTAAATAAACAACAGCAATCATCATATTGGGGCACCGAAGAATTAACAGACGCACAAATGCAATATGCCGCAAATGATGTCCTTTATCTGCATGATCTCAAAAAAGAATTCGATCATCGCCTTCAACGCGAAGGCCGCCTGGACCTTGCAAGCAAAACATTCGAAGCCATCAAAACAATCGCAGATTTAGACCTTGAGGGATGGCAAGATGGCGACTTCTTCGCACATTAAGAAAGAGCAGTTCATGCCTCAACATCAAGAGAACATCAAGAATGCAAAAGATGTTTTATTATTAGAAAGCAATGCTTTAGCCAATTTAAGCCAATCTATAGACAGCAATTTTTCACAAAGTGTCGAAACAATACACGCCATAAAAAATGCTGAAAAAATCGGACGCTTAATTATCGCAGGCATCGGAAAAAGTGGCCATGTAGCACGTAAAATAGCGGCAACTATGGCATCAACAGGCACACCTGCATATTTTGTACATCCCGGTGAAGCCAGCCATGGAGACATGGGCATGATCACCGAAAATGACGTCGTTCTTATGCTGTCAAATTCTGGTGAAAATAATGAACTATCAGACCTCATACATTACACACGCCGCTACAAAATCCCGTTAATCGCAATTACCAGCAACGCAAAAAGCACACTTGCAACGCACGCAGATATTCCACTTGTTATGCCAAAAATGGACGAGGCCTGCCCAAATGGCTTGGCCCCAACAACATCAACAACCATGATGATCGCACTCGGCGATGCATTAGCCGTTGCATTATTGAAACGCATGGGACTGACGGCAGAACAATATAAAGTCTTCCACCCAGGCGGAAAATTAGGTCAACGCTTAATGCTTACAAGCGAATTAATGGTAAAAAACGAGGACCTACCAATCATTTCTTCATCCTCAAAAATGGATACAGCCCTCATTGCACTCACCGAAAAAAATCTTGGTGCTGTTATTATCTCAGATGACCAAAAAACACTCCAAGGAATCATTACCGATGGAGACCTCAAGCGTCATATGGATAAAACATTACTGGAAAAATCAGTCACAGACATCATGACACGTACACCCAAAACCATCGATCACTCCACTCTTGCAGTCGAAGCCATGAATATCATGACGAACAAATCAGGCAACTATCTCAGCAGTCTTATTGTTATGAAAGACGATAATTTTATCGGCATGATCCGCTTGCAAGATTGCTTGCAAGCGGGACTGGCATAACATAAAACAGATCGTTATAATGCGACTATGACTAACGACACCAACAATCTTGATGAACCAAAAGCCAATGAATTGCGTCTGAGCGCACTAAAATCAGATCGCCAATCAACACAAGCAACACTCAACAACAACTACTCTCGCTTTATAAACCGCGTTAAATTAATACTCCCCCTGCTGGCGCTTCTTCTAATTACCGTTATCATCAGTTGGGATAAAATTGAAAACGACAAAATTGTCCCTATCAAAGAAGAGAATACAGAACCCCAAGTCAGACAAGAAATTGGCAAAAACGAGCTCGTGAACCCACGTTTTGAAAGCATCGATGATAAAGGTCAGCCTTTTGTGATTACAGCTGAAAAAGCGATCCAAGAAAATGGCGAACACGGCGAAATGCTTTTGGCAAAGCCCTTAGGTACACTAACAACAACAGATTCAAAAAAAATCACTTTAAGCGCCGACAAAGGAATCTATGACCAAGTCAAACAATCCCTAGATCTAAAAGATAACGTTATACTCAAACATAGCGAAGGGTACGACATGTTTGCCACAACACTTAATATAGATATGAATGAAAACACTGCATGGTCAAACAACCCCGTACGTATCAACGCAAGCGAAGGCAATATAACGGCACAAGGAGTAAAAGCGACAGCAAACGATGAAGTCATTATATTCACTGGCCCTGCGACTATGATTGTTGATATACAAGGCAGTACACTAAATTTTGAAACGACGAGCCCATGATTAAAACTATCGGCAAAAATACGTATTTTATTTTTATTCTCCTAGCTTTATTAGGAACACCATCATTGGCACAAACCGATACGAATGAAACACAAAAGCCATTAGAAATAACGGCTGAAAAATCTTTGGAATGGTTCCGTACAGAACAAAAAGTTATTGCGCGCGGCAATGCCAAAGCTTCACAAGAAAAATCTTCAATCACCGCAGAAACATTGTCTGCAAATTACCGCGAAGGCAAACAAGGCCGTTTTGAAATCTCTAAATTATTTGCTGATGAAAATGTCGTTATCGAAACGAACAGCGCAAACGCATTTGGCGACAAAGCCGTTTATAACCTGGATCAAAGTATTGCAACACTAACTGGTGAAAATTTACGCATGATTTCACCAGACCAAACAGTAACCGCAAAAGACCGCTTTGAATACCATGTCAATAAAGGCCAATTACTTGCCATTGGTGACGCAATCGCCATTCGCCCGAACATTAATGGCGGCCAAGACCGTTTAAATGCTAATACAATCTCTGCTACATTCAAAAATAATGCAAACGGCGAACGCGTTTTAGAAACACTAGAAGCTAAAGGCAATGTCATCATTACAACCCCGACCGAAAAAGTAACGGGCGCATACGGTATTTATCGCGCAAACACGAATAAAGCGGAAATAACAGGCAATGTTGTCATTACACGAGGCCCGAACACATTAGAAGGCGAACGCGCAGAAGTTGATTTAAATACTAATAAAAGCAGAATTTTCGGTGGCGGCAATACGAATAACGGAAGAGTAAAAGCCGTCTTTTTCCCTGGAAGTAACGAAGAATAAATATGACTTTTAAACACCAAAACACCAACACAACTCTAAAAGAAGTAAAGATGGGCCTTCACATAAACCATCTGTCCAAAAGCTACAAAAAACGACCTGTTTTGCGTGATGTTTCATTCTCACTTCAACGTGGCGAAGCAGTTGCACTCCTTGGACCTAATGGCGCAGGAAAAACAACAAGCTTTTACATCACAACTGGCCTAATCGCCCCAGACAGCGGCAACATCACACTCGATAGTCAAGACATCACACAATTACCAATGTATCGTCGTGCACGGCTTGGTATAGGCTACCTTCCCCAAGAATCCTCAATCTTTGGTGGTCTCAACGTGGAAGACAATATACGCGCCGTCTTAGAGGCGCAAAAAATCACAAAACAAGAACAAGAATTATTCCTAGAAGAATTACTCAATGAATTCAGTGTCTCTCACCTAAGACGTACACCATCACTCGCTTTATCAGGCGGGGAACGCAGACGCGTTGAAATTGCCCGCGCTTTAGCCGCAAGGCCTGACTTCATATTACTCGACGAACCACTCGCCGGTATCGACCCCATCGCTGTATCTGACATACGCGAACTTATTGCTCACCTTAAAGACCGCGGCATTGGTGTTTTAATCACCGATCATAATGTACGTGATTGCCTAGAAATAGTCGATCGCGCATACATTCTCCATGATGGATGCGTTCTGATGGAAGGTAACGCAAGTGAAATTGTAGAAAATGAAGACGTCAAACGTGTCTATTTAGGCAGTGGCTTTAAGCTGTGATAATATTTTGATCGTGAAAGCACGTACGCAAGTGGAAACCAAAACACAAGCCATGTTGAGCTAAGATTATTAAAAAATCCGCCAAAATCAACAAACCCTAAAACCAAGCCCATCATGGCAAAGCCAACGCTAACAAAATCATCAGACTGCTTAATCATCTTAAAACTGGTCATACCCGCCAACACAATGATCGATAGAAAAAGTGCAAAACCAATAAAACCAAGATGGTAAATTGTGCTTAAATAAACATTATGCTCATGCTTTGCAACTTCCCATTCATAAGCCTGCTCATTAAAAATCTTTCTGTCATTATTCGCAGCAACACCATGTCCCAAGATAGGCTTTTCTTTTATCTCCTCGACAACTTTATTCCAAATTTGAAATCGCCCAGCATCAGATCGCACATGCACCAATTCAGCAGACGGCAGCAATAAAAAGAAACTTACGCAAGATAACGATATACAAATAATTGAAAGAATTGATCTAAAAGACATGCATAAGAGCAATATTGAAAAAACACTTACAAACAAAGCAAGAATAGGCCCCCGAGATCCTGTCATCATCATAAGAGAAAAGAACAAAACCACACCAATAATACGCGTACATGGATGTTTTAAAGTTTTAGACAAACCCTGAGGCGGAAAAACAAGAACAATAAGTGCAAGCCCGTATAACAAAGCACATTGCACTGAATTATCAGCCTTTCCAAACCCTCTTAAACGAAAGAAATAATCGTAATCGGCCAGAACCTGATGCATATTCTGAATGAATAAGAGTGCACCTGTAACAAATGCGCTAATTACAAAACATGATAAAATAAATGGCCATATCGCTTTTGATTTTTGAATAAGAAAGTAAAACGTACAAAAAATAACAGGGACAAAAATAAGCAATTTAAATTTTGAAATAACCCGCGACACATCAACATCTTGTGACCAAAGCGCAGAAAATGCGTACATTAAAATAAACAACGCAATCAAACGCCCAAAAACTCCTGCCTGACCAATCAAAGACCATACCGGCTCTCGATATAAAAAAAACAGCATAAAAGGCATACCAATATACATCACAAGTCGATGTGACGATGTTGGTAAAAAGAAAAATCCCGCAAACATCAATGAGAATATTAAAACCAAAAAAAGCTCTAATTTTGGCAGTTCAAAAGAACCATAAATATTGTGTACGTATTTAATCACAAAAAATATCTCGTTCCCATTGCTCCGAAATCACATCCCAATTCAAATTCTTCACCATACCCGCTGAGTAATTACAAATATTTTCATACATATCATCATGATCAAAAATCTCAACAACACGCTCACCCATCCGTGAATATTGACTACAAATAAAGCCACTTTTGGTATCAACAACACGCTCTTTAAGAGAACCGATGCCCTGTGTAACAACAGCAACGCCACATGCTGCGGCCTCTGCTGCCGCATTACAAAATGTCTCATCCTTATGACCTGGATAAAGTAAAACACGGCTTTGATAAAGCTCTGAAATCAACTGCGCCTTATCAACACGTTCACGGTAGACAACACCACATTGTTCATAATCATCGATATCAACACCATGATCAACCAAATATGAACGTCCACCAAAAACATGGAACTCTGAATCTAAACTATGCGGGTGTACGTATGTTTTCCAAAGTTCACACATCTCTTTTAAACCACGATAAGGCTGCGAAAAATAAATAGCACGCTTTGGGCGATCCGCATTAAGGGACGCTTTTACATCTAACAAAAAATCATTATGAATACCGTGAGGTATAACCGTTTTATCACGAAAAGGAAGCATACAACCCGCGTGCTTCTGCTGATTCCTACTCAAAAAAATAGCTTTCGGGCGATATTCAAAAATTGCCCCTAAACGCTTTCGTTTAACAGTCTTAATCAAACCTATCGAATTATGAAGCCATAAGTACGTTCGCGCCCCGCTATCAATCGCTCCCTTCGCTTTTTCAAACAAATTAGCATCATTGTTAACAACAACAATATCGCAATCACCAACATCATGATCAAAAGGTACCCAATCGACACCATAGACCGTCTTTGCGCACTTAACTTGATTAAAAACACGTACATTATGGCCGCGCGCCGCAAGGGCCTCCGCCAAATTAACCGTCACACTTTGAATACCACCCAAAGGATCCGTACGAAGCGTATCACCATCATATGGTTTTTTTGTACAATCGATAAATACAATACGCATCGCTTGCATCAATACACATCCGTCGACCAAACATAATCCTGTGACAAAGGCTTATCAAACGTACGCTCAATAATATATTTCGTAACCGTTTGATTGTTAAAAATACGATGCGCCTTTTCCCAACCCGCTTTTGCTATCTTACGGCGTTCATCATCATGATCATGATAATAGCGGATTTTATCAACTAACTCCTCGGGACTATCATAAAACCCAATTTCATCTTCACCAAAAATATCTTCAAATCGTGCACCGCGATCATGAAAAATCAACAAGCCTTGCCCCATATATTGGGTCATACGGCCCGATGAATAGAGATAATAATCAGACGTTTTATTAATACATAAACCCATTTTCGACTGCGCCAGCGTATCAAGGTAACGATGCCCAAACAATTTCTCTTGCCCCTGATTAGCCCCATAGATACCGAGCCTCAAATCACCGCATTCTTCTTGAATTAATTGCAGCACATCTTGCCGCTGATCATATTGATCGCGCAAAACACTGCCCGCAAAAAAGAAATCGTGAATACCATCCGTTTCAAACGCACGCCCCGTCTCCACAGATGGGTCAACCATATTAGGCATGTGGCAAACAAATGTTTTTGCATGCGAAAACTGCTTTAAATCCTCACCCGCCGTTGTAATAAAAATCCCATCAACAACACCAACACGTTGATGAATATCACGCACATTTGGCTTAGAATGAAGTGGGTCAACATTACGATAAATGATTTTAATATCCGGCAAAAACGTACGGATTTCATCCAAAGTCTCATTGGCAATATGCTTACAATGCCCAAGCACAATAAGATCAGGATACATTTGATGACAAACATCAATCAACTTTTCGTTAGCTTGGCGAATACCACGACGGCTAGAGCGCCAAATATTGCTATAACGCGCATATTCCTTATCATTAAACGGGTAAACACAATGCCCATTACGGGTAAATCCTTGGATCAATTTCTGCGGCGTCAAATGCAACTTGTCCGCATTCAAAAATCCCTGCGCCGTCCCCACATATAAAATTTTCATGCACTATACCTGTATAAAATAATTGCGAAACTGTAACGCGAATGCACGCAAGCTACAATATTGAAATTTTATAGAAACAAAACAACGCTAAAGACTTAAAAGATAAACATCTTCAAAAAAACATCAATAATGAGGTTCAAAATCATCACCATACCTCGGATCATGATAAAAAGAATATTCCATCCAAGGCTCCTCTGGGGTAACATCGCAGCGATAATCCACTAAATGTCTCTCCACCCTATCGCACAGAGTTGTCCAATCTTCCCCAACGCTTCCCTTCGCATTAATAGTTGCAATAGTAGGCTTATCAGCGAACAAGCTACCCCTACCACCAAGGCTATATCCCTCAATAACATCTAACAAAACCAACTCATCAGCAATAGCGCGAAGACTATCAAGCTTTGCCAAAACGCCCGAAATTCCCAAGGAATCATGAATATCTTCCGCAGCAGCAAGAAATGCAATTTCAACAAGCGGACCTTTAACAACGCCAGAAGCCTCAGGAACCTTTAGATATGTTGGATCATAAACTGTCATATTTTCGCCAAAAATTTAAAAACAAAATATAAAATTATAACTACAATATGTCAATTATTATGTGGTTATCTTTTTCGCATAGCGTGCTAAAATAGAAATATGAATACAATTTCTCAAAAACTAGACCTCCGCCAATCACAAAACCTCGTTATGACACCGCAACTGCAACAAGCGATTAAGCTGTTGCAGCTTAACAATATTGAACTCAACGAAGTGATCGAGGAAGAATTAGAGAAAAACCCATTGCTTGAAAAAGCCGAAAACGACCCATCCGACCAACAAAACGACCCCCCTCAAGAAACCGAAAAAGACAACATTGAACAAACCTTTGAATCTGCAAATAATTCAGAGCCAGACTCTACGCCAGATTTTGATTCAGGATCAAAAATGGCGGAAATGACGACCGCTGGAAATTCAAAATTCGAAGATTTCGAAAACAGCTTCGAAAACCGCATGGAGTCTGAAAAATCATTGCGTGATCATCTCCTCGAACAACTTCATGTTGCCTGCGTCGATCCGCGTGACCGCGCGATAGGTGAGCTGTTGATTGATCGTCTCGATGAAAGCGGCTATCTACGCGAAGATATCGATGCACTAGCAGAACGTTTAGGCTGTTCCGAAGAACGTGTACAAAATCTTTTGCAAACTATGAAGGGGTTTGAACCCAGCGGCGTTTTTGCCAGCGATCTCGCCGATTGCCTCGCCATTCAACTCCATGAGCGCGGACAGCTGGACGAACAAATGCAAGCCCTACTAGATAACATCAACATGCTCGCCGATTACGACAACAAAAAACTAGCCGAAACATGCGGCGTCAATGAAACCTACCTCAAAGACATGATCGGCGAAATCCAAGCCCTCAACCCAAAACCCGTTAGCGATTACGACCATCTTGTAGTGCAAACCGCAATCCCGGATGTGCTCATGAAACGCCTACCCAAAAATTTAGGCGGCGGATGGCGCGTTGAACTCAACACAGAAACACTACCCCGCGTTTTGGTGAATAACGAATATTACACCGAAATCTCCAAAACCGCGACGCAGAAAAAAGATAAAGAATATCTCTCCACGCAACTCGGAAATGCCAACTGGCTCGTTAGGGCCATGGATCAACGCGCACAGACAATCTTGAAAGTCGCCGCTGAAATTATCGAACAACAAGACGCGTTTTTTAATTACGGCATCGAATTTTTAAAACCACTAAAACTTGTCGATATCGCCGAAGAAATCGAAATGCACGAAAGCACCGTCAGCCGTGTCACAACAAATAAATACATCGGCACGCCACGTGGAATCTTTGAACTAAAATTCTTCTTCTCCACCGCCCTGATTAGCGAGGACGGAACATCCTACAGCTCAGAAAGCATAAAAGCCCGTATCAAAACACTGATTGATGAAGAGGACCCAAAAAAGATCCTAAGCGATGACAAAATTGTCATTTTCTTAAAAGAAGAAGACATCGATATCGCACGACGCACCGTCGCCAAATACCGTGAAGCCATGCATATCGGCTCCAGCGTACAACGCAGAAAACAAAAGAAAAATTTAGCGGGCTAGCTCAGGGTCCAAAAATCCACACCCCTCAGGCAGTACATATTGATCAGCATAATGAACGCTAACGCGCTGACTACCTTGCATATCAAATGACCCATCACCCTCAAACAACGGCTGGCTTTGACCACATCGTACTTCTGTCATATCAATATCAAGGTTAATCTTGCCAGCAACATAATTAGAAACACTTAACGCTCTCTCACCCGATAAACGCATATTAATTAAAGCATCATCTGGGCTGGCGTGCCCTTCAAAAACAAGATCGCGTGGATTTTCCAAAAGCGGCTGAATAACATTAACATCAAGCCCCGCCTCAAACGCTTCACTCAAATCCGCAGAACGACTGTTAAACTGAAAACTTGGATCGTCGCCAGAAAATGTATAAAGCGGCACAATTTGCTCTGGTTCAACCTCAACAACCGGCTCCTCACCTTCGAGCCAACTGAACAATGCAAATATTCCTACCCCTATCAAAGTAGTAATAATCATCGCCTTAGGAGATATACCAAAATCACCAGATGAAGGCGCAACACCACGCACCTCTTGTTGAGGCACTCTATCTTTAAATTTAATATTCCTATTAAAATGCATCGGCCAACCATGCGCACCTGATTCATCCATCATCTTTTTAAGCGCATTAATCTCTTCCTGATACTCTCCCTTTGCCGCAATCTGAAGCATCGGGAAAATAGGAGCACCAAATCTTTTAGCCGCTTCAACTAATTTTTCTTGTGTGTCGACATTGGTTTCTAATACGCCTTGCGGCCTCACCATATCTAAATGATCCAAACTGATAATCGCGGCGTCAAAATCTGGATAGCCTTGTTCCTGATTATCCACTTTAGCTTTTCTTAAAAGACGCGCAACACCTGAAGAACCAACAGCATTAACATTATGAGCTTTAATAGAATCACCAAGCCCCATCAAATTTTCTGTAGGCTCAGAAAGCAGAATCTGCTCACCATCATTAATGGCCCATGTCACAATCAATGGCCTATTATTTGTCGACTTAGCAATTTCCTCTTGTAAAAAACGCATTTTCCATTGAGCAACTTCAACCGCCTGAGCAAACGCATCAGGTGTATTTCTAGCATCTAATGCAAATAAAAGATGAAAAGCTTTGTTAGGATCACGCCGCTCCATCATAACGGATGCATGAAAATCATTACGCAATAATGGAATTTGTGGCGGTTTCCAATTCTTTAAGATACCGCGATCTATATAAGCAATATTGCTTTCGGACTCAGTCATAACACTCAATTTTTAAATTATGAAAATATATTTAGAGGCATGCGCCAAAATTGGCAAGCTTTTTTAACAAAAAGCGTACTCAGCCCTCCCAATTTCAAATCAAACTGTGCTATAATTTAGATATCATAATAATTATCAAGAAAAGGAATTGCCGATGGAGCTCAGCGTTCATGGAAAACAAATTGACGTAGGCGAAGCATTACGCACGCACGTGACTGATAAACTCGAAGATCTCAACGAGAAATATTTTAACCATGCGACATTTGCAACTGTGACATTTTCGAAAGAAGGTCATGGCAAACCGCGCATAAAAACACATATCAATGTCCAGCTTGGCAAAAATATTATGGTTGCCGCCGACTCCGTCGATCCCGACCCTTATGCCGCATTTGAATCCGCCGCAACAAAGGTTGGAAAGCAAATGCGCCGCTATAAAAAGAAATTGCGCGACCATCATGACCGCATGGAATTAACCCCAGAAGACGAAATGCGCAAAGCCCGTGATTACGTCTTAGCAGCCATTCCAGAACAAGACGACACACCCGTAACCGATGAAACCGAAGTGCCCGTCGGTGATGATCCGGCAGTGATCGCAGAAATGACAACAAACATCCAAACGATGAGCGTATCTGATGCGGTCATGCGCCTTGATCTATCTGGCGAGAGTGCACTCCTCTTCCACAACGCCAGCCATAATGGGCTAAACATGGTGTACAAACGCAGTGACGGAAATATTGGTTGGGTCGACCCGGAAGGTCATAGCAATTAATCTTTTTCACAAAAAAATAACCTGAATTAAAGGGGGCTATATCGGCCCCTTTTTTATGTCAAAAATACATTTTTCAATACAAAAAATATATCAATAATATCCCCTCACTCAGCACACGCTCATATGCAGATAATATCAACAAAACCTAATGTTTCACCGCACCAAAATTAGCTATAGACAGCCTATACATTTAGGTATATTCACCCGCCTTAGAAAACAAAATTAAAAGCAAAAGGTGCTTTAAAAAATGATCAAAACCGCGCGCAACAGAACAAAAGATACTCAGTTCAATCTGATCGTGCCTAACGCAAAAATCAAAACGCATAATGATGCTTTATTGATGTGCGCTGAAAAAGCGGCAGAGCATCTCAACATCTCACAAGAAAGAGTGCTCAAACGTATCAACGAACGCGAAGATATGAATAATTCAGCCATCGGAAATGGTGTCGCCATTCCGAATGTCAAAATGCGTCGTGTCCAAAAACCATTTACCATGCTCATGACACTTGATCAGGATATCACATATGACACACCAGATAACACACCGCTAAACATGTATGCTTTTTTAATCTCCCCAACCAGTGACGGACCAATTCACCTTCGCAGGTTATCACGACTGTCACGTTTGTTATTGCAAGATTCACTGAGACAACGCATCCGTGAAACCAAGGATGAGGAAATCATTCAATCTTTATTGATGGATCCAGAAGGCTGGCTAATCGCTGCCTAACTTATTGAAGCGTAATCGGCTCTAAATCATTGGTAATAATTGCCGCAAGTGCGCTACTCATATCATTCATAGATGAAATAAGCGTACCATCGGCCGCATGCACGACATAATTAACATTATTGTTATCAACAACGCGTTTAATATACGCAATATCATGCATCCCAAATCTCAAAAAATCTTGATCGGAAATGCCCTCTAAGGTCAATGGGGGATTGAGCTCTTGTTTGTATGTCATATTTTACCTCTGAAGTTACAGTCTACACTTTAAGTAAAAAAATTACATTAAAAATCTCTAATAAAAGGGACCACAAATGCATGGCCCCCTTAAAATTATTAAAAACGCTAATCTTTTAGTTTTTTCTCGACCTTTGATTGACTCTTATCAACCTCAATAGCCTTTTGAGTTGCACTTCCATTCACTGGTTTCGCACTCTCACCTTTGATATGGATTTTTCGCGCTTTTGTCTCCGGAACAACACGCTCCAGGTCAACATGCAATAATCCCTTATCCAACATGGCATCGCGAACCTCAATACCGTCAGCAAGAACAAAGCTTCGTTGAAATTGGCGCGCGGCAATACCGCGATGCAAATAAATACGGTCTTCCTCATCGGCTTGTTGGCCGCGAATAACAAGTTGATTATTCTCAACCTCAATATCCAAATCTTCCATGGAAAAACCGGCAACCGCGAGCGTAATACGCAAATTGCTCTCACCTATTTGTTCTATATTGTAAGGGGGGTAACCTTCTCCGCTTGTTTTACGCAAACGATCAAAAGTTTTTTCTATTTCATCAAAACCCAAAAACAACGGGCTATCAAACAGGGTTAATCGTCCTGTACTCATGGTTCATCTCCTTTTATAAGCGAGTTGATATGTAACTAAAGGCCCACATTCGCAGCACCTTTATATCTAAATATATAATATTTTAGGAATACAAATCAATATTACGACGCAATTTGAAACGTTTTTGCTGCACGTTGTTTGACAAACAAACGATCACAATAACCACACTGCACACAATCTTGCCCGTCAAAACTATACCAACTCTTCGGATGTCCCAAAGCACCGCCACCACCATCACACGCAACACCATCAAGGTGATCATCAACAATAATTTTTTCTGGCTGCG
>JBGCEF010000007.1:0-6247 GCA_045106175.1 Bdellovibrionales bacterium
CTGACCGATAACATTGACGTCCCCGAAGGGCACTACGCCGAAGACTCTATGAAATCAACAGTCGTCCCGAACCGCAACGCCATCATGCTCACCATCGCCTATGGCATCGCATCCGCGCAAAATCTAGACGCCGTCGCAACAGCCGTCCACGGCGGAGACCACTTCATATATCCCGATTGTCGACCAGCTTTCATCACATCCTTCGAAGACATGCAAAACCACGCACTAGAGGGATTCTCAAACATAAAACTCTACACGCCATTTTTAGAAAAAGATAAATCCGATATAGCAAAAGAAGCAGCAAAACTAAACGTTCCAATAGAAAAAACATGGTCATGTTACAAAGGCGGCAAAATTCATTGTGGGTGTTGCGGCACATGTGTCGAACGCATCGAAGCCTTCCATATCGCAGGCGTGACAGACCCAACCGAATATGAAGACTTAAATTTCTGGCAAAACACCGTTAAAGGAGCCGCCTAACATGTATACTATTTGCAAATCCTTTCACTTTTCGGCCGCGCACCATGTTCCCGCCCTCGAAAACGGGCACCCATGCAAACGCATGCACGGCCATAATTACGAAGTCCATGTCGAAATGCGCAGCGAGACATTAAACAAAGCAGGCTTTATCCGCGACATTAAAGATCTAGACACATTTAAACGCTACATAGATGATAATTTTGATCATCGCCTTCTCAATGACGTTGTCGGCGATGACAACGTTTCAACAGAATGCCTAGCCAAACATTTCTATGATTGGTGCAAATCCAAATGGCCCGAAGTTGTCGCCGTGCGCGTTCAAGAAACCCCGAAAATATGGGCAGAATACAGACCGTGACAAACACCCTCCGCATCTCAGAAATTTTTGGCCCCACCATCCAAGGTGAAGGAGCGCTTATCGGACAACCAACCGTATTTGTGCGTACTGGCGGCTGCGACTATCGCTGCACATGGTGCGATACTCTCTATGCCGTAGAAAGCAAATACCGCCATGATTGGAAACCCATGACCGCACAATCCATCATGGACGAGGTCAAACACCTATCCAATAATAATCCACTGACAATATCCTTATCCGGCGGCAACCCCGCAACACAAGATTGCAGCGAGCTCATCACACTTGGTCACCAAGACGGCTATACATTCGCCCTTGAAACCCAAGGATCGATTAAACAAGACTGGTTCAAAGATCTAGACACCCTCACCCTGTCTCCCAAACCACCATCAAGTAAAATGGATACAAACTGGGACATTTTGGATGATTGCGTTAACGCTACTGGTGATAACACAAAGACAGCGTTAAAAATTGTAGTATTCGATGATATCGATTACGCATACGCGCAGGACGTTGCCAAGCGCTACCCTGCCTTGCCGCTATATCTTCAACCTGGAAACCACGAAACCGAAGGCGCGCCAGATATCGATGGCCTCAATAAACGTCTGCAATGGCTTGCTGATAAGGTCACAAATGATAACTGGTTTGATGCGCATGTTTTACCGCAATTACATGTCCTAATTTGGGGCAATGAAAGAGGAGTTTAAATGGATCAAGAGAATTGGACGACTAAGGGTAAGACCATAAAACAACTGATAAAAGAACTAAAAACTTTTGAAAATCAGGATTTAGAAGTAAGAATTTCTATTGATGATGGATTAACACATAAATGTATTAGTATATTGACGAAAACTAGCGACAATAAATACTGTGTTTTAGAAAATTGTGAGAACACCAAATGACAAAAGATATTTACAAAGACCTAACTCAGCTCGGCGGTTCAAACACAATCGCAAACAACCCCGATGAAGCCATTTTAGAACGAGTCCCCAACCCTCATAAAGGCTCCGATTACGCTGTGCGCTTTACGGCTCCTGAATTTACATCCATCTGCCCGCTTACAGGTCAACCCGACTTCGCCCATCTCATGTTGGATTATGTCCCTGATGAATGGTTAGTTGAGAGCAAATCGCTCAAATTATTTTTAACATCCTACCGTAATCACGGTGACTTCCACGAGGCATGCACAATCTCAATCGCAAAACGCATAGCCGAAATAACAAAACCAAAATGGCTAAGATTAGGTGGGTATTGGTATCCGCGCGGCGGCATACCCATTGATATATTCTACCAAGAAGGCGAATGCCCCAAAAGCGTCTGGATCCCTAAACAAGATGTGCCAAATTACCGCGGACGCGGCTAAAAACCAGCTTAAATAAATTTTACATAAATTTGAACAGAAAGGTAGTGCGAAATGCTTCAACACGCGCTATACTGTTTATAGATGTAAACTCTTACATACTTTTCTTTTTCCGATCGAGTATCATATATGCAGACAAGATATATAATGAAAACAACACTTTACATGCTCACAGGCTTGATGCTCATTGCACCCGTCGCACACGCACAAAACGCAGGAGCAGAGCCACCAATCGACATCATCCCCACACAATCAAAACAAACAGAGGCAAATCAATATAACGACGCGTTTGATACGCACCCGCCTTTAAAACTCAGTCCCGATAGATCAGAACTTATTCGTCTCGAAAAAGACGCAGGATCAATCATTATCGGAAACCCAGAAAATGTTAGTGTTTTAGCAGATAGCGCAAGAACACTTGTCGTAGTACCACAAATACCAGGTGCAACGCATATCACGATTTTGGATAAACAAGATAATATCCTTATGCAGCGCCATATCATTATCGGCAGCCCAAAGAAAAAATATGTCCGCATTCGCAAATCATGTAACGCAGAGATCGAAGGATGTGAGCCTACTCAAATATATTACTGCCCCGACACATGCCA
Source organism: Bdellovibrionales bacterium (assembly GCA_045106175.1). Lineage (GTDB taxonomy): Bacteria > Pseudomonadota > Alphaproteobacteria > Micavibrionales > Micavibrionaceae > TMED27. Next base: position 2,804 of record JBGCEF010000007.1, read on the forward strand.
TAAAGTCAGTGTCGCACAAGAAGAAAGCGAAAGCACATCATTAGAAGCTGAAGAAGCTGCAACAGCAAATCTCCCCCAAGGCAGCCCGCCACCGGATGACAGCCAATAATACAAAGACAAAAGAATAAGGGCCTATCATGATCAAAAAAACACTCACTAAATCACTCCTTATATCAAGCTGCGTTTTCGCACTTGCTGCGTGTCAAACATCTGGCAGCACAAACTCACTCCCAAGTGATAGAGGCTCAAAAATAGACAACGCAATGCAACGCGCCGGACTATCTAACAAAGCCAGTAGTCAGTCGCTAAAAACACTCGAACGTTTATATAAGCGCAACACAAACAGTGAAGAAGCAGCAATTAATTATGCAGGAGCCCTCAGACGCGCTGGTCAAACAAACCGCGCATCTCTAATCATGGAGCCATTCGCTCTAGATAAAGATGCCTCAAGCGCAGCAAAAACAGAATTTTCCGCCGTCATGCTTGCTAAGGGCGACTATAAACTCGCTGAAAGATATGCAAGTCAAGCAATTCGCATCAATGAAACTAACCCCGAGGCATTCCATTTCTTAGGCATTGCGTTAGACGCACAAGCAGAACATGAAAAAGCCGAGCGCGCCTTTAGAAAAGCTCTCGATCTTTGGGAGGGCGACCCCACCAGCATCATGAACAATTTAGCCTTAAATTTAGCAACACAAGGCCATCTTGATGAAGCGGCTGAAATCTTACAAAAAGCGCGTGAAGTTTCCCCTAATCGAGCGGAAATTGAACGTAATTTGCGCATTGTAACGGCGCTTCAACAATCCGATGGAACGCCGGTTCCAAAACCGGGTAAAAAGCCCTCAGCTAACGAATAAAATAAAAATCTGAAATTTAATTTAGCCCGTCGCGCCTGCTTGAATACCCGCAGGCCCCAAAATCACGATAAAGAGTGCCGGCAAAAAGCATAAGATCATTGGAACAGTAAGCTTAGGCGGTAAAGACATCGCCTTTTCTTCTGCTGCGGACATGCGCATCTCACGTAATTCTTCAGACATAACACGCATCGCCTGCGACACGGACGTACCATATTGTTCAGCCTGTATGAGCGACGTCGCAAAGCTCTTTCCTGCACCGCTTCCAACGCGACGCGCAAAATCTTGAAGCGCTTGACGACGATCATTCAACATCGCCATCTCCGCGCTTAAAATTCCAAGTTCTTCTGCTAAAATTGGTGAATGTTCAGAAATCTCTTCCGCAACACGATCAACTGTCTGTTCCAAACCAATCCCCCCTTGCACACAAATAAGCATCATGTCCAACGAGTCTGGAAAAGCTAAATTAATCTCAAGCTGGCGTTTTTGGATTTGGTTTTTAATCAAAATTTCAGGAAGCTTATAACCAAAAATTGCTGCACCTAAAAGAGACAATAAAACAGTTGTATCCGAAACATCAGAAGCCTTAGGGCTAGAAAAAATAAGCATCAAAAGCCCGCAAATAATAATAGGAATAACGCCTTTACCAATCATAAATTTAAGTGGCGCAGAGGGATCACGAATACCCGCCTGTAAAAGCTGATCACGAATATTCTCGCCCATTTTACCGGCTAATTGCTGCACCTTATAAAACCCAACCATCGATTCTTTGGCCGACACATTATCCTGTTTAGCCTTGTAATGACTTCCATCTTTTGTTGCATCAAAAAGAGCTTTTCGACGCTTTTCAATCACATTCTTATAACGCTCTTTTTCATCACTTTTATTCAAAAATGGCAATGCCACCCCTGCGAAAGTAAGCGCAGCAAGAAGCGACACAACAATAGTTACAATCATCTGCTCATCCATAACTATACTCCGATCATGTTTGAATTATAATGCCAACGAAAATTATTATTTTTAAAAACAGCATCACAACGTACATTTTGGTACGTAAAAGGCGGAAGTTTTAAAAATAGCAATTTACAGTTCATTAGAATTCAAACCCTAAAGTTAATCATTTGTTTCATGATGAAAACACCAACACCCATCCACGCAACCGCGCCATACATCAACATGTTACCCGTCTTAGTGGTAAACATTACCTCTAAGTATTCGTAATTCAAAAAATACATGCCTGTTGTTACAATAACAGGCAGTGACGCAATAATCCCCGCTGATGCGACCGCTTCTGATGATAAGGCTTTAACTTTGCGTTTTAATTTAAAACGCGCACGAATAACACCTGATAAATTCATCAAAACCTCAGAAAGACTAGACCCTGTCTGCGCCTGAATGGATAGCCCCGTTGCAAACATTTGCATCTCCGCAAGCGGTATACGACGCATCGCCTCTTGCGCAGCCTCATGAATCGGCACACCGATTTTCTGCTGATCGTAAATCCGACTCATTTCATCGCCAACAGGGCCGTCAAATTCTTTGGCAATCATCGCAATCGCCTCTGAAACAGGCATACCCGCTTTTAATAAACGCACCGTCGCTTCTAACGCATCCGGAAATTCCATCAAAAATTCCTTCTGCCGTTTCGCCGCAAGCTTTTTCAAAACAAAACGTGGAAAGCCCAACAAACCGATAAAACCAGCCATACCAATAATCATTGCTTCTTGACCAAATAAATAGGCCATAACAATAAAAACGCCCATACAAAAAACAGAGAAAATCCAATATTGCATAACGCTCCACGACAAACCCGCCTGCTCAAGCATCATGCTCAGTGTCGTTTTACGCTTACCTTTTTCTTCTTCTTTTTCATCTTTTAATTTCTTAGCAAGTTCTGCGCGGCGTTTATTTTGAACATCCGCATCATCAGTTTCATTCTCAGAAGCACTAACCTGTCCGGCCCCTGCGATAACGCTCATCATTTGCTGCTTGCGCTCAGCCTCGCGATTCAACATAAGCGCGACGATTGTACCAGCAACAATCAAAACAACTACGATAGCTAGGATAATCGGTAAAAACTCCATTAATCAAACGCCTCTTCCATCGCATCAAGAACATACCCATCAACACCATACTGACGCGCTTTATCAAAGAATTTTGGACGAAGCCCTGTCGAGCGATGCTTGGTAATCAACTTCCCGTCATCATCTTCACCTTCAATGTCTAAAACAAAAAGATCTTGCATCGTCACGACCTCACCTTCCATTCCAGTAATTTCCGTCACATGCGTTGTTTTACGCGAACCATCACGAAGGCGCTGTACCTGAATAATCACCTGCACCGCACCTGCAATCTGCTCTCGCACCGCAACCGTCGGCAAATTCAAACCGCCCATCGCAATCATGTTTTCCATACGCGAAAGCGCTTCTCGTGGGTTATTTGCGTGCACCGTTCCCATCGAACCGTCATGACCTGTATTCATCGCCTGCAGCAAATCAAATGCCTCGGGGCCGCGCACCTCACCAACAATAATCCGCTCGGGTCGCATCCGCAGACAGTTTTTCACCAAATCACGCATCGTGACTTCTCC
>JBGCEF010000008.1:0-14119 GCA_045106175.1 Bdellovibrionales bacterium
AGAGTTGCCCTTAGTACGAGAGGACCGGGGTGAACGAACCTCTGGTGTATCTGTTGTTCCGCCAGGAGCACCGCAGAGTAGCTATGTTCGGACAGGATAACCGCTGAAAGCATCTAAGCGGGAAGCCCCCTTCAATACCAGAACTCCCTATCAGAACCGTGGAAGACCACCACGTTGATAGGCTGGATGTGGAAGCTCGGTAACGAGTGAAGCTAACCAGTACTAATTGTTCGATTGGCTTGAATTCTTATCCGCTTAGGATTTATCCTTTGCAGATATATTGCGCGCAGCATTAAGTTTGCTGCATTGTGAATTTGAAAGTTTTGTTGGATTTATATCTTTTCATCATTTAAGTGCGTTTTAATGATCCGGTGGTTATTGCGAGAGTGAAACACCCCATCCCATCCCGAACTGGACCGTGAAACCTCTTAGCGACGATGGTACTGCGGCTTAAGTCGTGGGAGAGTAGTTCGCTGCCGGTTCTTTAAAACGCATTTAAATATTAGTTTTCAAACCTATTTATGATTATTCCTTTACACCGCCTGTTTGGGCGGTTTTTTATTATTCAATTAGGTATTTTTTCATAATATTGATCTTTTTGTTCTAACTGTTTATACAATTCCTCATGAGTAGGTTATTAGATGAGCGTAAAGCGATACAAAGGCGTCTTCTAGAGGTTGATCCTGAATGCAGGCAGCTTTTATATCATGGCACATCATATCCTGAAAAACTTTCAGTCATAGATCCCCAGCCTAGTCGTACGATGATTGATAAAATCAAAGGTCATTTTGTCTTTGCTGCACGATCATTCACTATGGCGGTTGTGCATGCGAATAAAGTCTTGGTTAATCGCGATTATGTTGATCATGTTGGAGTCAGCGTGTTTAGAAGTTTTACTGGAGGGGCTGGTACGCCCTATGATGGCATGACAACGGAATATTGTATTGTTCCCCATTTAGAATGGTTTAATTCTATTAGTCAGGGTGGATACGTTTATGGAATAAAACCTGATGGTTTTAAAGAACGCGGCGCCGGAGAGTACACGTCACAAGAATCAGTTTGTCCGGAATTTGGTCTTAGAGTAGAGGGGCTGATTGATTTAATGGAAATAAATGTTCAGGTTTTTGCTTTAAGTAATGAGTATGATGCCGATGATTTTTCCTATAATTGGCAACAACTTGAGCATGATGATGAGCGCGCTTGCGCCCTAGATCAGTTCAGTAAGCAGGGATATTTTCGTTGGTTAAACAAAGAGCAGGGGTTTGAAATCCCTATGGGACCGATGCATCATTGGTAACGTTATGAGCGCTTTAATAAATTTAGCATTTTATCTTTATGCATGATGATAAGAGCCACAGATGAGAGCCATACACCGCATGCCATGAAGAAGAGTGTGCCACCATCACCTTGGACTTCTATGCCTAAAGGTGTGAAAAGGTGGAATGTGATTGCGCCACTTATAATCCCTAACGCCATCAGCGCACCTAATGGAGTTAGGATTTTGAATTTTGTAATTAGTCCTGTAATGAGCATGATTGAGGCACCTAATTCAGCTGAGCCGATGACATAAGCATTAAATACACCCGGGCTTAAGAACAGGCCGCTAATCCCAAAAGTGTCATTGGCCCAATTATCAAGTGTTGTAAATATGTGTACAGTTTCTGGGGCGCCGGCAAATTTAAAAAATAGGGACTGGATAAATACAAAGCTTATAAAAACTGTGAAAATGACTGTGGCTATTGTTTTTTTATCTTTTTTGAACATGGTAATCCCCTTTTGGATATATTTTATTGCATAAGCCTAACAGTTAGGATGTTGTTTAACAATTCGAGGATTATTTAATGAGGGTTACATTTTTATAAAGCTTTCGAATTTTCTTGCACAATGTGGATAAGTATGGGCATTCTACTTTCAACATCTTTGGACTACCATACTTCTCGCTTTGACGACTCGAATTAGCCTGAATACAGTAAATATCCCAAGGACTAAATCGAAACGCGACATATGTCGCATATTAATTAAGCGAAGGAGCTTATTATGGCTGAAACAGGCACAGTAAAATGGTTTAACCCAACGAAAGGTTTTGGATTCATCGTTCCAGACAATGGCGGAAATGACGTATTTGTTCATATCTCTGCTGTTGAGCAAGCGGGCATGAAAGGCCTTGATGAAGGACAAAAAGTTGAATTTGAACAGCAAGAAAATCGTGGAAAGCAAGCTGCAGCGAATTTGAAAGCTGTTGAAGGTTAAACTTCTTAAGTTGTTAAAATGTTTAATGAGGCGGTGTTTGACATCGCCTTTTTTATTAGCTGTTTACCCTTTTTTTTAGCTTTCTTTTGTGTGTATACGAATTATAGAGTTATATAAGCGTTTAATAGGAGGATTTTTATGCGAATTTTTATACTTAGTTTTCTGGCATTCATTGTTGTTGCCGGGCCAGTGAAGGCGGAGGTGGAAATTGGTCAGCCTTTTCCAGTGGCCTTATCTTTGGAAGATTCTAATGGTGATGTTCAGACTTTAGAAAGTATTCGCGGTGAAAAGGGAACGGTTCTAGTTTTTGTTCGTTCAGTTGATTGGTGCCCATATTGCCAAGTCCAGTTGTTGGATTTAAAAGCAGATGGGAAAGAAATAGATGAGTTGGGTTATAACATAGTCCCTGTTAGCTATGATTCTACAGAGGCTCTTAATAAGTTTAAGACGAAGTACAAATTCCCCTACACTTTATTATCAGATGAGGGCTCTAGTATTATTAAAGAATTAGGGATCCTCAACGAAAATTATGATTCAGACCATTTTGCGTATGGCGTGCCGCATCCAACTATTTTTTTGTTGAGATATGATGGCACTGTCTTTGATATTTTATATGAAGAGGGACACCGAAAGCGACCGCATGTTGAACGTGTCCTAGGTTCTGTAAAAGTTTTGGGGCGTTAATTATGACTGATAAAAAATGTCCTTATTCTCATTTCGGATTGATTCTAACATGTGCATTTGTCATGGGCGGGCTTGTACTGTCTGGTTTTTTAATTAAGCAGGGTTTGAAACAATTTCGGACTGCGGATCGTGTTGTCACTGTTAAAGGTTTGGCGGAACGTGATGTTGAAGCAAATCTTGCCATGTGGACCTTAAAAACGGTTGCAACAGGCAATGATTTATCAATCGTAAAAGCAGAGAGCGAAACGCGACAGAAAACAATTTTGATGTATCTTGAAAGTACTGGCTTTGGTGAGGGTGAAATAAGTGTGCATCCTTTACAAGTTCAAGATTTACTGGCGCAAGCTTATCGTCCTAAAGATATTGAAAGAGGGCGTTATATCATGACGCAACAGGTTTCTATTAGAACGCATCATATGGATAAAATTGATCGTGGCTTAGCGGAGTTAAACAGTTTGTTGAAACAGAATGTGACCCTTAGCAATATGCAGCAGCCGACTTATATTTTCACTGATTTAAATGCGATCAAGCCTGAGATGTTGAATGAGGCTGTTAGAAATGCGCGTGCCAGTGCGCATGAATTTGCGAAAGAAAGTGGCGCGAAGGTCGGTGGTATTAAGCGGGCTTATCAAGGGGTGTTTCAGATCAATCCGCGTGATCCTGTGCGTTATGTTTCTGAACAAAATCAGAGATATAAGCGTGTGCGCGTTGTCTCAACCGTTGATTTTTATATCGAATGAATCTTTACCCTTTTTTGTAATATAGTTACATTTTTTTGCGCTGCATAATATTTTTATTGCGGTGCAATGCTTTTTAATCTGGCTAAATGCATTGAATTTGTGTAAAATGCAATTAATAATTCAATGTAAGGGAGATGTTCGATGGAATCATTTGCGTCTAGTTCTGGTGGAGTTATGTTTGTTGAAACTGCAATCGTTCGCGAGACGAATAAGCAGGCTAAAGCAAAAAAGCATAAGGCTATTTCTTACAAAGATTTAGACGAGAGTGACGGCCAAAAGCCAAGCATTCGTGAAAAGATTTTCGGTATTTTTGTGAAACAAATAAAAACAATCAACACAAAAGCCGCTTAATTATTTAGGGTTCACATAGTATTTGTAAAAAGCAGGGATCAAACGTCCTTGCTTTTTTTATGGTGTATTGCTACCACCATTCAAACACATAAATAAGGATAAAAGATGGATATTTCAAAAATTGCAGTTGGTAAAGATGCGCCGAATGATGTGAATGTTATTATCGAGAACCCTGCTGGTGGTGATCCCGTTAAATATGAGCTTGATAAAGATTCAGGTGCGATTATGGTTGATCGTTTTGTGCATACGGCGATGTTTTATCCGGCAAATTACGGGTTTGTGCCGAATACATTGGGTGGTGATGGTGACCCGGTTGATGTTTTGGTTTATGCGCAATATCCACTTTTGCCAGGTTCTGTTATTAATGCGCGCCCCGTGGGTGTTTTGGTCATGGAAGATGATGGCGGTATGGATGAGAAAATCTTAGCTGTTCCAGTGTCGAAAACGCATCCGATGTTTGATGATGTGACAGAATATAGTGATTTGCCGCAAATTCTTTTGGACCAGATTGAACATTTCTTTACGCATTACAAAGACCTTGAAAAGGGTAAGTGGGTTAAGATGCAAGGATGGGAAGGTGCAAGTCGTGCAAAAGAACTTATCCGCGAAGGTATTCAAAATGAGGAACAAGCCAAGGCTGCTTAACGTTTTGATTAAAGTTTTGGAGGAGAGCCCCTTTATGGGGCTTTTTTATTATAATGAGAATTTATCCAAGACTATGATATTGTCAAAGCCCATGCCTTCCAGATATTCGGCGGCCTGAACGCTGCGGATGTTTCCTGCGCAAACGAACGCGAGGAGTTTGTCTTTTGGGAGTTCTTGATACCTCTCGGGTACAGTTTGAAGTTCCATGTGAAACGCCCCGTCTATAGGGTCATTGGCTATTTCCTGATCGGTTCTTACATCCACAATCAGATGTTTTTTTTCAGATAGATCTTTCATGGAAATTAGTTCAGCCATTTTTTTCTCCTGTGGTGTCCATTCGTCGTTTGCCTCTTTGCAGTGTGGGCACGAAGGGCTCTTGTTGAGTTTTAGATTTTGCATGCGGTGTGTTTTAAAATCAAAACTTAAAATGCGCCCTGGTTCGCAATCTTTAAGCCCTATTAGGAAGCCAAGAGCCATATGCGCTTGATAGAGGCCTGTTATGCCTGCGGCGGTCCCTAGAATGCCTGCTTCATTACAATTTTTGGCATCGCTTGGAAGTTCGGGGAACAAACAGTGATAGCATGGTTGGTTTTTTGCGTAGCCTGCGAATACCCCTATTTGCCCTGCCCATTGGTTCACACTTGCGGAAATGAGAGGCGTTTTTGTTTTGATTGAAATGTCATTAAGGTAGGTTTTGGTTTCAAAATTATCGGACCCGTCAATGATGAGATCGTAGATGTTATTATTATATGTGAAGCGTTTTGCCTGCGCGGTGATATTGCATTCTGGGTTGAGGGCCTTTGCTGATTGAGCGGCCATTTCGGCTTTGTTTTTGCCGATATCGGAATCTTTATAAAGTGTTTGACGGTGCAGGTTTGAACGGCTGATATGGTCATCATCATACAGGGTGATATTTCCGACCCCCGCGCTTGCGAGATAGGGAAGGGCTGCGCACCCTAGGCCTCCAACACCGATCATGGCGATATGCGTGTTTTTCAGTTTGTTTTGTTGTGCAATACCGATTTCCGGTAAAGCCATCTGACGGATATAGCGATCATTGCCAAGCATTAGGCCTCTTTGTTCCATTCTGTTTGGTTCCAGATGGGTTTATCGATCAGCGGGGTTGAGGCTGTTGCTTTTTCTTGCGGGGTTATGATACCTGCGAGATAGGCTTCGCGTCCTGCTTCGATTGCGTATGAAAATGCTTTTGCCATTTGTGCAGGGTTGCCGGACTTTGAAACGGCTGTGTTTAGCAATACTGCGTCATAGCCTAATTCCATAGCCGCGGCTGCGTGTGACGGACTGCCGATGCCTGCATCTACGACGAGGGTTTTGTTGGGGAAGCGGTTACGCAAGAGTTCTAATGCATATGGATTATTGAGGCCGCGTCCTGATCCGATGGGTGCACCCCATGGCATTAAAATCTGACAGCCCAAATCGCTTAAGCGATTGGCGAGGATTAGGTCATCAGTCATATAGGGGAAGACTTCAAAGCCTTTTTTAATTAAGCTTTCTGTCGCTTTAAGTAAGCGATACGGGTCGGGTTGAAGCGTATAATCGTCGCCTATTACTTCTAATTTTATCCAGTTTGTTTCAAAAACCTCCCGCGCCATTTCTGCGGTTGTGATGGCTTCTTCCTCGCTCGCACAGCCGGCGGTGTTAGGAAGAATGGGGAGGTTAAATTCTTTGATGATATTCCAAAAATCTTGCCCTTTTCCGGCTTTGCTTTCACGACGTAGCGAAACAGTTAGAAGACCAGGTTTTGCAGCTTCGATGCTTTGTGATAAAGCGTCGGGCGAGGGGTATCCCGCGGTCCCTAAAAAGAAGCGTGATTGGAGGATTGTTTCATTAATATTGAGTTGCTTACTCATGCTTGTTAACCGCCTTGCATGGGGGCGACGATTTCTATCATGTCGCCGTCCTTTATTTTCGTTGTTTCATAGTCAGATTTTGAGACGAAGGTTCCATTTTGCGCAACGGCAATCATCATGCCGATGACTTCTTCTTGTTCCAGGACGTCATATAAGTTGAGGGGGGCGTTGAAATCTTTAGGCTGCCCGTTGATGATTATTTTCATGGCCTTCCTTTCTGAATAGATGCATATGGGCGTTTTCTTTTCCATTGATATGATCGCGCACGCATGCCGCCATAATAGGTGATATCAGGTAGCCGTGGCGAAACAAGCCGTTGCATGTGATTGTGTTATTGTCTTCGTTGATACCAATGCGCGGTAAATTATCTGAGTAGCTGGGGCGAATTCCTGCTTTTAGTGATAGGATTTCGGCGTCAGCGAAGCTTGGGTGAAGTGTGTATAGCGCGCTCATGAGTTCCATGGAAGAGCGAAGAGATACACTGTTATTATCGCTACTTTCAATTACGGTTGCGCCGATCATGAAGGTGTGGTCCTCGCGTGGGATAATATATAATGGATAGCGAGGGTGCATTAAACGAACTGGACGTTTCAGTTGAAAGTCAGGGTTGCGGGCGATGCAGATTTCACCTTTTACACCGCGTAAATTGTTATCGTTTGATGCCATGCCGCGGCAGTCGATTGTTATATCCGCATTTTGTGTGGTTGCTATATCTTTTTCTAAAATTACATTTGGGTGATCGTTTAAATATTCGCAGAGCGCGTTTATTGTTTTTGCCGGATCGAGGTGGGCTTCTTCGGATAAGAAAATACCGTTTTGAAAGTTTCGAATAATTGATGGTTCAATGGATTGGACGTTTTGATAGGTCTTGTTTTTATGTGGTAGATGCGTTTTGAAGCGTTCTAAAATATAACTATCATCAGGGTGTGCGATGAGCAGGCTTCCTTGGTTTGAAAATCCTGTTTCCAGTGGTGTGTTTTGCCAAATTTCAATGGCGTCTAGTCCGGCTTGAACCCATTGTAAATTCATATGTTCAATTTCAGAGTAGGGCGCGAGCATGCCTCCAGCTATTAAGCTTGCGTTGTCTGCTGGGAAACCTCTGGGGTCTGTTATGGTGATATTATGATCATCGGCAAGCGTGTATGCGACCATAAGCCCCATAATTCCTGCGCCTTGTATATGAATTGTATTTGTCATGTCACACTTCCTACGGCGGCATTATCCGCATCAGGTTTTTGGAGTATAATCTCAGAACATCTTAAGCTTTAAGGCTTTTGGATGAACACCTCCCGTGAATTTATCTAAAGCAGATTAGAGTTTAGTGATAAAAAGTCAATGGATGGCTTGCTTTTGCCAAAGCTTGGGGCTATAACTCTGACTTCTTTGCTTTTACAGCATGTTTAAATGTCATTTAATGACGTTAATGGTGGCGCGGGATGGAGCAGTCCGGTAGCTCGTCAGGCTCATAACCTGAAGGTCGTAGGTTCAAATCCTACTCCCGCAACCAATTTCTTATTCATTATTGATCGTTATTGTCCGTAACTTATTGAAAAATAAGTTACAAACAGGATTTTGCGTTCGCCTATGTTCGCTCACATATACCCACTTCCATTACATTTTGAGGGATGCTATTAGGGACAGGCAGTTCAATTTTTGTTTTGTCCCTCGAGCGTAAAGGATAGATCCTCAAAAAGAATTCCTCCAGGAGTAATGAGCTGGAGGAATTTTTTCGCATCTATGCTGCCGTTTTCCATACACCGCTTGCTGCAACGTCTCTTGCATAATCTGCGAAGTCTTTGGGAGGACGACCCAGCGCACGCTGAACACCATCTGTTAAATGCGCATTACGGCCATCGAGTACAGTAGAGAACAGATAATCTAGCATCCAGACAACATTCTTGGGTGCGCCTGAATTTTCGACCTCTCTGACAAAGCCGTCATGCGGCACATCGATATAACTGATCTCGCGTCCGGTTGCTTTGGAGAGATCTGCAGCCACATCCGCGATAGTCATGAGGCGTGGCCCTGTTACTTCATAGATCTCACCATTGTGGTGATCCTCAGTTAAAGCGGCAACAGCGATATCCGCAATGTCGTCAACATCAACGAACGGTTCAACCTGATTGCCAGCTGGTAATGTAATCGCGCCGTTCAAGACCATGTCAATAAAAGCACCTTCCGAGAAATTTTGATTAAACCAGCTTGCACGAACAACTGTCCATTCAAGGCCAGAATTTGCAATAATGCGCTCACACGCTTGCGCTTCTTCTTCACCGCGTCCAGAGAGCAAAACGAGCTTTTTAACGCCGCGCTGTTTGGTGAGATCAACAAACGCTTGAATGGCATCTGTAGCACCCGGCATTGCAAGGTCGGGAGTATATGTGATGTAAACAGCCGTGACATTTTCTAGGCATGCGTCCCAGCTTTTTTGGTTGTTCCAATCAAAAGCAGGACTTGCTGAACGTGAGCCGATGTGAACATTATAACCTTTGTCAGTTAAACGCTGTGCAACGCGGCGACCTGTTTTTCCTGTTCCTCCAAGAACGAGTGTGAGTGTGTTTTGTGTTGTCATTGATTTTCTCCTTTTCGTTATCAACAAACCCAGAATATCAATAGAGGCTTTGATACTCTTGCCGATGCGTGCCAGAGTTTTTGCAGATGACGACAAATAGAAAGGACTAGGATTTTATAGGCTCAAGTCGATAAGAGCGCGGAGTTTGCCCTGCCCAACGTTTAAAGGCCCGTGTAAAGCCGCTTTGTTCAGAGAATCCAGTTAAGAAAGCAATTTCGGCAAGGCTATAATCAGTCTCCCGCAAAAGCCTTTGTGCTAGATCCTTGCGAGCCATATCCACCACGCTTTGAAAAGAATGCCCGTCGTCGGATAAACGCCTTTGCAGGGTTCTTGCTCCTATTCCTAACTCTGAAGCAATTGCAGAGAGTGTAGGCACACCTTCGCTCAAAAGATTTGCAACGGCACGCCTGACTTGTTGTTCTAGATCATTATCTTGTGTCCGTAATGCTAATTCTTGCTCTAAATACCGATCAAAAAACGTGGCAATCGTTTCATCGCCTAGCGTGTTGGGGGCATTTAAAGCATCTTCACTGACCAGAAGAGCATCGCGTCCCGATTGAAAATAAACAGGGCATCCAAAATGCTCTTCATAGACAGCGACATCACCTCTGGGCCCATGCTTGAAATAAACGCCCAGAGGTTTGAATTCAGCAGCACTGACTTCTTTACTGATTATATCCACCGCAGACATACTGGCTTCATTCGAAAGCAGCATACCCATGCGTCCATCGCCTGCTTTTTCCAGATTGAAGAAATAGCCTTCTTTCGATTGTTCTAATGAATATGTCTCGGCACTGCCAAGAACATGGCCATATCGTTCAGCCCTCAAATAAGAACCACGGAGATTCGGTGCTGATTTCCAGGCCAGTCCGAACGCACCGTATTCATCGCTCTTCATAGCTGCCCCGATGCGAAGCGGTAAGATTAGACCATCGGGATCACGGTCTGTAAGAGCAGCGAAGAAGTCATAATATTCAGAAGAAGAAACCATTTGGGCAGGATCAATTGGCCCGTCTGGAACAAGGCCAAGTTCCTCAACAAGATCGCGCGTTTCAACACCAGGACTTGCTTGCCCAATAACCTTATAAACGTAAAGTGATGTAATCTGGCTCATACAACCAGTATACTGATAAGAAAGATATTTTTTAGAAAAAAGTGATCCGCAGCTAAAAAGTCTTTTAAAATTATACCAATAAGGCAGCTCAAAAAAGCTTTGGCACACTCGCGGCACATTCCGTCCGGTTTTTACGGTATGTATTACGGTACAAGACTAAAAAACGCCGTTATACACCCTACAACATCAATCGCTTAAAGCTTAAACTTGGTTACTGACGCAGTAACTGGTTTTGAGCTGTTGATCGAGTGAATACTTTACTTTTTGTTAAGCGCGTATGCTTAGAAACGTAAATTGTTTGTTGTTGGCGGTGGGGTGTGCTTAGACTTAGTTCCCTAGCGTAGCCTAGACGAACATTATGAGAGACATGCTAATGAGTAATTCGGAAGATTTTTCACAAACTGAAATAAATAAAAAGATAGGTGCCAATCTTCGTCATTTTAGAAAATCTAAAAACGTCAGTATGGCGGATTTATCTGACCATCTTGGCATTAGTTATCAGCAGTTACAAAAGTATGAAACAGGGCAAAACAGGCTCAGGCTCGATAGCATTGTGCGGATTGCAACGTTCTTTAAGGTTGACTTTAATGAACTATTACAACTAATTATAGATCAACCTGATAATAAAAGAACAATTAAGCAAAGCAGAGACGTAGATGAATTGCTTAAGCTATGGGATGCCATAGATGATGAAGTATCGAAACAAGCATTAATAAGAATGCTGAAAACAATGGTTTAATGGCTACTATAGAAGAAAACATAGATTTGCTGAGTAAGGCTAAAGATGCAGCTTCTGCATTTAAAATTTATTCGAAAGCGATGGATGAGTTTGGCTATGATAAAATCTCATATACTCTTTGTACGGACCATCCCTCTTTAAATTTGTCCAAGCAACATGGTCTATCCACGAGTTACCCTGATGACTGGATGTCTCACTATACAAAAAATTCTTTTTTGAAAATTGATCCTGTTGTTAGTGCCTTGCTGAATACTCGCGCCCCATTTTTTTGGGATGAGGTTATTGATGAGCAAGACCGAGATAGTGCAGCCTTTGCCTTGATGCAAGACGCAGAAGATGCGGGGGTAGCTGATGGGATAGGTATTTCATTTCGTACGCCGTATCAAGAAATTACGGGTATTGGTATTGCACGCTCCGAAAGGGCTTCACGAACGCAGTCATATGAGAATTTAGCAACAATTTATTTTTTGACTTCTTATTTCCACGAAACTTATAGAAACCTTGTGGTTCCCCCTAAAAAGGTTGAGTTAACGGCTAGAGAGTTAGACGTGTTATCTTGGGCTATTGAAGGGAAGACAGATGATGACATTAGCCAAATAATGAGCATAAGTTTCCATACGGTTCGTTTTCATTGGAAAAATATTTTCGAGAAGTTGGATACCTTTAATAAAGTTCATGCTGTTTCTAAAGCATTGAGATTAAGGTTAATTACTCCTGGTCTTATAACCTACTAAAAGTGGTAGTACCGCATTCAATCGCAACCTTGTCTTATTGTCTTACAAATTTAGTAGAAGTTTTAGGGCAAAAATATGAGTGCAAGAGATTTAAAGACGTTACCAGATCCTATTGAGAGAATTAGAAACATGTTATCTGGACGCTTTCAAAAAGCGGCAGTTTCTAATGATAATAATCCAAACGGGCTAGCCCCTAATATCGAAGTCGTTACGGTAGATAACACTGCCAACTGGTTTCCAAGAGACCCATTAGCGGAAATTTATCATTTTCGAGGAAAGGGCGTAGATGCGCTGGGATGGAGAAATCATATTAATTTTATGAATACGCCGATCAAGGGGTTGCATAGCGAAACTGATAATTCAGACATGCAGGGTACTGTGTATTTGGTGAAAAGATTTAACGATGGTGAAATAGCATGTGTTGTGCGGGTTCACCCTAGTATTGACACATATGGTCGTGACGTTTCAATGCTGGGTAAGAATTTACCTGATTTGATTGATCGAGATTTGTTGCCGCAGAGCCACGATTATTATGAGACAAGCCGCGTTATTGTCGATGATGAAAGGCTGCCTAGAAGGTTGCCAAATGGTGAAAAGAACCTTGATCGAAATAAAGCGGCTCTAGAATGTTTAGCTTCTTCTGTTGTTTATTCTAACTCAAAAGGCATTAAAGGTTTCTTTTGCTTTATGCCAACCAGCATTTGGAATGTTGCTTACAAGTCTATGGGTATGGAGGTTAGCCCTATTGGGCCAAAGACTATGATCCGAGATCACCACGATAGTGAAGCTTACGAAGTTTTTGCAGGCAAAATGGACTTTACGCCAGAGGCTTTAGAGAACGTCTTTCGCACTACAGGCTTTACCGAGGAAATGCTTGATTATGGCTCTGATCCTGATGAAATAATTCAGAAAATAATTGAATATTCGCAAAGCGTTGATAACGCAGATAATTCTGACAACCTTTTGCATAGAACTAAGGGGTAAATATATCATGGCAATAAGTGCCAATAATATTAATACAGAAGATGATGGTGTGGAAACGATCATTAGTAGTTTGATGGATGCCATTTCTATGGCCCACAACCTTGGCGACACGCAAACAGAACAAGAGTTAATTCTTGTAATTAAAAAAGTTTGCCAAGAGCAACTTAATAGAAGTTCATCAAGCAACATTCAAACCCTAAATGTATGTAATTTTATGCTTAAAATTTTAAGTAGTGATCAAGAGACTATTCATGAATTTTTAGAGCATGTATAGAAATTTTAGATATGAATATTTCAGCTTATTTTGTCGTAGGGCAGTGTGACGAAAGTGATGTTTTCTGTAGATAAGTTTTTACGGTATGGAGCACGGTACAAAAACTATATGCATTAAGCAGAGTTTTTAAATATCAATGACTTAGGTTGATAATTCGGTTCCTACTCCCGCAACCAATCTAAAGCATTGAATTAGCCGCTTTTGAGCGGCTTTTTGTTTTTGGTGCATTGGCGGTATATTTTTGGGCAATGAATCACAAAAACTCACTTGTAAAAGGCTTGATTCTTCACTTTTTTAAGGGGCAGACAATGATAAAATTTGTTCTGCAAAATTAACTACTTTTAATTGATGTGAGTAAGATAAAAAAGCTTGAGCTATTAATGGCCTGTAATAAAATAATACAAATTATATCAAAGGTATAACATTCCTAATTTTTCTTCTTAAAAAATGAAATAATCAGGTAATAAGCGCTTGATCGAAACGTGAATTGCTTTACTGCTTTGAAAAAAGCATAAGCGCTTAATTTTAATATTTTGGAAGCCTAAAGAACCGGTTATTAAGGAGACAAAATGAAAAAAGTATTTTTATCGATAACGGCAGTTGCAACAATGGCATTTCCTGTGACGGGGTATGCAGGAGAACAAATTCAAATTGTCGGATCATCAACAGTTTATCCATTCGTTACCGTTGCTGCCGAAGAGTTTGGTAATAATACCGACTATAAAACACCGATTGTTGAGGCAACGGGCACAGGAGGTGGGTTTAAGCTGTTTTGCGCTGGTGTTGATGAAAAATCACCTGATGTTTCAAATGCATCTAGAACTATTAAAGACACTGAAAGAGAGCTTTGTGCTAAAAATGGCGTTAAAGAAATTACCGAAATTAAGATTGGATATGACGGTATTGTGCTCGCAAATTCCAAGAATGCGAAAGCTTTTGAGTTAACAAAAAAGCAGATCTTTCTGGCGCTTGCTAAAAAAATCCCTTCTGAAGGAGTATTGATAGATAATCCAAATCAAAAATGGAGTGACGTTGATGCCTCTCTACCAGATGAAAAAATCGAAGTCTATGGCCCGCCAACGACATCAGGGACGCGAGATGCTTTTGTTGAGCTGGTTATGGAGCCATCTTGTAAAAATCTAGATGCATTCAAAACGGCTT
>JBGCEF010000009.1:0-22550 GCA_045106175.1 Bdellovibrionales bacterium
TGGAAATTGGGTTGGGCAAGTGTATCAGACGACTAATGTGGATCGTAAGCTTCAATTTATGAATGGCGTGGATCCGAATGATCCGCTTGGCCTTAAAAAGTTGACATAAAACTGCGAGCGCTTTACAAAGCGGCATGTTCAGAAATTCAGATACTTTACGGCGTATTTTTTGGAAAGCTGCCGATTACATTCCGCTTGAGCGGTTTCAGATGGCCAAATTGCGTCGTGATACGATCATTCATTTTACGGCTTTAAAAATTAAAAATAATAGGGAAGCAATGCAGAAAATTGCTACGCAAGGCTTCTATCCTGTTGTTGGTGATTCATTGTTTCCAAATCCTCCGCCTGGTGTTCCTGAAGAAAAAACAGTCAATGTGATGCCCGTCTATCTTTTCGAAAAGAAATGCCAAAAATTTGAGCATGATGATAAAGAAGCCCTTGAACGACAGCTTTACCTTGATCGTGTAACTTTGGGCGTTGATCCGGATTTCAATACGCGCCGAAAAGAGGGGCGGAGCCCTGTGGATGTAGAACTATCGCACCTTAAAACACTATACGAGCAAAAAGGTTTAGATGGTGTGACACAGGCCTTTGCCGTCGCATTTATAAGGATATTTCCTACAGTTGCTATAGACGAAGATTATATTGCGGCCGGGCTTGATCCTTCCAAAAGGGTTGAAGAACTTCAGCACCTAAGGGCAGAGCATTTATCATGAGCGGCTTGAGATTGCGGGTTTGGGGACAATGCGGCGTTTGCCTTGTGTTGCCACAGCAGAACCGCTGCCTCTATCAGCGCGGGCGTATAGCTGTTTACTGGCCTCAACAATATGCACACCTGCGACAAAGGGTATTGTATTCCTGCCAATGCGTTCAAGCGTTGGTGCGACCTTTAGAATAGGGTTGTATGATGTTGGTGGAATAAATAGCGCTTCTTCTGTGCGTTCATGAATGAATTGATTATCACGCAGTAGATTGCATAGTTGGGTCGTACTGAAAGGTCTTCCCTGCCCAAAAGGGTTTTTATCAGAACGCACCCAGAACCCAGAGCGGTTGGGCACAATGGCAAGAATACGTCCATTGGATTTTAAAACACGCCAAATCTCAGACAGGCTTTGATTAATGTCTTCACTATGTTCCAGCGTATGGATGACTAATGCCCGATCAACTGAATTGGTTTCAATAGGAAGTTGATATTGATCGGATAAGGCCGCAAGGTTTCTTGTGTTGGATTGCCCGGCCCAAAAATGTGCCCCATGTTCCGCAGGCATTAATGCAAAGCATCTTTCGCTATCTGGCATAAGCGCCTTAAGATACGGTACAGCATAACCACAGCCCATCACGCGCATGGATTTACAGTCTCCCCATATGTCACAAATTCTGTCTTTTAAAATACGTTTTGTTGTCAGACCCAAACGTGAATTATAAAAGCTTTGAAAATCGTGCACAGAGAAGCTCATTGGCTATAACAAGTCTCTTAATATTGCGATGAGCGGTATGTCTGCTTTCGGCATATCATATTTGGGCATATCCAGCGGATGTACCCATGCGGTTGCTTTATGCTCTTTCAGAGTAATTTCACCTTTCCACATACGTAATGCGAAGACTGGCATCAGCAAATGGAAATCATCGTAGCTGTGTGATGCAAATGCGATCGGATGATAACATGTTGGACGGGTTTCGATGCCAAGCTCTTCTTCGAGTTCTCGCATCAGAGCGAATTCTGGTGTTTCGCCTTTTTCAACTTTTCCGCCAGGAAACTCCCAAAGGCCAGCCATGGATTTTCCTTCCGGCCTTTGGGCTAATAGTATTTCTGATTTATCGTTAATAAGTGCGGCGGCGGCCACCAATATGATTGGCATATCGGGAGCCGTAGGCTTTGGTTTTGATAAGCTTTCCGCGCAACTCATGATGGTTTATTCAGCAGGCTTTGCTTCTTCGCCTGCTGCAGGCTCAACACTTTCACCATTGATATCGAAGAGCTCAACGCCGGCTTCCTCACGCCATTTTGTTACGATCTCATTTGTAACAATATTACGAAGCTGGCCTTCTAAGAATGGTTTGGCTTCTTCGTATGGCACTGGTGGGCGTTGGCGACGCTCATCGACTTTAATGATGTGGAAACCAAACTCTGATTTTACGGGCATGTCAGACACAGCGCCTACCTCTTGTGCGAATGCAGCTTCACCGAACTCCGCAACAACATCAGTTTTTAAGAAATAACCAAGATTTCCGCCTTCTGTTGATGTTGAATCTTTTGAATTTGCTTTTGCCAATTCTGCAAAGTCTACGCCTTCTTTTAATTGCGCTATCAAATCTTTTGCAAGGGCTTCGTCATCTACCAGAATATGCGCGGCTTTTGCTTCTTCTACCTCTGGGAATTGCGCGACATATTGATCGTAGGCTGATTTGAGGCGCTCTTCATTGATTGCTTTTTCGACTTCACGTTGCATAAAAACAACTGGGACAATGTTTTGTTTTGCCGCTTCTAAACGTTCTTTCACAAGCGGGTCATTATCCAAGTTAACGTTAACCGCTTTTTCTTTAACCAAAGCCATATTGATGATTTGGTTTTGTACTAGCGGGAATAATTGATCCATAGGAAGCTGACGGCTTTCCGCGGGCATCGTTTGCATAAAATTAAATACTTCTAATCGTGTTAATTCTTTATCACCAACTTTTGCAACGACGGGGTTACCCGGCTTGATTTCTTGTTGGGGCGCTGCGTTTTCTGCCTGCGTGCTATCTGCATCCGCTCCTTGATTGTCTGCAGCCTCTTCGCCTGATGCTGTTTCAATCGTGCTATTTTCCGCAGTGTTACCCGCATTTTTTCTGTCTGTAGAGGCTAAATGACCAGAGAAATATGCCAACGCGCCGACAGCGACAACGACAAGTGCGACCAGCACAATAACAGTTGCGTTGCCTTTCTCATTTAAGTGTTCTTTTGCATGAATATTGAGTGTCATGTTTATTTTCCTTTTTTCATGAATGCGTGATGAGATTAACCAAGTGGTGGACGCATTTCAACAGTGTTATTGACGTTATACAGGCTGGGCCTTATACCAGTTTCATAAAGAATTCTTTTGGAGTCATTATGATATTAAATTTTGCAACAAAACTGTTTGGATCATCAAATGATCGCACCTTAAAACAGTTGCAAAAACACGTTGATCCTATCAATGCGCTTGAGCCGAAATATGAGGCTTTATCGGATGAAGAGCTTCAGGCGCAAACTGATGTTTTGCGTGGACGTCTTTCCAATGGGGAGCGCCTAGATGACATTATGTATGATGCGTTTGCTGTTGTTCGTGAGGCATCAAAACGGGTTTTAGGTTTGCGTCCATATGATGTGCAATTAGTCGGCGGTATTGTTTTGCATCAGGGCCGAATTTCAGAAATGAAAACAGGTGAAGGTAAAACACTTGTTGCAACACTCCCTACATACCTTAACGCTATTGAAGGTAAGGGTGTGCATGTTGTTACTGTTAATGACTATCTCGCAAAACGTGACTCCGAATGGATGAGCGAGATCTATAATTTCCTTGGCCTTTCTTGTGGTGTTATCACTGCGGATATTACTGAGGAAGAGCGCCGTGAGGCTTATGCCTGTGATGTTACATATGGTACCAATAACGAATTTGGTTTTGATTATCTTCGCGATAATATGAAATTCTCACTAGACCAAATGGTCCAGCGTGATTTCAATTTTGCGATTGTTGATGAAGTTGACTCAATCTTAATTGATGAAGCGCGGACGCCATTAATTATATCAGGGCCGTCTGATTCTGATGTCTCGCTGTATCCAAAGGCTGATAAAATTATTCCATCCCTGACAGAAGATGATTACGAGATGGATGAAAAGCACAAAACCATTGTGCTTAATGAAGATGGCACAGTGCGCGTTGAAGAATTATTGGTTGAGCATAGTTTGATTGAAGACGGATCATCGATGTATGATTTTGATAATATCGGCATTGTGCATCACGTTAACCAAGCCTTGCGAGCGCATAAGCTTTTTCATGCGGAAAAAGATTATATCGTCAAAGATGGCAAAGTTATTTTGATTGATGAATTTACGGGCCGTATGATGGATGGTCGACGCCTATCTGAAGGGCTTCATCAAGCTATCGAAGCTAAAGAAGGTGTTGATATTCAAACAGAGAACCAGACACTCGCTTCTATCACGTTCCAGAATTATTTTCGTCTTTATCCCAAGCTTGCGGGCATGACAGGGACAGCATTGACCGAAGCAGGCGAGTTTATGGAGATCTATGAGCTTGGTGTGGTTGCGATTGAAACCAATAAGCCAGTACAACGGTTGGATCATCAAGATCAAATTTATCGCTCTCTTGCAGAAAAAGAAGATGCACTTGTAAAGCTTATTCGTGAGTGCCAAGAGCGCGGCCAGCCAGCGTTGGTTGGTACAGTATCCATAGATAAGTCAGAGGAATTATCAGCACGCCTTAAGAAAGAGAAGATCAAACATAATGTTTTGAACGCACGCCAGCATGAGCGTGAAGCCTTCATCGTTGCCCAGGCCGGACGTCCAGGGGCCATTACCATTGCGACAAACATGGCGGGGCGTGGAACCGACATTAAGCTTGGTGGTAATTTGGATATGCGCATTGAAGAAGAAATTGCCAATGACGTTACAGACGCCAAACGCACCAAAGCGATTAAAAATATTGAAGCTGAGATTGAAACCGATAAAGAAAAAGTAAAAGACGCCGGTGGCCTTTATATTATTGGGACTGAGCGCCATGAATCTCGTCGTATTGATAATCAGCTCCGTGGTCGTTCTGGGCGTCAAGGGGATGCGGGTGCATCCATGTTTTTCCTTTCTGTTGAAGATGATCTGATGAGAATTTTTGCTGGCGATAAACTGGAAGGCCTTCTTAATAATACAAAAATAGGTTTGGAAGAAGGTGAAGCGCTAGAGCATCCCTTGATTTCAAAAATGTTGGAACGTGCGCAAGGCAAAGTTGAAGGCATGCATTTTGAAGTGCGTAAGAACTTGCTTAAATTCGACAATGTCATGAATGACCAGCGTAAAGTTATTTACGCTCAACGCCGTGAGTTGATGGAAGCCGATGATATTGGTGATGTGATTAAAGATATGCGCCATGGCGTGATTGAGGATACAGTAATAGCGTGCATTCCGCCGGGTGCCTATGCCGAGAAATGGGACATTGAAGCGCTTGATACAGAATTGCAACGCTTACTCGCCATGGATCTTCCGATTGAAGATTGGGCCAAAGAAGAAGGGATTGCAGATGCGGAAATGCTGGAGCGTATTTTAGATGCCTCTGATAAGCGCATGGCAGAAAAGGTTGCTAATTGTGGCCCAGACCTATGGCGCCGTATGGAAAAAGGGATTGCTTTACAAATCCTTGATCAGCAATGGAAAGACCATCTTTTAAATCTTGATCATCTTCGTCAGGGCATTAATTTGCGTGCCTTTGGCCAACGTGATCCGCTTAATGAATATAAGGCAGAAGCTTTTGGTATGTTTGAGCAAATGTTGGATCAGTTGAATGATTCCATTACGATGACGCTTAGCTTTGTTGAAATTAGCATTGAAGATGATGCCAAGCGTAAGCTGTTTATACCGGGTATGGGCGGTCCTGAAGATGCACAAGAGCAAAGATTGCAGGAAACACGCGAAGATCCGGCGTTAATGGGCACAGGTCAGACGCAAGCAGCCGAAAGTGAACAGCAATCTACAGAGTCGAAAACGATCCAATATCCCTCCCCCGCAGCGATTGATCCGAATGACCCATTAACTTGGGGGAAGGTTCAACGCAATGCGTTATGTCCGTGCGGGTCTGGCAAAAAGTATAAACACTGCCATGGGAAGATTGTCGCACAAGCTTCTTAGTTGAATTTTTTGAGAGACTGAACGTATGAAAAAAAAGCTAAAGCGTTTTGGGTATAAATTAGCCAGAAAATACATCAAATGGCATGATGGTTTTTCTTATAATTTTGAAAAAAATGGTGAAGCTTGGCTTTTGCATGTAACATCTCATCTTGATTTTAAATGTGTATTTGATGTTGGCGCGAATGTCGGTAAATGGACACAATCCGCGTTAGAGCAGTATAACGATGCACATATTCACAGTTTTGAATTAGTGAAAGAAACATTTGAGACGCTGCAATCTTCTATAATTTCTGATCGTGTGACACTGAATAACTGTGGTGTATCGAATGATAATGGAGAGATTGAATATAAATTTTACGGTAAAGATTCAGGTGTGAACACTATTCTTGTTCAATCAGATTATCATGATAAGAAAAAAACGCCTCAGATTCGCAAAGCCGATATTTTAAAAGGGTCCGACTACTGCAAAAATCAAAATATTGATTTCATTGATTTTTTAAAGATTGATACCGAAGGTGCAGAACATTTAGTCCTAGAGGGATTTGAAGATTTGCTGAAAGCAAAAAATGTTCGTCTTGTTCAATTTGAATATGGCTATACGAATGGCGATACAAAATTTCTTATGCGTGATTTTTATGATTTCTTTGCAGCCCAGGGATATAAAGCCGGCCGTTTGCGCAATGGTTATGTTGATTTTTCACCTTGGTCTTATGCGTTGAACGATTTTAATTCTGGGCCAAATTACGTTGCTATTCGCGCAGATGATGACGCGCTTTTTGAATGTCTTTCGCAAAGTGTTGAAACAAAGCGTGCTGCATAATGTCAGAGCCTAGTGGTTTTTTAGAAAAAACAGTTATTGGCAAGACACAGTCTGGCCCTCATAATATCGCTTACCAAGATTGGGGGCAGCCAGGGAACCCTCCCGTTTTTTGTGTACACGGTTTGACTGGTAATTCATTTGATTTCGATTTTCTCGCTGCTGATCTTGTGCGGCATGGCTACCGAGTGATTTCCATTACATTAGTCGGGCGCGGGAAGAGTGATTTTCTTAATGACCCTATGGATTATAATTATTCACACTATATCAAAGATATATTTGCTGTTCTTGATGCTGAAAATTTAAATACACCCAATAGTTTAGATTGGATTGGCATTTCGTTAGGCGGGTTGCTTGGTATGCATATCGCTGCGATGGAGAATTCTCCTATTCAGCGTCTTATCCTCAATGACATTGGTCCTGTCGTGCCTGAAGCGGCTTTAAATTTTATTCATGAGGTGATCAAAGTTCCTTATCATTTTGAAAACCTTGATGCGCTTGAGCTTCGTATGCGTCAGACGCGCGGCCTTAGTTGGGGGCCTGTGACAGATGAGCAGTGGACGCACATGGCGCAGCATAATCATCGTTTATTAGATGATGGAAACTATAGCTATGCTTATGATCCGCGCATTGCGGTTGTGTTTGAACATGCGCCGATTGGTGATGTTGATTTGTGGGAGGTTTGGAATGCTATTTCTTGTCCAATTTTATTAATTCATGGTAAAAAATCTTTGCTTTTAACAAAGAAGATCATCAAGGCAATGCGCAAAACTGATACTGACTTTGATCTTTTGACGTTGAAAAAATGTGGTCATGCGCCGTCACTCATGGCACCGGATCAGATATTGGCAATTACAGAATGGTTGGAGAAGACGCATCACTAAAAACGTAGATATAGTTATTTTTGGCGCTGGAATTGCTGGTTTGTGGACCTTTAATCGTCTGAAACGTATGGGATATGATGTTTTATTACTTGAGAATAAGGCTATCGGATGCGGTCAAACCATCGCAAGCCAAGGCATTATTCATTCAGGTTTGAAATATGCGTTTGCCGGGCAGATCAATAATTTAGCGAAATCCATTTCGGCGATGCCGGATTTATGGCGTGATGCACTGGCGGGTAATGGCCCTGTTGACCTTAGCACCGCGAAGATGAGTGCCTCGTCACAACATTTATTGATTCCATCAGGTTTTATGGGCGGATTGGTTAAATTGGTAACCAAAAAAGCCCTAGGGGGAAATGTTCACGAGGTTTCGCGTGATGATTGGCCAAATGATATCAAAGACACGGGCTTTAAGGGATCTGTGATTTACATGGATGAACCTGTTTTAGATATTGGAAGTGTTTTAAACGCTCTATCAGATCCCTATCGCGATAGCATTCGTGTTATTGACGCGCCGGATGATCCGATTGGTTTTTGTGAAAAATACGGCATTAAGGCTAAAAAATTTATTTTCACAGGGGCTGCAAGTAATCATATATGGGCGACTTCAAATGCACATGATAAGGGGTTAAAAACACAAGCGCGCCCTTTATTGATGGGTTTCATTAAAAATGCGCCCTTCCCGCTTTACGCGCATTGCGTCGGGCAATCGGATAAACCTATTGCAACTATTACGACGCATCAAACAAAAGACGGAAGCCTTGTCTGGTATTTGGGCGGGGGCGTTGCGGAGCGAGCAAAAGAGGCTGACCCGCAAGACGTTTATGATGCGACGAAGGCGATGTTTAAGAAATATATGCCACAGATCGACATCTCATCTTTTGAATGGGGCGTTTTGCCGATTGATCGCATTGAGGGTAAGTCGGACACTCAAAACCACCTGCCCGATACGCCGACCATTCACAAAGCCGGAGATCATCTTTATTGCTGGCCCACTAAGCTTACTTTTGCGCCAATGTTGTCGGATATGGTTGTTGATTGGCTTGATATTGAACCGTCACACCAAAACACAGATTTTTCAGATTTGACGATGGCAGAGATCACAGAAACCCCGTGGGATGAGATGCAATGGACAAAAGACGTTTAGGCGATAGCGGTATTATGGTCTCGCCTTATGGCTTGGGCACAACGAAATTTGGTCGTAATGAAGGGGTAAAATATCCTAGCGCTTTTGACCTTCCTGATGAGTCGGGATTAGCTAATCTTTTATCGCTTGCCAAAGAATTAGGCGTCAATGTGATCGATACAGCCCCTGCCTATGGGTTATCCGAGGAGCGTTTGGGTCGTTTGTTAGGTGGGCAACGTGATGATTGGGTTATTGTTGGCAAGGTTGGGGAAGAATTCGAGGATGGGCAATCTAGCTATAATTTTACGCCCGAGCATTTTGAGAAAAGTTTGGAACGTAGTTTAAAGCGCCTGAATACCGATTATATTGATATATTGATGATACATTCCGATGGGCGGGATGTTGAGATTTTATCGGATGCGCGTTTGGTCGAAACGCTTCATGATTTTAAGCGTCGCGGTTTAGTGAGAGCGATAGGCGCATCGACTAAAACTGTTGATGGAGGCATTTTGTGCCTTAAAACTATGGATGTTGTGATGGCAAGTTATAACCCAGAGTATGACGATGAAAAACCCGTGTTGGATTACGCCGTGGATCACAATAAGGGTGTGTTTTTAAAGAAAGTTTTATCAAGTGGTCACAACACCAACACAAAAGATGCTTTTGATTTCGCGCTATCGCATAATGGTGTTTCTTGCGCTGTTGTAGGCACGATTAATCCATCACATTTAAAAGCAAATATTGAAGCTATTACATCGTCATAGCAAATTGAACCCGTGTATTCATCGCCATATCCGGACTTGATAGCGTTTCCCAATTGGGTCCAATTTTTTCGACAGCTCTGCGAATGATATTGCGCATACCTCTGGTTATTTCGAATGGCTCGTGACCTTTAGTTTTGAGCCTTAAGTCAGAGAAATCAAATTCTAGCCCACTTACATCCGTGAACATTTGAGGCATCGTTCGTCCCTGCCCTGAAATGATACGGTCTGTATCCACGATCATATCTGCATAGCCCGTTGCACTCGCTAAACCGGTTGCCCAGAAAAATGCAGTAATCTCTTTTTTATCTTGGCCTGACAGTTTACGTGCAATCCTTGAACAGCTCACTTGTCTTGCTTTAAAGCGTTTTGCCGCGTCAATTACTGTGTCCTCATTATGCTTTCCCGAATAGCTATAGGGCTCAAGATTGAAGCGATTTGCGATTTCTGCAAAAATTGGGTGATCCGCATTTTGGCGGACGATGCTAACGTAACATGGTAAATAATATCCATTTTCTATGTAAGAATCATAGACATCGCCTAAATTACGATTGAGGTAAATGTGAGCGCCGCCAAAATGATGTTTCATCCATTTGGCACGAAGAATACTGCGATTAAATTGTAAAACAGGCCTCTGACCTCTCTCTTCGGCTGTATCAAGCAGGCTTTGTATATAAACCTCAAGATCTTCGTCTTCTTCTGAAACACCTAAAGAATATCGATCCATAATAAATCTTGAACGAAAATTCTCAACACCGCCTCCATCGGCTACTTTATACTCCTCGTAATAATTTCTGCTGATGGTTTCGTGTCTAAACTTGACTGCTGCTCTTGCAAAATCACCGAGTAAGCCTTCTCGAGTTTTAGCGATTAGTGATTCATGAAAAGGTTCAAAAAAGCAGCATAGCTCATCACGCGAGCGAAATTTTCCCCACATGTAGGTTGATCCTGTGCGCCAGAGGGCGTGCATAAATATTGGGTCTTTAGCATGCATATTGGCGCAGAATATGGCCTGAATAAAATATTATGTCAATAAAATTATTCTTGTGGAGGCGTTAACCTGACTCTAGTGATTTGATTGCGTTGGCGGCGCACAATATCGAAACGGAAATCATGGAACATGAAACTTTGCCCTACGTTAGGAATCATTTGTGATTCATGTAAAATCAAACCTGCAATAGTTGCATAGTCTTCGTCAGGTAAATTCCAATCAAATTCACGGTTCAGGTCACGAATTGTGACTGTTCCTTCCACCAACAGAATGTCATTGGCCAATTTTCGAACGCCTTTAACGTTTTGGTCATGCTCATCATCAATTTCTCCGACGATTTCTTCCAAAATATCTTCTAAGGTTACGATTCCCATGAACACCCCATATTCATCAACAACCGCGGCGAAATGTTCTTTTTTCTCACGGAAATTTTGAAGCTGATCATAAAGATGCGTGCTTTCAGGGACAAAACGCGGTTTCATCATGATGTTTTGCAGCTCAACTTTATTAATATCACCGCCTGTGTCGTGCAATTCTTGTAGGAGCATTTTGATATGGATTACGCCAATAATATCATCAGGATCATCGCGCCACACAGGCAAGCGTGTATAAGAGCTACCCAAGACCTGTTGGACAATATTGGGTATTGGATCATCTGCATTGATCATCGCAACGTTTTTGCGGTGGATCATAATTTCTTCTAGGTCAACATCCGCCAAATCTAATATGGAGCGAAGCATTGCGCGTTGTTCTTGAGTTTCTTGTTCAGGCCCGTCATGCATTTCGATTGCGCCGCGCAGTAATTCAAGATGTGATCCTGTTTTTACTTTGAACAAATCAACGCCGAATATTTTAAGGACTTGTCGGACAATCCAGGTTACAGCTTCGGTGACCGGTGCGAACACGAATACGACTACGCGTATAATTGGGGCGATACGCATCGACATGCTTTCCGCGTGATGCAGCGCGTATGTCTTTGGCAAGACTTCTGCGAAGATTAACACCAGCATTGTCATGACTAAGGTTGCATAGACAACGCCAGCTTCCCCGAAGAGCTTTATTAAAACAGATGTGGCCAAGGCAGATGCCAAAATATTGACCATATTATTGCCCAGCAAAAGCGCGCCGATCAGACGGTCTTTCTTTTCACGGATCTTATTAACCAGAGCCGCGCGCTGATCGCCTTCTTTTTCCTTTGACGATAAACGTACTTTTGATGCTGCGGTTAATGCCGTTTCCGATCCGGAGAAAAAGCCGGATAACATGAGCAGGATTAAAATTGCTACGCACGGGATGAGAATGCCGATTTCCATCGTTCTTTCATACCTTCTCTATCTATGTTGCCTGTATCGATTGACTTACCGCCGAGCGCGTTTTGCAAAACTTCTTTTACAATGTTTTCATTAACATCATTGCTAACAAATGTGTCACCGATTGTATTAGAAAGAATGAACACCATTTTTCCGCTGCGGGCTTTTTTATCGCTGCGCATTGTTGCCATCAGCGCATCCACATCCGTTTTGAAATTTGGAATTTGATCGACGCGTGTTGGAAGGCCCATTGATAGGAAATGGTTTTCAACGCGTTCAATGTCATCTTGTTGAAAATGCCCCAAGGCCGCGGATAATTCGTAGGCTAAAATAATGCCGATTGAAACGCCTTCACCATGCAGCAATGAGCCATTGTAATTTGCCGCTGTTTCTAAAGCGTGCCCAAATGTATGGCCTAAGTTCAAGAGCGCACGGACGCCGTTTTCTTTTTCATCGGCTTCAACGATTGCCGCTTTTGATTTTGTACATGTTTCAATGGTACGGGCCAGCGCATCTGGGTCTAAATTGACGACATCTTGACCATTTTTCTCAAGCCATTCAAAAAATGGCCGATCATTGATTAATCCGTATTTTGCAACTTCCGCATATCCAGCCAATAGTTCACGCTTCGGCAGTGTTTTTAAAACGTCTAAATCGGCAAGAACGCTTACGGGCTGATAGAAACTGCCGATCAGGTTTTTACCCTGCTTGGTATTAATGCCTGTTTTACCGCCAACAGAGCTATCGACTTGTGCGAGTAAACTTGTTGGGATTTGCACATAAGAGACGCCGCGCATTGCGATTGATGCGCAAAAACCGCCTAGATCACCAATGACACCACCACCGATGGCAAATACATATGAGTTGCGGTTCAAACCTTTTTCGAGCATCCATTCGCTTACGCGTTGAACATTTTCGAATGACTTTGTGGCTTCACCTGCTTTTAGTGTGATTAAATTCACTTTTCTGGCGCGGTTGTCCTGCATAATCGTTTGGATATTTTTTGCATATGGTTCAACATTTTCATCGGTAATGATAAAAACTGCACGTCCCATAATCTCATCAGGGATGAGCTCGGCCACCCTGAAGAGGAGACCTTGGCCGATGAAAATATCATAGGCGTGATTTTCCAAGTCTATGGTCACGATTTTTGTTTGTGTTTCAGACATATGGGGACGTTATATCAATTCTGAAATTGCCTCAATGATTTCTTGCAAGGCTTTGTCCGCATTATTGGCGTTGATATCTATTTTGATATTGGCTTTTGCGTATGTGTCTTTACGTTGATCCAATAACGCGCTTAGTGTTTCTTTGGGGTTATCAGTTTTTAACAATGGCCGATTTTTTGTTTGTTTAATGCGTTCATAAATCGTTTCTATATTGCTGTTTAGCCAAATTGAGATTGATTGTTTTTTTATGGCACCCAATATTTGCGCATTCATTGGCGCTCCGCCGCCGGTGGCGATAATGGATGGTTTCGCATTCAGCAGCTCTAATACGGTTTTTTCTTCTGCTTGGCGAAAGCGCTCTTCGCCGTATAGTTCGAATATCTCATTAATTGTCAGGCCACCGCGCTTTTCGACCACCTGATCACTGTCGAAGAATTCCATATTGAGTTCGTTCGCCAGCAATTTACCAAGATGCGTCTTGCCCGTGCCCATCATACCGATAAGTACGATTGGTTGTTGCAATGTTTTTTGAATATTTGTTGTGTCTAACTTCACGTCTAATAAAGGATGATTAATTGATCTTTGGTTACGGTTTGTCTAATTTGAAAAATATACATAAACAATATGCGTGGAGAATGGTAAATGTCAAAGATCGTTGGGACTTTATTTTTGGTTATAGTTTTGGGTCTTATTGGGGGCGTGGCTGTTTTATCGTTTACCGATGTTCCGGTTCCACAAGATAAAATCACCAAAACAGTCTCTTTGGAAGAGTTTCGCGCGAGCAAGGGGCAATAATGCGTTTTTTGTTTGCCCTTATTTTCGCTTTTATTATTGGTTCGCATGCTTTTGCGGATAAGGTTTCACCATATAAAGAACCGTACAAATTTGAATCTGTTGACGATTTTTATTTGATTGAGGGGGCGGGTTTGTTTCCAAGCGGATCACGCGATGCTTTGCCCGTTGGTATGTGGGATGGATCAAAGCGATCTGACATTACAAACATAATAAAAGATATGCCCGTCAACTCATCTAGCTTTGTAGTTCAAGATATGATCAAAGCGATTTTGTTGAGCGAGAATAATGTTGAAGAATTGAGACATTATAAAGATGTAGACCCTGGCGAGGATTTGCTTACGCTACGAATTTACAAGCTTATTGAAGGCGGGTTTTATAAGGATGCATTAACGCTCTATAATGTTGCCGTCGAACAACCGCATCATAAGGCCATCGCTAAAGCTGGGATATTAGCTATGCTTGGCACTGGCGGGAAGTCGATTGCTTGTCTTGAGATGAAGATACTGGGGCATATTGAAAGCGATGATGATTTCTGGCGTGTTTTCAAAGCTTATTGTGATTACACATTGTCAGATAATCCGTCTGAAGATGCGCAGGCGATTTTAAAAGATACACGCCATGAGATTATTCGTAGTCTAGCGTTCAATGAAAATTTTATATTTCCTTATGCTGTTGATGATTGGGCACAGCTTCATATTCTTGAGCAAAATATATTGATTTCTGAAGGGCGTATTGAAGCGCCGGTTCTTGATGACGAATTACTTAATGATATACCACCGCGTGATGTTGTTGCGCTTTTGTCATTAGAAACACTTAATTCTAAAGATCGTGTTCTTTTTACTCTTAAAGCTAGGCAATGGGGGCTTGTTGAAACAAACTCCCTTACAGATGCTTACTTAAATATTAATGATCAAGATTTCTTATCGGGCCTGCCTGCCCTTTTTCAATCTTTACAAGATGAAGAAGACAATGACAAAACACGCGATATCATATTGAAAGCACTCGATCAGGATAGTGATTACAATAGTGTTGCATTATTACCTTTTGCTTCCGCCATTTCAGAATTTCCATTGAAAGACATTTCTGACAATCAAATGCGGAAAATTTTAAATATTTTATATTTGGAAGACCTTAGAAGTTTTGAAATTTCTATCACCCAATATCTGAATTATTACGACGTTAAATCAGAAAATTCCGTTTTTTTAAGCAATATTCACCTTATACCGCTCGTTTTGAACATACCTGAAAGTCATGATTTTATGAAAAATGTACTGAAAAATGGTATTTTTCATAAAAATATTGGGAATAATGAACAATTTAACATAGAACCGCTTGACAAGGTGTCATCGGATGTTGATAATGCACTCAAAGTTTATGAAAAAGATAGCGTTAGCGATGAAAAAACAGTTGTTTTAAATACTTTAAAGCAGCTTAAAAAATCATCGAATAACAATGCTTTGGGGGAAACTGTTTTATTGAGTATAAAACTCTTATTTGAAGGTAATATTCATCTTATAGATGATTTCTTGTTTTCAGATATTAAAGATGGCTTAGAACAAGTCGAATTGAATAAGTTTTCCCGCAAGATGGTGATAGAACACCACATTGGGGATAAAAAAGGAAGAAGTTAGGAGAAAATTATGGCACGTCCAGGTCGCCCAGCAATGCCAAAGCCAGATCTGCATCCAAGTGTTGATGCGTTTTTAGATATGTTGACCACCGAACGCGGTGCAGCACATAATACACGACAAGCATATTGGCGTGATTTGGCTGATGTAAGTCTTTATTTACGTAGCGCACAGAACACAGATGTTAATGCAGCGACAACAGATCAGTTAAAAGATTATCTAAAAGATTTGTCTGCAAAGAAAAACACCAAGGGTAACAAGAACACATTGATTGCATCTCGCACGGTTGCGAGACGCCTATCAGCGCTTCGTCAATATTATCGTTTTCTTATTTCAGAAGAAAAACGTGAAGATGATCCGACAACGAACATCGAAAGCCCGAAGCAAACACGTACTTTGCCAAAAACATTGTCTGAAGGTGAAGTCGATAACCTTATCCAGACAGCCGGTAAAGGTGGTAAACCTGAGAATGTTCGTCTTGTTGCTTTACTCGAAATCCTTTACGCATCAGGTCTTCGTGTTTCAGAGCTTGTTGGGTTGCCTATGTCAGCGCTTGGTGAAGATAATCAATTCTTGATCGTTTCTGGTAAGGCTGGCCGTGATCGCATGGTTCCTTTATCAGAACCCGCGCAGGAAGCACTCGCAAAATATATGGGTGTGCGTAAAACATTTATTGGTCCGGAAAATCAAGCTCTTCAAGAAAAAGCTGTATTCCCGTCACGTACATCAACAAGTGGTCACTTAACGCGCCAGCGTTTTGCTCAGCTGCTTAAAGATTTAGCACGTGCCGCAGATATCGAAGAAGGCAAGGTTAGCCCTCATATTCTTCGTCATGCGTTTGCAACCCACCTATTGAGCCGTGGCGCAGACCTTCGCTCTGTCCAAAAAATGCTTGGTCACGCAGATATTGCTACGACACAAATCTACACGCATATGGTTGGTGACGATTTGAAGAAAACTGTTAAAGATAAGCATCCGCTTTCTAAGACAGGGTCAGACAGCTAAGTATAATTTGCAATTTATTCACAGGCGCCTTTGGATTCGGTTTGAATTCAGGCGCCTGTTTTGCTATCACAGTTCCAGCTTTAATAACAAAAGATAAATATGATGCTAGAATTTGAAAAACCGATCCTTGAGCTTGAAAGCAAAATCGCTGAGCTTCGTCATGTCAGTAGTGATGAGGTCAATATTTCGGAAGAAATTACCCGCATGCAAGGGAAGGCAGACAAATTATTACAGCAGGCTTACACAAAGCTTACGCCATCACAAAAAGTGTTGGTTGCGCGCCACCCAGAGCGTCCACATTTTAAAGATTATATTGCCGCATTAATTACAGATTTCACGCCACTTGCTGGTGATCGTAATTTTGCTGAAGATTATGCGCTTATGGGCGGTTTAGGACGCTTTAAAGAGCAATCATGCGTTATTATCGGACATGAGAAAGGCAATGACACAGAAAGCCGTATCAAACATAATTTTGGCATGGCAAGACCAGAGGGATATAGAAAGGCACAGCGATTGATGGCGATGGCGTCGCAGTTTAACCTGCCGATTATTACGTTGATTGATACTGCGGGCGCTTATCCTGGGCTTGGCGCGGAAGAGCGCGGTCAGAGCGAAGCTATCGCTAAATCAATCGAGAGTTGTTTACGCGCGGAAACACCGATTATTTCGGTTGTGATTGGCGAAGGCGGTTCTGGTGGTGCGATCGCTATCGCAGTTGCAGATCGTATTTATATGCTAGAGCATTCCATTTACTCTGTCATTTCCCCTGAAGGATGTGCGTCTATTTTATGGCGCAGCGCAAGTCACGCGGAAGAAGCGGCCACAGCCCTTAAATTGACCGCACAAGATTTGTTGGAGCTAAAGCTTATCGATGGTGTAATAGAAGAGCCTATCGGTGGTGCGCACCGTTATCAGTCAGATACTATTCAATTAGTAGGTCAGACCATTGAAAATGCACTAAATGAGCTTTCTTCTGAACAGCCAGAAGCACTAAAAACTGCTCGAAGAGAGAAGTTTTTAGCACAAGGCCGCTTTTAAATTCCAGACTGTTTTATTAAGCGTGAGCATGTTCGTGAATGACAATATGCTTTGGCTTTCGCATGGTTGCGTCATTTAATCCAGCACGTGATTTCATGTGCTCAAAATTACCATGACCGGCATTTACATGACCGTCTTCTGTTGCAGCAGCGCGATAATACAGCATTAAAAACACACGAATTGCCGCTGTTAGTGATGTTTTTGAATTTTTACGCAGGCTAATCAAAGTACATATGTCATGAATCGTGCAATTCTCACGCTTTGCAATATCAAAAAGAGACTTCCACATCTCAGGTTCCAGTCTTACAGACGTTCTTCGCCCGCTTACTGTGATATTACGGCTTAATAATGTTGTTTTAACATCATCGTTTGACGTGACATGGCGATCAATCTCATTTAATTTGGAATTCAATATTTTGTTCATAGTGACCCCACAACGTTATAGATTAATAATTTACGCTTTCAACTATTAGTTTATAACTTTAAGGATAGGTTTTGGCAATAAAAATTTTGAAGCTTAGCTTTTTTAATGTTCTAATTTCATTGAAACAGCATGCAAACCCTCATTAAAACACTCAAATATAGATTTATTTACAAGCCTTTGCGCATTTATCTTTGTTAGGTTTTTAAAATCAGATGAAACAACCTTAAGTTTAAAATGCGTTTCTCCGCTTCCATCATCTCCGGCGTGCCCTTTGTGTAGGTGGCTTTCATTTACGATTTCTATTTCATCAACATTGATGTTTTCGCATATCCTTGCCTTGATTTTTTCCGCCATGCTCATAGATTTGTTGAACCTCATGCTTGTTTCCAGCTAACATAACAGAGGTGCGCCCTATAAACAGCTAGAAAATTTTGATGCCGCAAATATTTTTAAAACCCAGATCTGCCGATTTTGCCGAAAGAAACGCGCATCAGGAGCTTCGCATGTGTGACATGCCAGGATGCTGCCTAAAGGGTGAGCATCGCGCCCCAAAAGATCGCAGTCTTTCTGATTATTATTATTTTTGTTTTGAACATGCGCGTGATTACAACAAGGCTTGGAATTTCTTTGAAGGTATGAGCACAAACGATGTGGAAGAGCATATTTATAATTCCATGTATGGTGACCGTCCGACTTGGAAATATGGCGTTAACGGCAATGCAGAAGAGGCACTTTATCAAACTGCATGGCGCATGAAGTTCGGTGAAGACGCAGAACCTCCGCCCAATAAAGAGGAACGCGCACGCCAAAGCATCGGGGATTCCGAATATTCAAAAGAATATGAAGCGATGGCGATTATGGGTTTGGAACCGCCGCTTACATTTGATGCGATTAAGCTTCGCTATCGTGAGTTAGCAATGAAACATCACCCCGACCGTAATCAAGGTTCAGAAAAATCAGAAGAGCTTCTCAAAAGCATTAATATGGCCTATACAGTATTGAAACTTGCTTATGAGAAGTTTGACAAGTTGGAAGAAAAGTAGACTAAAAGAAAAGTAGATCATGAGCGCAGACGCAATCGACAATATCGACAAAGAAAAAGACCGTGACGGCATGGCTTTTAACATTACTGAGGTTAAGGCCAAGGAGGGTAAATATACATCCATCCCTGACACAAAGGCCAATGTACGCGAGGTTTTCGGGCTTGATATTGATTGGGAAATTCCAGCGTTTAGCGAAGATACGCCGAATGTTCCCGATATCGATAAGACCTATCAGTTTGATCACGACACAACACTTGCGGTATTGGCAGGCTTTGCGCATAACCGCCGTGTGATGATTCAGGGGTACCACGGGACTGGAAAATCAACACATATTGAACAGGTTGCTGCGCGCCTTAACTGGCCATGCGTTAGAATCAACCTCGATTCGCATGTCTCGCGGGTAGATTTGATTGGTAAAGACACGATTGTTTTGCAAGAAGGCAAGCAAATCACCAAATGGAAAGAAGGATTGCTTCCTTGGTCCATTCAAAACCCGGTTGCGCTCGTTTTTGATGAATATGACGCAGGGCGTCCGGATGTTATGTTTGTTATTCAACGTGTTTTGGAAGCCGAAGGGCGTTTAACACTATTGGATCAAAACAAAGTGATCCGCCCTCACCCGGCATTTCGTTTGTTTGCGACATCTAACACAGTTGGACTTGGTGATACGACCGGGCTTTATCACGGGACGCAGCAGATTAACCAAGGGCAGATGGACCGTTGGAATGTTGTTGTTACATTAAATTACCTGCCGCATGCAGATGAGATGGATATCATGCTCGCGAAATTCCCGCATCTTGCGACGGATGAAGGGCGTGACATGATTGATAAAATGGTGCGCCTTGCCGATATGACGCGCGAGGGTTTCGTGAATGGTGATCTTTCGACATTAATGAGCCCGCGTACGGTCTTAGCGTGGATTGAAAATACCGAGATTTTTGGCAAGCCTGAATTGGCGTTCCAACTTTCATTTTTAAATAAGTGTGATGAAACCGAGCGCCCGATTATCGCGGAATATTATCAACGCTGTTTTGATGTTGATTTACCCGAAAGTGCGATAAAGAATATTGTCGTTGGCTAGCGTTGCTAAATCAATGTCTTTACCGTCAGCCTTTATACTTTCAAGGGACACAAGCTGAGCTCCATATTTTTCTGAAGCTACTAAAAATGATGGTGGCAAATCTTGTAAATTTGAAAACTCCGCTTGTTCCAAACGTTTTTTAAAAGCGTCTACAACGTCTTCATAAACTTCAATCCCAACTCCCGCAAAGCATTCAGCTCTGTTAGTGGCAGAATTTCCGTCGACCTTATCAGCCAACATTACTGTTCCATTGGCAGCGCAAGAAATTGAATTTGGAATCACAGCTAAAGAATCTCTTGCGACAACGAATGTCAAAGCAGTATCACGAGCCGCACCTACAAAAATATCTTGCACATCGCCTTCGTAAGAAGGATTTAAAGCAATCATTCCCCTGACAATCCCACTTGCAATGCCAACCCATAGAGGCGTTAGCGCTACACCTATTAGCTTCCCTGATACTGTTCGTGTGGCTTTAAAAGGCATTTTTATACTCGCAGTTATTTCATTGCCTTGTACATTATTTATTTTCATAAACGCAAGCTTTTTGTGGGTGGTAACGTGTTGGGGTTGGGCTTATATTGCTTGCATGAGTGAAGAGAATGTTGATCATTTTAAACATGTAACGTCGATTACAATGCGTACGATTGCAAAAGATGCGGATCTTGAGCCATCATATTCCACCGCGGAGCCGCCCACGGGGCGCGTGATTGAAGGGATGCGCCCGCGCCTGCCCCAGCCAGATCACACCATGAGTGCAGAGAGCAAAAGATTAGTGCGTGGATGCGCAGACATTCAAGCGCTTCGTATCGCGCATCATGATGAACGGATGCATATCAAGTTAAAACCAAGAGACAATCATGCGGCAAGTGTTTTTGCCGCTCTTGAACAGGCCAGATGCGAGGCCGTCGGGGCCTTAAAAATGCCAGGCGTTGGCGCTAATCTTAATGCTGTTTTGGCGGAAAAAGCAGGTCGCCTAGGGCTTGAAAATATTACGAAACGAGAGCAAGTGGATATGGCGGATGCGCTGCACATTATGGCGCGCCTTGAATTAACGGGTGAAGCGCCGCCGCCGTCTGCCGAGAAGCTAATTGAGCTATGGAAGCCGTGGTTAGATAAACGGCTTAAAGATTTGGGATTTGATGATTTAAAGCCGCTTTTGAATGATCAAAAGCAATATGCATCCGTTGCGAAGCAGCTGATATCCGCTTTAGATATGCCCATAGAAGACGGGACAGAGGGACAAGAATCAGAAAGCTCGGATGACGACGATTTAGATCATGATGATCAAAACGATGCGCAAGATGACAATGATCAAGACGACGACCATGAAAGCGATAGTGACAGTCATGACCTTGATGAGAATTTATCCAGCGGTGCGGATGATGAATATCTAGAAGCTTTTGGTGAAGATGATAATTTTGACGAAGGTCAGCAAGATGATGGTTCTGCTGCGGCTGAACAATCGCCGCGTGGCGCAGGACGTGATGATTTTATTCCCGGCCGCGATGGCATGTATACGATCTATACATCTGCATTTGACGAAGAAGTAGAAGCCAGCGAGCTAGCGGATAGTCATGAGCTTGTTCGTTTGCGCGGAATGTTAGATAAGCAATTATCATCTCATCAAACTATTATTACAAAGCTGGCGAATCGCTTGCAACGTAAAGTTATGGCGCAACAACAGCGTCATTGGAGTTTTGATTTGGATGAGGGAATTTTGGATACGGCGCGGCTTGCGCGTGTTGTTGCTAATCCGAATGTGCCGCTGACGTTTAAACAGGAAAAAGAGACAGAATTTCGTGACACTATTGTTACGCTTTTGATCGATAATTCCGGCTCAATGCGAGGACGCCCTATCGCCACAGCCGCAATGACAGCCGATATTGTTGCGCGCACGTTGGAGCGATGCGGTGTTTGTGTTGAGGTGTTAGGCTTTACGACGCGGGCTTGGAAAGGTGGGAAAGCCCGTGATCTTTGGATGCAAAATGACCGCCCGAAACATCCCGGGCGATTAAATGATCTTCGTCATATTATATATAAAAGCGCAGATGCACCGATGCGTCGAACGAAAAAAAATATGGGCCTCATGCTTAAAGAAGGTATTTTGAAAGAAAATATTGATGGCGAGGCACTCGTGTGGGCGCATAACCGTATTGCGCAACGCCCCGAACAACGCAAAATCATAATGGTCATTTCAGATGGTGCGCCCGTAGATGATTCAACATTGTCAGTGAACCCTACTCATATTCTTGAGCAAGATCTTCGCACTGTTATTCATTGGATAGAAGAAAAGTCCGATATTGAAATAACAGCTATAGGGATTGGACATGATGTCACGCGGTATTATAAACGTGCCATTAAGATCACAGATGCCGACGAACTTGCGAAGGCATTGGTCGATCAACTGGAAAAGCTTTTTGAAGACGATTAATCCATTACGTTAATCATTTGTTAAGATTCTCCCGTTAAACCTTATTATATGGGAGATAGAACATTTTATGACGGTGCTGATTTTGATCCGTCGCAATTATCCGATACGGCCGAACGTAAACTTCGCAAAGCACTTAAACTTGGTGAAATGGGTAGTATGGTTCGTGAAGATA
>JBGCEF010000010.1:0-13658 GCA_045106175.1 Bdellovibrionales bacterium
GATAACCCCGGGGTTATCGTATAAAAGTTTGAGAAGACTTAAAGTGTTAGAGCTGTGTAAAAACGGCTTTAACGTTTTAGTGACATCGTTCAAGATATCAAACGATCGACAGATGATGTCCATCCTTCATATAAATAATCTCGCTTAGCACGATCCATTATCGGCCTGTATTTTCTGTTTGTCTCCCACGCATCTGTAACATCATGAAGACCATCAAACACACCCGCATAAAGACCCGCTAAACATGCTGCGCCCCATGCGGTTGTCTCTGTTACACGCGGCACATCGATAGAAGTATCAAGAATATCCGCCAAAAATTGACACACAAATTTGTTTTCAACCAAGCCACCATCCACACGAATAAGCGCCGGTTCAACATCACTATCTGCAATCATTGCCTGCATTAAATCTTGCGTTTGATAAGCCTGCGCCTCTAATGCTGCGCGTACAATATGTGCCGCACTACTCTCACGTGTTAAGCCACTAATCATCGCCCGCGCATCCGGTTCCCAATACGGCGCTCCAAGCCCTGCAAAGGCTGGAACAAAATAAACTTCATTACTATCCTCTACACTCAACGCAAGCGCTTCACTTTCCGTCGCATTATCAAATAATCGTAGATTATCACGCAACCATTGCACGGCTGCACCCGCAACAAAGATTGATCCTTCTAGCGCATAAGAGACCACACCATCAAATCGATACGCCACAGTTGTCAGTAATTTATGATCAGATACACGAAACTCCGAACCAATATTCATCAACACAAAGCACCCCGTACCATAGGTTGATTTCACCATACCCGCATCAAAGCAAGCCTGACCAATAAGAGCCGATTGTTGATCACCGGCAACACCGCCGATTACAATTTCGTGTCCACAATGCTCACTGTCAATAACACCATAATCCGAAACATTGTCGTAAACATCTGGCAAAATGCTGCGCGGAATTTTAAACAATTCAAGCAACTCTTCATCCCATTCTTGCGTTTGAATATTAAACAACATCGTACGCGATGCATTCGTCGCATCAGTAGCATGGACACGACCTTTATTAAACTTCCAAAGCAAAAAACTATCAACAGTCCCAAAGGCTAAGTCGCCCGCTATCGCACGCTCACGTACACCATCAACATTGTCTAAAACCCATGCAACTTTCGTCGCAGAAAAATATGGGTCAAGCAAAAGCCCCGTCTTCTGGGCGATCATTTCTTCATACCCTTGATCTTTTAAACGCTGACACATTTCTGTTGTACGGCGGTCTTGCCAAAC
The DNA here is from genome assembly GCA_045106175.1 of Bdellovibrionales bacterium. GTDB lineage: Bacteria > Pseudomonadota > Alphaproteobacteria > Micavibrionales > Micavibrionaceae > TMED27. The sequence goes on from JBGCEF010000010.1 coordinate 1,272, forward strand.
AATCGCATTGTAAACAGGCTCACCTGTCTTCTTATCCCAAAGGATTGTCGTCTCGCGTTGATTAGTAATTCCAGCCGCAGCAATTTTGCACATATCATCACCCAAAACATCAGATGCACGACGCACACAATCTAAAACATCATTCCAAATATCGTTCGGATTTTGTTCAACCCAACCCTTTTGAGGATAATAAAGTGTAAGCTCTTTTTGCTGCACATTAATAACCTCACCCGCATCATTAAAAACAATCGCACGTGAACTGGTTGTACCTTGATCAATCGCTAATAAATAATGCTCATCCATTACATTCTATCCTTCCAATAAAGACGAATATACCCTGCTAAATTCTTAACAACACGATCATCAACATGCAAACCAAGCTTGGATCGACGCCATAAAATATCCTCAACTGTTTGCGCAAATTCATATCTCAAAAGATATAAAATTTCTGCTTCAAAAACATGCCCGCTAAAATCCTCTCCTAAATCTTGAATCTGTCGCGCACCCTGTAAAAAAACATCCATCGACGTCCCGTAAGAACGCGCATAACGATACAATAATTTTTTCGGCAACCATTTATACCGTTGGCCTTGCGTCACTAAAAAAGCATCAAAATCTTGGTCTTTAATATCACCGCCTGGCAACGGTTCATCTGCTGTCCATGCCTTCGAATTACGACCGTTAATTTTAAGAATCTTATCAACGGCTTGTTCCGCTAACTTGCGGTATGTTGTTAACTTACCGCCAAAAACAGAAATAATAGGCGCAGCAAAATCATCATGTACATGCAGCTTATAATCACGCGTAGCAGATGTCGCATTACCTTGTGCACCACTTTCAACTTCACTATAAAGCGGTCGAACGCCGCTATAGGTCCACTGCACATCATCCTTGGATATCGCCACCTTAAAAAATAAATTATAAGCATTAATCAAATAAGACATCTCATCATCTGAAATCCTCGCATCCTTAGGGTCACCGACAAGGTCCTCTTCGGTCGTGCCGATTAATGTGTAGTCATGTTCATAAGGTATCGCAAAAATAATACGATTATCAGATTGCTGTAAAATATAAGCATGCTCACCTTCAAATTGACGCGGCACAATAATATGCGATCCTTTCACAAGCCGAACACTTGGCAGCGTATCATCACTGCTAAAATCACTTTGCTGATCGAGGAGTGTTCGCACCCACGGCCCCGCAGCATTAATAACCATCGACGCATGAACACTAATCGCTTCCGACCTGCTCCCTTCCGCCTGATAAGTCACACGCCATCTTTGCCCTTGTGCTTCCAATCCCACACAACGGTGACGTGTTAAAATCTTAGCCCCATGCTGCGACGCCGAAAGTGCATTTAGCACGACTAGCCGTGAATCATCCGCCCAACAATCCGCATAAGAAAAGCCTCGCTTAAAATCATCCAAAATTGGTGCGCCTCTGTCATCAGCGTGAAAAGAAAGCGAAGAAGACGCCGCCAATTTTTTGCGCGGTGCCAAATAATCATATAAGCACAAACCCAAACGGATCATCCATGCGGGCCTTTGAGCAGGCGTATGTGGTAAAACAAAATCCATCGGCCAGATAATATGCGGCGCAATCGACAACAATCTTTCACGTTCAATCAGCGCATCACGCACCATTTTAAACTCGTAATACTCAAGATAGCGCAAACCACCATGAATAAGCTTCGTGCTAGAAGAACTTGTCCCACTGGCTAGATCCTGCGCCTCAAGCAACAAAACTTTTAAGCCCCTGCCCGCCGCATCACGTGCAATTCCAGCCCCGTTTATACCACCGCCAATAACACATAAATCATAATCAATCCCTGTCATATCTAAAGATACAACAGCTCGGAATCTCTGCAAAGAGCCATTATAAAGAATTCGTCATATCCGCATCCACAATCGATACTTAAGACACGGCCTGCATGCGTGTTACAATAATGCGCAACTTGGCCTCTAATTGCTGTGGCGAGAATGGTTTTGATATATAAGCCGTTACCCCTGAAGACTTCGCCTCAACAACAGATTCAATATCCGAACGCCCCGTCACCATCAAAAATGGAATTGTTGTATCTACCGTCCTTAACTGACGAAGCAATTCAACACCATTCATATTCGGCATATTCCAATCACAAATAATGACATTGATAAAATCAAAAGCAGAGTCAATAAATTGCAAAGCTTCCCGTCCATCGTGAGATTCAAAAATCTGCGTCACGCCTAATTCCATCAACATATTGCGCAACATCGAACGAACCTCTCCCTGATCCTCTACGATCAATATTTTCAAATCCGACATATCAACACCAATCATGATAAAACCTCTTCCTTTACAAATAATGCGCCCAAACGCTGATCAACATCTAAATCCGTAATAATCACGCTATCCTGATCTGCCCTATGCGCAATGTTAGAAACATGCGTAAGCAATAATTCAAAATCGATAGGTTTAGACAAATAAAACGCATCATCAGGTAAATTCACAGATGCACTTTGCCCGCGTGCTGGATAGCCGCTCATATAGATAGCATGCACATTGGGCCTTAATGCTTTAACCATCTCCGCAAGCTTAACGCCATCAATACCTGGCATCACAACATCCGTAATCAAAACATCAATCTCACCCTCATAATCATCCTGAACCACTAAGGCCTCATCCCCACAAGACGCCTCAATCACATGAATGCCATGATCTCTTAAAACATCTGAAACAATACATTTCAAATCTTCTTCATCCTCAACAACAAGCGCAGTGAGACCTTCAATAACTTTTTTATCTCTTTTATGTTTAACAGCTTCATCAACCTGAAAATCATCAGAAACCGCGACGCAAGGAACGTAAATTGAAAACTCCGTCCCAACAGAAAGCTCAGATCGCACATCAATATAGCCATCAATATCCCTTACAACACCATAGACGACCGAAAGCCCCAACCCCGTTCCTTTACCCTGTTCTTTGGTTGTAAAAAATGGATCAAAGATACGCTCGCATATATCTTTAGCCATACCCGAACCATTATCACGCACTTTTAAACAAACGTACTCACTATCATTTTGAGTTACAAAATCAGGCAACGTATCTCTAACAACAACACCTAAAGAAACCTCAACATTACCGCCATTGGGCATCGCATCACGCGCATTCACAAGTAAATTCATAACAATTTGTGCAACATCATCTTCCGCACATTTTACAAACATATCATCATCTAAAATTTTGATATTAAAGGCGATAGTTTCAGGCAACAAACGCTGCAACAAAGCACATTGCTCCTGCAACAAATCACTAAAATTATGCACTGTATCATGCATCGGTTTATGACGTGCAAAAGCCATCATCTTACTTGTAAGGCCAGACGCTCTTGCGCTTGATGCTTTAATCCGATCCACATATTTCAAAATAGTTTCAGGCTTATCCTTATTCATCTCAATCATCCGAATATAACCTTCAACGATCGAAAGAATATTGTTAAAATCATGCGCAATACCCGCAGATAATTGCCCCAAAGAATCTAATTTTTGTGCACGAGAAATCGTTTGCTCATGTGTCTTTAAAACACTGACATCATTAAGAACTGCAATACAGATATCAACCTCACCTGAAATATTTAAAACAGGATTAAATTGAAAATCAAACCAACGCACCTCCTCACCCAACTCAAACTTAATCTGCTGACGCATTGGTTTTTGTGCAAACGCTTTTTTTAAAATATTAACCAAATCGCCACAATCACCAAACTGCTTCAACAATGTTCCAAAGCTCATATGATGATCACTCTTCACACTCAAACACGCCTTTTCACATGCTGCTCGATTTAAAAACAAAACTGGCAAATTGGCATTTTTAGCATCCAAAATAACCACACATGAATCAATCGCATCAACAGACATCCGTAATTGCATATTATCCTGATTAAGATGGAAAAAATCATGCCCTTGCTCCCGCAACAAACTCACATCACGAATAAGAGCGATGGTCCGCGCATGCTCACCCTTATAGATCTCAACCAAAAGCAACTGCCCATCATCGCCTTGGACCAATTCGCGAAAATGCGCCGTCTTACCATCGCCGTCAAACATGCGGTAAGACTCATACGATAAAATATCGTCCTTAAACGCATGATCAAAAATATATCCAATAAAACCCTCCAATGTTTTAACACCAGAAAGCGATAAAAATTTTGGAAAATAAGATGACGCGACATTGTTGAAATGATGAAGACGATCACGCGTATCAAAAACAAGCACACCAGCTTGACCAACATGCAAAATATCTTCAAACGCTAAAACATAGCTCAACTGCGTGCGGTATTTTTGAAAAAAATAAAACACCAAACACACCGCTACGAACAATACAAACGCGCCAAAAACCAAAAGAGATAGCAATAAATCAATCCTTAATAGAAAACATAGCACCAATAATACAACTATAGGTTATTTTTCATGCACAACCAATTAAAACTTTCAGACACCTTATTTTTGACAACATACCCACTTTCAAAAACACTAAATTGTGAAACAAATCAGTGCGATAACAATAGCCATATTAGCCAGCGCACCCGCACTGCCTAACATCGCATGCGCACAAACAAAACACTCCACCAACATTCACGGTGCATTAGGGCTCAACACCATTCCAAACGCCAGAATGGATAAAACAGGCACGCTGCGAACACAACTAAGCTTCCAAGACCCTTATCTTCATGGCTTTTTAGGCATCCAAATCGCTGACTCTCTTTATATCGGCATTCGCCAAAGCGCAGAATTCTCAAGCTTTGATGAAAATGCCAAAAACCTCTTTCCCGGAATTGACGCTAAATTACGCCTTATCAAAGAAAGCCCACACATCCCTGAAATCGCTTTCGGTGTTCAATCAGGCTTAGGGCATAAACGCCAATCCGGCGAATATCTGGCCCTGTCAAAACGATATAATAATTTCGACTTCACCGCAGGGATCGGCTGGGGCCGTTTTGCAACGGGCGCTCATTTTGATAACCCTTTAAAATCATTGGGCTCGCACTTTGACCAAAACCGTAATCTCGATGGGGAAAACCCTACAAAACCGCGAGACTGGCTAACAGGACAAAATATAGGCCTTTTCGCAGGACTTGAATATTTCACCCCCATCAAAGGCCTCTCGCTTAAAGCAGATTACGGCGGCGATGATTATGAAGCAGAAACAAACGCCTTCAACTTTGAACCAGCCGCACCATGGTCAGTTGGTTTTAATTACAAACCTTGGAATTTCATGGATATCAGCCTTGCCGCCCAAGGCACTAACAAAATCATGGCCCGATTGGCTCTGCAAGGAAACATCAAAAAATGGCAACACCAATCCCATCAAAGTCGTAGCAAAACTCAAAAGACACTAATCCCCCGCAAAGAAACAGCACACAACATTTTCGACCCCCATCATCAACCACCTAAATCCCTCTATAACATTCACACAAGCAACACGATAAAAACCGCTTCACTCGACCTTAACCAAAACCATTCCAGCCCCCATCAAATGGGACGCGCCCTGATAAACCTCGCAAATTACACGCACCCGAATATCGAAGCCTTCGCAATCAATACAGAGATAAATAACTTACGCGGCCCACGCCTTACTTTCATGCGAAAAAGCCTTGAACAAGCACTCAAGAACAATAACGGCAGCACCAATGAAATCTGGCACACAACAGAATTTGAAAATAGCATCACAGGCCTACAAAAACTTAGCACCACATCCAAAAAACCATTCCACTTCAAAAGGATCAATGCCCTCCTCGACAACCAAATCAGCTTATCCGAAGAAGATACAAGCCTCCTGCGTCGCACATCATTAATCTTAAGCACTCAACAATCCAACCTATTCAAAGATCTAACCGCAGGGCTAGGGCTGCGCTTCAACCTCAGTAATAATCTGGGTAAAATTAGACGCCTAAGACCACAAGCAAGCCTTCCCATCAAAAGCGATGTCGCTGATTTTGCTGATCGCTTCTTCGCATTAGAAAACCTCTATGTTGCGATGCCCTTCACGATTGGCCCAAATATTCACACTAATATCATTGGTGGTTATATCGATGAAAACTTCGTCGGAACAGGCGCCGAAATCCTCTTCCGCCCCTATGATAAACGCTTCGCGATTGGCGCAGAAGGATGGAGCGTACAAAAACGCGACCCTTTCACCACCGCAAACCTTGGAACCTTTTCCACATCCCTCTTAAGCGCGCATGTCAACGCATGGTACGACATCCCGAAAGCCGACATCGTTTTAGGATTAAAAGCAGGCCGCTTCCTTGCCCGTGATATGGGCGCAAGCGCATCCCTAACCAAAAACTTTAAAAATGGCGCTACCTTAGAGGCATATGCAAGCTTTACAGATAAATCTGACATCGACATCTTCGGCGGAACCACCAACGCCGATCACGGTCTACGCATTACAATTCCACTCGGCGGGTACAAATACACTCCCAACAGCCAAATCCGCGTCACCGCCGCACCATTTGGTCGCGATATAGGCCAAACCGTTAACAACCCAACGCCTCTCTACCAAACAACCACCCCACTCTCTCTCGCCCATATCGCAAAACATTGGAACGAACTGAACCAATAAATCACGAAAAACCTTGCAAAATCCCTCAAAATTAATTATGTAAACATTATGGAAGCAGAACAACCATTATCCATGATCGTTGTAGAATTTAAGGCACCATGGGACGATGCATATAAAAAGCAGAGATATCATACAGCGCTCTTGTTAAGGAATAAATATGACCCATTACCAGGTGTCTTATACCAGCTCCACTATAATGGTATGAAAGCCAACCCTATGGATGAGTTATTAGACGAGCTAACAACAATTCCAAACATTAGACGGGGCATGCGCCATACAACGTTTATGAAATTAGCAAAAAGAGCCGTAGTCGATGACGGATATGAATTTGAAATACTGCAAAAATGGAATCATATATTACGCGGTGCAATAGAAACGCGAGAAAAAGCACCCAAAAAAGAATAAAAAAAAAGACACCTTCTAAGTGCAACAAACTGTCGTTCAGGCGTCATCAGCGCTCTCAGCTCTGTCGGCCTTCCTTTTAATGAAGCAACATTTATGGATGATGCAGGAACACAATGCACAACCCTGCCTTTAGAAGACACATTTAACTTACAAAGTGCGCCAGATGATGAATTTGAGGCCATGTTAGCACTGCATGACTTAAGAGAAGAAACAATAGCTCTCTCAAAACGACTACCGACCCCAATAGCAAGCGACGTCGTAGCCGGCGCCCTAGATCATGTTAGAGAATAAAAAAAGACCATCTTCTGTGGGGAGAAGATGGTCCAAAGTTGTACCAGATCGGATGAAGCTGATTAAACCTAGTACTTTTCTACGTAATCAAATCATTTATGTTTAAATGCGGCCCACACGGCCTATTATTTTTACTACCCTACTATTTGCCTCCGTTTGCCCTTAGAAGCGAATTCTGATGTCTTAATGCTCACTGGCCTATAATTAAACCTTATATATTTAGAATACATAAAATTTTATGTAAATGCAAATATATTATGTAAAACTATAAAAATTTTAATAAATCATAATATTTTCAACAACTTAGAAAAATCATCAGGCAAGTCTTTTTCAAAATGCATCGTTTCACCCGATACAGGATGATCAAAAGAAATTTCACCTGCATGCAGCGCCTGCCGGGGAAAATGAACCATCGCGTCTGCTTGTTCTTGCTCTAAACCATATTGCTTGGCGCGCGCCGCAACCGCTGTATTTTGCGGGCCATAGAGCGGATCACCAATCAACGGATGCTTAAGCGCCGCCATATGCACACGAATTTGATGCGTGCGCCCGCTATCAAGACGACATTCCACCAATGAAAAACACCCATCGAAATCTTTCTCAACCTTATAAAACGTCTTCGCAGTCTTAGCGCGTTTTACATTAACCGCCATTTTCAAACGATTACGCGGATCACGCCCTAACGCCATATCAACATGACCTTTTATCGGCATAGGCGCACCCAAAACCAACGCCTTATAAACACGACTTAAGCTTCGGTCTTCCAACTGCGCTGATAACCCCTTATGAGCCTTATCATGCTTTGCAACCACCATAAGCCCCGTTGTTGCCTTATCGAGGCGATGCACAATACCTGGACGCATAACACCACCAATCCCAGACAAATCATCTCCACAATAATGAAGCAGCGCATTCACCAAAGTCCCGCTATGATTACCTGCGCCCGGATGTACAACTAACCCAGCCTGCTTATTAATCACCAACAAATCAGCATCTTCATAAATAACATCTAATTCAATATCCTCGGGCTCAGGCTCCGCCGAGACCGCATCAGGGACAGTAATAACAATACGATCCCCCTCCTGAAGGGTCCAAGAGGCCTTGGTAAAAACCTCACCATTCAAAACAACATCACCATTATCGATAAAAGATTGAATACGGGAACGCGAAAACTCATCTTGAATCTGCGCCAAAGTCTTATCAAGACGCCCACCAGCGTCAAAATCATCAATATCAAATTCCAAAACACGCACCATCAAACACTCACCTTATAAAGACTTAAGAACACGTTCTTTTTTTGGCTTACACGGATCTTGATACCGATCAGAGCTAGGCGTCGCAATAATCCACCCCTCATTGCTACGCTTACGAATAGTTGGTGTTTTCTCAACACGACCAATCCCTTTTGATACATCACTCTCAACCTCCAAATATGCAATACGTGTTGTCCCTACTAAAATACGCTCTCCAACAGGTCCAATAACAACATCATTCACATCGGCAACCTCACCCTGAAAATAAGCCTGTGAGTCAAAGATCACACCACGCGGGTTAAGGGTCACGACTCGCACATAATCCCTTGGCACCTCTCCTTCCGGTGATGGCACACCATCAACAGGCTTTGCATCCATAACAATCGTAATCAAGTCATCTTTGTTAACCGAAATGTTCACTGCACTATAATCGATCGTGTTGGTAAAATATCTCTGCCATGCCATGGCTCCGTTAAACGGTTCTACACGCACCATCCATCCGGCCTTTAATGCATCCTCTTGTGCCGGAAGAGCTGTCCCGACAGCAATAACATCACCATTGCTTAACGCCTGTAAATCAATAAACTCTGCCCCAATACCGCGCGGATATTGTTGCTGCCATACAATACCGCCCTCATCATCAAGCTTTAACAACCACCCCGTTTTGCGATCACGCGCATTATGAACATACCCCGCTGCATAAAACTGCCCATTATCTATAGGTATAATCTTAAAAAGCCCGTTATCAGCCCCTAAATCAAAAGACCTTTTCGAGGTAACCTGCAATTTGGTATTCAAGCGGTAAAACTGACTAAATTCAGATTGGTCTGCGCTCCCCCCTGCGACACGCCCAACCATAACAAACCCTTTGTCATTGCCAAGAGGTGCCAGCGACGCATGAAGAAACGATCCATTGTCATGACGAAAAATTCTCTCGCTACGCATTGCGCCGCGTTTATCAAAAAAACCAACCCATATGGCTTGTCTTTTATTCTTTTCAACAATGCGCGCAGTAACAATAAAATCATCTTTAAATCGAATAATATCTAAAACATCATCCAATCCTTGAATTTTACGTTTGGTTTCCCAAACAATACGCCCACGGCGATCAACCTCCGCTAAAATCAACTCAGGAAAAGGCTTACCTAATACCCCACGCTGCCCTGCAACATAAACATGACTATTCTCCAAAAGAATACCCGCCTTATAACGATCATCATGGTCTTCATGCCCATGAACCCCATCCCAAACAGCAAAAGCCCCTAAATCGGCTTCACGCAATTTAAAAATCGCTTCTTCATCCGCATCGCACCTTTGCGCATACGCGTTCAAAGGATTGAGGGTAAAAACAAATAATAAAAAACATCTCAGTATTGTTATCATAAAAAGAGTGTAAGATTGACGCCAACAAAAGTCTATGCCACTAAACAATTCTATGAGCGAAGAAATAGCGCCAATCAGAATTATGATCATCAGTGATGCTTGGAAACCCCAGGTCAATGGGGTTGTCCGCACCTATGAGTATTTACACGAAGAATTAGAAAAGCGCGGCCATACGGTAAAAATAATTGGGCCCAGTGATTTTCCATGCACAATCCCGACGCCTGGCTACCCAGAGATTAAACTCGCAATCATGCCGTATAAGCACCTTACAGGTATAATCGAAGATTTTAAACCAGACCGCATCCATATCGCAACCGAAGGCCCTTTAGGATGGGTCGCACGTAAATATTGCCGCAAGCATAACCGTGATTTCTCAACATCATTTCACACAATGTTCCCTGAATATGTCGCTAAACGTGTCGGCAAATACCTGCCTTTTTTATATAACGCGACACACCATATCGCAAAATCCTGCGTCAAACGTTTTCATCAAAAATCAATCGTCATGATGATTGCAACACAAAGCCTTGAAGACACCTTAAGAATTTGGGGCTTTACAGCACCTATATTCCGTCTTACGCGCGGTGTAAAAAATGACATTTTTAAACTGGGCGAAAAAACAAAATTCCAAGACTTCAAACATCCCGTTGCATTATATGTAGGACGCGTCGCTATTGAAAAAAACATAGATGCTTTTTTAGACATGCAATGGAACGGCGAAAAGGTCGTTATTGGCGATGGCCCCTCCCTTACAGAACTAAAAGAAAAATATCCAGACGCACATTTCTTGGGCAAAAAATCAGGAGAAGACCTCGCTGCATATTACCGTTCCGCCGATATCTTCGTGTTTCCATCTAAAACAGATACATTTGGAATGGTCATCATCGAAGCCTTGGCCTGTGGCCTTCCCGTTGCTGCTTATAACGTTATGGGACCAAAAGACATTATAACCGAAGACTATCTTGGTATACTTGACGAAAACCTATCTTTAGCCGCACAACAAGCATTAAAGAAAGGCACCGCCGAACAACGCGCAAACCACGTCCTAAACAATTACACATGGCAAAAGGCTGCGGAACAATTTGAAACAGCTTTGATTTCCAAAGTAAAATAATTGCATAACATCAAAAAACTGTATAATAGCTAAGCTTTCATAAGAAAAAGGACACAACAATGGCCCATATCTTAATCGCTGAAGACGATATATCTATGCTCGGTTTCTTAAAACTGGCGCTTGAAAATGCTGGCCACACTGTCACTGACAAAACTAACGGCGTCGATGCATTAGACGAAATCAAAAAAAACGGTGAACACTATGATCTCTTACTATCCGATATCGTAATGCCGGGAATGGATGGCATTGAATTGTCTCAAAAGGCCACAAAAATAAAACCAGAACTCAAGGTTATGTTTATCACCGGTTTTTCCGCCGTCGCTGTGGGCCGCGAAGACATCGATAAAGAAAAAGAAAAAGTCTTATCAAAACCCTTTCACCTCAATGATCTAGTAGAACAGGTAGAAACACTGTTAGCCGCATAAATAAAAGCTTGAAATCCAAAGCCCCTTAAAGTAACTCTATTTGAAACCGCAGAGAGTGGGCGGTTAGCTCAGCGGTAGAGCACTTGCTCGACACGCAAGGGGTCACTGGTTCAATCCCAGTACCGCCCACCATTTTCTCTTTCACAGACATTCACTGAAACCCATATAAGCCAACAAAAGCCTTTTATTGACATATTTAAATACTAAAGCTATGTTTCTGGGAAATATTATTGAGTTTATATGAGCGACAGGGACGAAAGACCCATTATTACATACAATTTGCCCGAAACATTAAGCAGTTTAGGCAATAAAAGTGATGGCAACCCACAAAGCCTTCTAAGCAGCATACCTCAAAGAGCTTTTGCAGAGGCTGCGAATGCCGCAAAACCAAAAGAAGTCACACCCGCGACACAAGCGCTCTACCGAAAGCTATATCAAGAAATACATGAAGGCTGGCCTGAAATGAAAGGTAAAGTCGTATTCCATGCTGAAAACGATTTCAGAACACGTGAGGAAGTTATCCAAGCCTCTATGGGCATAGCTGATGGCATGGAAATAACAGAAACACTTGGCTCCAATAGAAAAGACATAAATGAATTAGAGGACAGAAAAAGCTTTGTTTTTGGTGCCCCAGGAGCTGATGTTGGTGCCTATATAGCTGTTCCAGCACCAAAGAAAATGTCTGATACCAGAACATGTATGGAACTATCCCTTGGCTTGCTCAACTATCAAAAACCAAAAGGTCACACAGGATGGTGGCCTCAACTTCCCAAACCCATGATTTCATACCCAAGCAATTTCTTTAATTGGTTTGAGACCTATTATGAAGTGGGTGAAATGCTTCACATAGCGTCATACCTTGAGGCTATGGATGATGAACAACCAGTAGAAGATGCCTACAATTACTATTATG
>JBGCEF010000011.1:0-8804 GCA_045106175.1 Bdellovibrionales bacterium
TTTAATTCTACACTATACGGGCATAAAAACCGCAAAAGATGCGCTTGATCATCTATGTGATGAAAAATCTAAAGGAAGCGCGCACTATGTCATTGAAGAAAATGGAAAAATTCATCAATTGGTTAATGATAATATGCGCGCATGGCATGCGGGTGTTTCCTATTGGCAGGGTGAAACAGATATAAACTCATCAAGCATCGGTATCGAAATCGTCAATACTGGTCCTGATTTTGGGTATAAAGAATTCCCCGGTAAGCAAATCAAAAAGCTAATAAAGCTGTGTAAAGACTTAATGGATAAACACGAAATTCTCGCATCACACGTTCTGGGTCATTCGGACATCGCGGTTACGCGCAAAATTGATCCCGGACATTTATTCCCATGGGAGAAATTAGCAAAAGAGGGTGTCGGCCTCTGGCCCGAGGTTCGCGAGCATGATTACCAAGGCGCACAAGACATTATCTTAAATCCTGAATCCTTGAATGAATTGCTCTGCGCGTTCGGTTATGATCCGTCTAAACCGTTCGATGAATTGGTCATTGCATTTCATCGCCATTTTGTCCCTGAAAAATTTCAAGATGCTACGGATAAGCCATCCGAAGCTGATGTTGGGAGTGTAGCAAAATTGCTTGCCCTTATCCGACAAATGCACGAAAACGGATCAGATATTCAGCTACCAACAATAAACCGTTGGGGGCAGTTTAATTAAAAAATGTTCGAGAAGGCTTATAAGCCGGGTTCTGTTCTCTTCCTAAAAAGAGCGGTAACCATTCATCTACGCCTTTGATTGCTCAAACGCTCTAGCGACCTACCCGAACCACATGCCGGAAAAACATATGCGTGGTTCCTATTTGGTCTTGCTTCCGACGGGGTTTACCATGCCATTCATGTTACCATAAATGCGGTGCGCTCTTACCGCACCTTTTCACCTTTTCCCGCACTGGCTTCTCGAGAGAGTCAGTGCAGGTAGTCTATTTTCTGCGGCACTTTCCATCAGGTTGCCCTGTCCGGTCGTTAACCGGCGTCGTTTTTCCATGAAGCCCGGACTTTCCTCTTAATAAAATCAAGCGGTTACCCAGCCTTCTCGAACAAGCGCAATATGCCTTTTTCGTATATAAAAAGCAAACTTTGATAAGAAAAAAGATTCTGAAAACGATTCTTTCACAAGAAAAATTTATGGGGACAACTTAATCACGACTCGGCGGATTCGTTGACCTAAGTAAAGATGAAGTGGTACTTCTAGAAGAGTCAAGGCTTGTTCTTTTGCCTGATTTAGAGTCCTAACGATTCGCAATAATTATGAATCGATCCGTATCGCATATATTTTAAAGGTATCAATATTTTGAGCCATTATCCCGTTATGTTGTCTGAAGTGCTGGAGTCTCTATCCCCTGTAGATGGTGGTATCTACGTGGATGGAACCTTTGGCGCGGGCGGGTATACGAAAGCAATTTTAGATGCTGCGGATTGTAAGGTTGTTGCGATAGATCGTGATCCAGATGCCCAAAAACGTGCGGATGATCTGGGGAGTGACCGTTTAGTCTTTGCGCGCGGATGTTTCGGTGATGTGGAACAATTACTGTTAGATGCTGGCATTGAAAAGGTCGACGGCTTTGTGCTTGATCTTGGGGTGTCATCATTTCAACTGGATCAAGCGGAGCGTGGATTTTCGTTTCGCTATGATGCGCCACTTGATATGCGCATGGATCACGCAAGCGGGCAAACAGCAGCGGACTTGGTCGCTAACTTAGAGGAATCTGAGCTCGCTGATATCATTTATCAATATGGTGAAGAGCGAAAATCAAGGCGCATTGCTCGCAAAATTGTTGAGTTGCGTAAAGAAAACCCAATCATGACAACCTTTCAACTCGCCGATATTGTTCGCTCCTGCTTACCAAAAGCAAAGGGTAGGAAAGATATTGACCCTGCAACGCGAACATTTCAGGCTATTCGCATTGCTGTGAATGATGAGTTGGGTGAGTTAAAGCGCGCATTGAATGCCGCGGATAAGGTCTTGAAGCCAAACGGGCGTATGGTGGTTGTGTCTTTTCATTCTCTCGAAGATGGTTTGGTAAAGCGTTTTTTCCGTGAAAAATCAGGCGGCGTAGGCGTATCCCGTTATCAGCCAGAAGTCCAAAATAAGAATTACGATTTTGAACTGTTATCCCGAAAAGCGATAAAGCCATCGCAAAATGAAATTGATGAAAATTCACGCTCTCGCTCTGCGCGCCTTCGTACGGCTATCTATAAAGGCGGTGCGACATGAGTGTGTTTCGCGGTATCCGCTTAAAAACATTTGTCATTTTTGCGCTTGCGGCCATCGCGGGCGCGGCCCTCCTTCACACATCGCAACGCGTTCAAGGGGCAGAGGAAAGATTGGCAAGAATTAATGCGGATATATCGCGTGAGGAAGATACAATCCGCGTTTTACGGGCGGAGTGGGAATATCTCAACCGCCCCCAACGTTTGGAACGGCTTGCAAAAGAATTCTTGGACCTCGTTCCGCCATCGCCTAAAAAAATGCCTGAAACAATGATGGATAATTCTGATGCGCTACCCGTGCAGGATATAAAGCAGCATGATTTTGATGGAGAAAAGCCACAGCCTGCAAATTATCAATCAGGAGGGGGGCAATGATTTTTATCCGCCGCATCCGCCAAAACCCGTCTTATCTTAAAGGTGAAAAAAGCACGGCCCTTGATCTTGCGCGCGGCCGTTTAATGATTGTTTTGGGCTGTTTCATTGTGGCTTATTTATTGCTGGCGTTACGGGCTGTCGATCTCACGGTCTTACAAGCGCAAGCCATTATACCTGATTTGCGTGTGGCTGACCGCACGATGGAATCTCCTGAACGTAAAAATATCATGCGCGCGGATATTATGGATCGCAATGGTGTGATGCTTGCGACCACTCTGAAAACGGCATCGCTATTTGCAGACTCCAGGTTTATCGCCGAGCCCAAAAAAACGGCAAAAGCGCTCAAAAAGATTTTCCCTGATTTAAAATACGGCGAAACGCTTCAAAAATTACAAAGCGGCAAAAGCTTCATCTGGCTCAAACGCAATATCACGCCGCATGAGCAAAAGCGTGTCCTGGAAATCGGTGAGCCTGGCTTAGCCTTTGAAAAAAGCACTAAACGTTTCTACCCCCAAGAAGGGCTGGCAGGGCATTTATTGGGCTATACCAATATTGATAATAACGGGCTTTACGGCGTAGAGCGTAGCTTTGATGCTTACTTATCAAAATATGATGACCCACTACGATTAAGTGTTGATGTGCGTTTTCAACATGCGTTGCATCGTGAGGTATTGGCGGCAAAAGAAGAATTTAAAGCACTCGGCGCAGCGGGTGTAATTATGGATGTGAATACAGGCGAGATTTTAGCGGGTATTTCGCTCCCTGATTTTAACCCACATAACGCATCGCGCGCGTCTGAAAATGAAAGCTTTAGTCGCCTAACGCAAGGCGCTTATGAGCTTGGCTCTGTCTTTAAAATCTTCTCAACTGCGGCGTTCTTGGAAAACAGCAACCTGCCGATGAGCACAACATTCGATGCGCGCGAACCGATAAAAATTGGTGGCTTTCGGATCAATGATTTCCATGCGCAAAAACGGGTTCTAACGATACCTGAAGTCTTCATGCATTCATCTAACATAGGTACGGCAATGATGGCGCAAGCCGTTGGCGGCGATGCGTTGCAAAAATTCTACACTGATTTAGGGTTATTAGATCCAATGCAATTTGAAATAAAAGAAGTCGCCCGCCCGCAAATTCCTAACCCTTGGCGGGAAATCTCAACATTAACGGCGTCTTATGGACATGGCGTAACAACCACGCCTTTACAAATCGCATCTGCTGTTTCAACAACAATCAATGGCGGAACTCTGGTAAAGCCAAAATTAGTATTAAGCGACGAACCCGATAACAGCCCTGAAATCAGAGTGCTTAGCGAGGCAACATCACATAAAATGCGCCAACTTATGCGCATCGTGGTTAGCGAGGGAACGGGCTCTAAGGCTGCCGTAAAGGGCTACAAAGTTGGCGGTAAGACGGGAACGGCTGAAAAAATTATCAATGGACGTTACGATGATGACAAAAAGATATCATCCTTTGTTGGTGTGTTTCCGATGGATGCACCCAAATATGTGGTTTACATCATGGTTGATGAACCGATTGGGCATAAAGGCACTTGGGGATACGCAACGGGTGGTTGGGTCGCGGCTCCTGCGGTTGCTCGAACAATCGCATCTATCGCGGCAATCGAAGGCATCATGCCTTATGATGAGGGTGAACAAGATTTTGCCTCTAGTCTTAAGCAATATATAGCCGTAGAGGAGGGGCGATGATTGATCTATCCTCCATAAATGGAATTACGCAAGATAGCCGCACCGTAAAGCCTGGCTTCCTATTCGCTGCATTAAAAGGCGAACTAGTCGATGGTCGTGAATATATCCCCGATGCGATTAAAGCAGGTGCAACGCATATTCTTTGCGATGAAAGCACAAGAGTCCCTGATGGGATTAAGCATGTTTCATCATCAAACCCGCGCAAGACATTTGCGCAGATCGTTGCGCAATTTTACCCCTCTCAACCTGAGCGTATCGTTTCAGTCACGGGAACAAATGGCAAAACATCTGTCGTTAATTTCGTTGAACAGATCTGGAAATATCTAGGCTTTAAGGCTGCATCAATCGGCACGCTTCAGGGTGGAATGACAACCGCTGATCCTGTGACTTTGCATCAAAAACTCACAAAGCTAAAATCAGAAAATATCACGCATTTAGCAATGGAAGCATCTTCACATGGTTTGGATCAATATCGCTTAGACGGCGTTAATATTGCAGCCGCAGGCTTTACAAACATTTCTCGTGATCACCTTGATTATCACAAAACAATGGCGGCCTACCTCAAGGCAAAAGAGCGCCTATTCACTGATATCCTCCCTAATAATGGTCGCGCTATTCTCAACGCTGATAGTCCTGAGGTAGCAGAAATTGGAACGCGCATCGATGCAAAAATATGGACTTATGGGCGTGCGGGCGAACATATTCATATTAAAAACCTTGTGCCAACTCCAATGGGCCAAGATTGTACAGTGGAAATCTCAGGTGAAACATATGATTTCCATGTCAATTTAGTCGGTGAATTTCAACTCTATAATGCCTTATGTGCGTTGGGGCTCGTTCTGTCTGAGGGTGATATTGATATCCAAAATGCAATCAAAGCTATTGAGACACTTAAAGGTGTTAGAGGGCGCTTGCAACTTGTCGACGCGCATCCTGAAAAAGCTGCGATCTATGTCGACTATGCCCACACTCCCGACGCACTTGAAAACGTTCTAAAGGCCTTACGCCCTCACACTGAAAACCGTTTGATATGCCTCTTTGGCTGTGGTGGTGATCGTGACACTGGCAAACGGCCTGAAATGGGTAAGATAGCGTCTCAATATGCGGACCTAGTAATCGTCACAGATGATAATCCACGTTCAGAAAATCCTTCAACCATCCGTAGCGCTATTCTGGCCGCTGCACCAAACGCTACCGAAATTGGCGACCGCCAAGACGCAATCCAAAAAACAATCAAAACCCTAACTAAAGGCGACATTCTTATCATCGCGGGAAAAGGACACGAGCAAGGGCAAATCTTTGCCGATCGTACTGATCCTTTTGATGACGTGGAACAAGCCACAAAAGCCATACAATCAATGATAAAGGAGACAGTATGAATATCGATAACCGAACGCTTTGGTCATCGCTCAAGGTGCGCGGAAGCACCGTAAGCGTAAGCCGTGCACCGCGTTCACCCTACACGGTTTTAAAGGTCGCGAGCCTGATCGATACCGGACGCGATACGCAAACTATCGTGCTCGAAAATGCCTTTCCGGGCATGCAGGAAGAAGATCCGCGTTTAATCAAAATCGCACAAGATATCAAACAAAGCCGCATGGCGATCCCGCCAAAAATCGCTAACCTTAACTGCGTCTTTACCGGTCGTCGTCCGCGCCTCGTGCATAATGTCCATGTGGCCCTAAAAGAGCAGGCTGGAGAGAAAAAGCTAATCCCTGTTATTCCCGAAATCGTTGCAACGGGCGATTATGTGATCTTCCGTCACATGCCGAATCGTGCTTGTTTTAAATTGGCTGGAATGATGAGATGCGTCTCACCAGCGATAACACAAACGACGAAGAACATATAAAGAAGAAACCATAAATATGCTTTATCATCTGCTGAACCCGCTGGCCGAAGATTACATCGTTTTTAACCTGTTCAGCTACATCACCTTTAGAACGGGCGGTGCAATTATGACCGCGGCGATCATTGGGTTTATCATTGGACCAAAAGTGATTAAATGGCTTAAAACCAAACAAGGCGCAGGCCAGCCTCTTCGTGAAATCGGCCCCGATCACGCGCATAAGCACGGCACGCCAACCATGGGTGGCCTTATGATTTTAATTGCTGCAAGCGTCTCAACGCTACTATGGGGCGATCTCTCAAACCCTTATGTATGGACAGTTTTAGGCGTATTTTTAGGGTTCGGAGCGATTGGGTTTGCGGATGATTATAAAAAATTGACCAAAAGATCACATGAGGGCGTATCAGGAAAAGTCAGGCTGGCGCTTGAATCGCTCATTGCTATCATTGCTTTTTGTGTGATTGCGAATTTGAATGAATGGTCATTCACAAGCGGTCTCGCTATTCCTTTTGTAAAAGACGTACTTGTCCCCCTAAGCTTTGCAATAGTTCCATTCGCCATTGTGGTGATTGTTGGCTCATCAAACGCGGTTAATCTGACAGATGGTCTCGATGGCCTTGCGATTGTACCTGTGATGATTGCTGCCGCTTGTTTTGGTGTCATTAGCTACCTTGTGGGAAATGTAAAATTCGCTGACTATCTCCAAATCCATTATGTTTTAGGCACGGGTGAACTGGCGATTTTCTGTGGCGCAGTGATTGGCGCAGGCATGGGGTTTTTATGGCACAACGCCCCACCCGCAGCTGTATTTATGGGCGACACAGGCTCATTATCACTAGGCGCAGCACTGGGCACGATGGCTGTTGCAACAAAACATGAAATCGTACTCGCCATTATCGGCGGGCTCTTCGTTTTGGAAACGCTCTCTGTTGTTATACAAGTCGTGTCCTTTAAACTAACGGGAAAGCGTGTCTTTGCTATGGCACCGCTACACCATCATTTTGAGAAAAAAGGATGGTCCGAACCCCAAATTGTAATCCGCTTTTGGATCATTGCTGTCATGCTGGCGCTTATCGGCATGGCCACATTAAAGCTGAGGTAACACGTGATTGATGCTAGCGCTTTCATAGAAACACTCAACCAAAAGCCCGTTGCTGTATTTGGGCTCGGTGCTTCTGGCATGGCGACATTGAAATGGCTGCATCAAAACAATATCAATACTTTTGCTTGGGATGATAAAAAAGAAAATCGCCAAGCCGCAGAAGGACAAGGCGCTAAAGTCCAAAATTTAAACAGTGATATTCTAAAAAACTGCTCCTGCCTTGTGTTATCGCCCGGCGTGCCATTAACCCACCCAGAACCGCATGATGTTGTAAAAGCCGCCAATGCCGCAAAGTGCGAAATCATCGGCGATATAGAAATTTTCCACCGCTGCGCAAGCGCTTATCAAACAATCGGAATTACTGGAACAAACGGCAAATCAACAACAACTGCTCTTTTAACGCATACGTTGAATGCATGCGGAAAAACCGCATTAATGGGCGGTAATATTGGCACACCTATCCTTAATCTTACGCCACAAGATAAAAATACAATAATTGTGATCGAGATGTCGTCTTACCAAATTGATCTCTGTCCGACATTTCGCCCTGACATTGGTATTCTCCTTAATATTACCCCCGATCATATTGATCGCCACGGAACATTTGAAAACTACACCGCCATAAAACATCGATTGCTAGAGGGCGCTAAACATAAAATATACGCAGAACAATGCGACCAAAGCATCCTCCAAGACCATAACTTTCCAATGTTACCCGGCAATCACAATGCTCAAAACATAATTGCAGTTTTAGAAACATGCACAGCATTAGGGCTCAATCAAGATGATGTCATCAAAGCGATAAAAACCTTTCCTGGTCTCGCGCATCGTCAATATTTGGTGCGCACAATCAATAACGTGACCTACATCAATGACAGCAAAGCAACAAACGCCGAGGCCACATCAAAGGCATTAAGCTGCCAAGATAACATCTACTGGATTGTCGGTGGGCAAGCAAAAGCAGGCGGTCTAGATGGCCTGGAAGAATTCTCTTCTCGCATCACGAAAGCCTACCTAATAGGCGAGGCCGCGAATGATTTTCAAACATGGATGAATGACCAAAAGATAAAGAGTACAATCACACAAACACTTGATAACGCAATACTACAAGCGCACAATGATGCACAAGACCAAGGCAAACCAGCTTGTATTTTACTCTCACCCGCATGCGCGTCTTGGGACCAGTTTAAGTCTTTTGAACATCGCGGCGACCAATTTATTCAATATGTGGAGAGTTTACCCGCATGACATTATTTTCAAGAACAGATCGATCAATATTTGGACAATGGTGGTGGACCGTCGACCGCCCAATGTTAAGCGCTTTCATAGTCTTAATTGTCCTTGGCATTGTGATGGTGACAACTGCAAGCCCACCGGTCGCTGAACATCTTGGCCTTGGCTATTATCACTTCCTAAAGCGTCATATTATTATGCTAGTGCCGGCAACCTTTATGCTATTTGCCATCTCATTTCTAAAACCCAGAGAAATCTGGCGACTAGGAAGCTTATT
>JBGCEF010000012.1:0-7300 GCA_045106175.1 Bdellovibrionales bacterium
AACGCATGATGATCAACATGAAGCGGAATTTTTATCAGCCCTAAAATTTGCGAAGAAAAAACGATTAGGACCATACGATAATCGTGAAAAATACACCTATGAAAAAGCCTTATCAACGTTATCTAGAAACGGCTATAATTTTGAAACTGCACGGCGCGTATTAAATATAGAAAAAAGCGAATTAGACGATTTAGAATACAACTCGTTCTATTGATTCGAAGCACCATCCGATGACGATAATTTAGAATGCTTTCGCATTACAACGCGCTCTTTAGGGAAGATAGCCTTAACCGTTGTCCCGATTCCTTTTTGAGAAATCAGATCCAACTCTGCTCCATGCAACTTAAGCAAGGCATCTACTAACGTTAAACCAAGTCCAGTCCCAGAACCATCTCTATCAAACTCACTATCCAGCTGCCCAAACGCAGAAAGAGCTTTCTTAATTTCATCTTCATCTAAACCAATACCGGTATCCGTAACCAAAAAATGTAATGCCCCGCTCCTATCAACCTCATAAGAAAGAGTGACACGACCATCTTTCGGCGTAAACTTAACAGCATTAGAAAGAAGATTCATAATAACCTGTTTAATCGACAAATCCTCACCAATAAGTTCCGGCATGCCTTCTAACTCATTGCTAACAATAACGCCTGAATCCTCAATTTTAGTACTCAAAAGCTCAACACAACTCTCAGCAATTTTATTAACACTGATCTGACTTTCATTTAACTGACGTTTACCAGCCTCAATCTTAGAAATACCAAGTATTTCATTGATAACATTTAATAAATTTTTACCACTATCATTAATATCTTTCGCATATTCGAGGTAAGCCTGCTGTTCCAGCTTTCCCAACACCTCACCTCTAATCATCTCAGAAAAACCGATAATAGAATTAAGCGGCGTACGCAATTCATGGCTCATATTCGCAAGGAATTCTGATTTGGCACGGTTTGCTAAATCAGAATGCATCTTTGCCTTTTGCAACGCGATAGACGTTAACTTACGCTCGGAAATATCTTCAATACTTCCTTCAAAATACAGAATAGTTCCGCCTTCATCACGAACAGTATGAATGTTTTCATTCACCCAAATCTCACCACCATCGCACTTCTTAACAAGCACTTCATGGTTCGTAACAATCTCATCTTTTTCCAAAGTACGGATAAAAGAAGCACGCGCATTCACATCAGCATAAATATCTTTATGTGCATTTTTAACCTCACGCAAAAGCTGCTCTGGCCCCTCATACCCCAAAATTTCCGCCATAGATGGGTTCGCACTTAAATACAAACCTTCCGCAGTCATCTGAAAAATACCACCTGCCGCATTCTGAACAATATTACGATATTTACGCTCCGCCTCACTTAAAGCCCTCTCCGCACGCCTTCGCTCTTCAACATCAGTAAATGTCCCAACCAAACGCTTGGCTTCATCATCATCATCATCTTGATTAATCATCGACACAGAAAGCTCTGCTGCACGAAATGTGCCGTCTGATGTGCGAATACGTGTAAAACGCCTAAACGATTTAATTTTCCCATAGATTACAGATTGAAAATCATCACGCACGTCATGTTGGTCCTGCGGATGCAAAACCTTAAATAATTCAAGCCCCAAAGACTGATCTATCTCAAAACCGGTAATCTTTGGCCATTGCGCATTAAGAAACAAAATCTTGGCATCTAAATCTGTTTCAAAAATAATATCAGAAACAGAGTCAATAATAACACGGTTCTCACGATCCGCACGGCGTGCTGTTTGATTAAGCAATTCTCTTTTTTGAATTTCACTCTGTAGCGCTTCGTTTTTCGTGCTCAAATTCTTATTAATCACGGAAAATTTCCTGGCCTGCAAATGGTTTGAACGAAGATGCAGCGTAATCGTAACCGTTAAAATCATACAAAAACCAAGCACAAAATACGGCATCAATTCCAATATAAGAATATCGTCTTTCTTATAAAATTGACTTGTAATCTCTAATGTACGACCGCCAAACTCCAAATCAAATGACTGCCAATCATCATATTCCGCCTTAGCAATTTTTTTATTGCGTGCAAATTGATAAAAAGTTTCACCATTGGAAACTTCGCGAATAGTCAAATTAGAAACAAGTTCATTTACATTCAAATTACGCGTTTCAAAAACATGCCCTAAATGCGTAAACGCGATTAATAAGCTTTGTTGACCAACACCGGCTTCAGTAGCTTTTATAACCGCAAAAGCATTATCCTGATCACCTTTGTAATCAGTAACATTAGGAACCAAAACCAATTCATCACGCTCCAAAAGAGAACGTCGAATAGCCGATTTTATACTCTTATCACGCAAAATAACTGAATAGTCAGGATTAGAATCTTGAAAAATATCCTGATAAAGCGGTAATAAATCCCAATTTTCACCATTTTTATGCAACCACAAAACCACCTCAAACTGTTGCAATGATTTTTCAACACTGCTGAGACGATCAATAACAACAGATTTCTCATTATCTTGCGTTAAAGCAAGCAACGTAGAAATCGTTCGGATAGAAAATTCTAATTCCCCAAACTCTTTCGCAACCGCTTCCGACATCTCTGAAGAAATCCGCTTATAATCATTACTCAACATTGAATTAGTAACGGATTGCACAGCTAAGAAAAAAAGCAATGAAGTAAGCGCACCAAAAATCAAAAATCCTAAATGCACACCCTGTGAAAGCATTGGCTTGCTAATTTTCACTTGCCCATCATCAATATTAATAGTGTTTTCAGCATCCGCCATAATTGAATAATATCTCTTTTTTATAATTAGACGCAGTCTGAAATCGGACCTGAATGCCCTACCCTCATATAAAATGCCTTAAACCTCTTAAAAAGTCGCTAATTTTTATATAACAAAACGTTAATAGAGACATGGCAGAAAACAACGCACACACCTTAAAATCTTTGCATTCCTATGGGATTCATGGTTTATTGCAGGTGCGAAGTAACTTTATTGAATCTAATTTAAAATAAAAGGACAAAACCATGACAAGTAAAGATAACAATTTCACTAACTTCTTTGCTCAAAACAACATTGGTAATTTTTTTGAGAGCTACAACAAATCACCGATCGATATGAAGTCATTTTTAGAAACACAACGCAAAAATTTCCAAGCACTATCAGAAGTGCAGCAAAAAACATTCGAAGGCATCCAAGAAATTGCGCAACGTCAATCCGCAATTTTATCGCAAATCGTTGAAGATAATTCAGAAATTGCAAAACAAGCCCTTACAGAAGGCACACCTGAAGAAAAAATTGCTCAAAATGCCGAAATATTCAAAAAGACTTATGAGCGCAATATTGATGGCTTTCAAGAAATCTCAGACCTTGTTGCAAAATCAAACCAGCAAGCATCAGGTATTTTAAATAAACGTGTAAGCGCAAGCGTAAACGAATTGAAATCCGCCATTAAAAAACCAAATGGAAAAGCGGCTTAAATCGTATTGAACATCTAATATAAATAAGCCGCAGCAAATGCGGCTTTTTTTATAGGAATTTTATACCGGCAATCGCATAACAACACGAAGCCCACCATAAGAAGATGTTTCCAACCATATCTTACCACCATGCGCATGAACAACGTCCTTGGTAATCGACAATCCTAATCCAACACCTTCACTACCTCTAGATTCATCCAAACGGTAAAACGGCTTAAACACTTGCTCCATCTCCTCACTGGGGATACCGGATCCATTATCATCAACAGTAACAATCAACTTTTTAAAATCATCAATATGCGCACTCACCCATATATCATCCGCATATTTTGCAGCATTTTGAACAACATTCGCCAAAGCTCTCTCAAAAGACTTCGGCCTTAACATGGCATTCAAACCAGTCTGCAACTCTTCATGTATACTTACATTTTTATAGTCTACACTTTTGAAAACACGACTAAATAAATCATTTAAATGAACCATGCTTGTGGGCTCACCGCCTTCACCGCGCACAAAATCCAAATACCCATCAATCATTTTTTCCATCTCTGAAATGTCATTTTTCATCTCAGTGATATCAGACGTATCCCCCAACATCGCAAGCTGCAATTTCAAACGTGTTAAAGGCGTCCTTAGATCATGAGAAACCCCCGCTAACATGGCCGTACGCTGCGAGACTTGCCTTTTTATACGCCGATGCATATCCATAAACGCCTGCGAGGCATCCCTGACTTCTCTTGCACCTTCTGGCTTAAACGTAGGCACATCACGACCACGTCCCAAACGCTTCGCCGCTGCCGCCAATTTCCTGATCGGGCGAATTTGATTACGCATAAAGATAACGGCAATCATTAACAATAAAATAGAAGAACCAAAAACCCACAATAAAAACACATAACCAGATGAAGAAAACAAACGACGTTCTGGAAGGTTAACCGATAAAACCCCGTTCAAAAGCTGCGCATCAACAAAAACACGCTTTTCATCAAAATCAACAGCAACCCGAAAAGGGCGATTAAGCTGCCTATCCAATGAATTATACAAGCTATTGATAAACAAACGTTCTAATGGTGCCGCAAACTGATCATCATAAACACCCTTCAATTCGGCACCTTTATTAAAATATATGTCAAAATTTAAATGCCTTTTTACATCTTCAACAACCACCTGCTCTCGCTCAACAGACATACCATTTTCAAAAGCATGCGCAATCATCGCAATCTCACCAGCAACCGCATTGCTCAATCGTCCCGTAACTTTGGTCCAATGACGATCAATAAAAAAGAGCGTCGTTACGACCTGTATAAGAACAACTGGAATAACAAGAATTAGCAAAGATCGCCCGAACAAACTTCGTGGCAAAACACGTTTCAATACGCCAACTTTGCGTTCTTCTTTTACAAACCCTCCATCATCGGAAGATTTATCGCGCATTTGTTCATTATCCGTCATGGTTTATCAACCCTCAACAAATACCCTTGCCCTCTCACTGTCTGAAGGTATTTTGGCGCCTTTGTATCATCTTCAATTTTACGACGCAGCCGCGTAACTTGTACATCAATCGTTCGCTCACCGGCATCCAAACCGCAAACAGAGGCCAAATCATCACGACTAACCGCCTGCCCGGCTTTACCCGCCAACGCTTGTATCAAATTAACCTCAACAGACGTTAACTTCACCATCTCACCATCATCCCCCAACAAAACAGAATCTTGTCCGTTAAACTCCCAGGGGCCAATACGAAAACGCTCATACAATTTTGCCTTTGATGCAATCCCTCGCTTTAAAATCGCATGTAGCCGTAAAACCAATTCCTTCGGCTCAAACGGTTTCGGCAAATAATCATCCGCTCCCGCCTGCAAGCCCTCAATTCGGTCTTCAATTTCCCCCAAAGCCGTGAGCATGATAGCAGGCACTTCATTGCCTTCATCTCTTAATCGTTGAACAAACGCGGTTCCCGTCTCACCAGGCATCATCACATCAACAACCATAATATCAACATCAAATTGCTCTAAAATCTCCGAAGCCACTTTTGCATCTTCCGCAGATAATACAATAAAACCATGCTCACAAAGATAGCGCACAACCAGATCGCGGATACGAGTATCATCGTCAATTACCAGCACATGCGGCTTCTGAGCGTATGAAACAGAGTAATTTTCTTTCGTTTTTGCACCTGCACACATCACAAACGTTTACAACTCCAAGCGGTTTAACCTAATCTAAGCCTTCGTTTTACAACAAACTCAACGATTTAGGAATGAAGAAATGGCTCTAATCCCATTTGATGACAGAGACGGATATATTTGGATGGATGGCGAAATGCTTCCATGGCGCGAAGCAAAACTCCATTACCTCACCCATGCTTTGCATTACGGCACACAAGTCTTTGAAGGGGAACGCGCATATAACGGTCAAATCTTTAAATGTCGCGAGCATTCTGAACGCCTCCTAAAATCCGCAAATATCATTCGCATGCCGATGGAATACACCGCAGAACAAATTGATGAGATCAAATATGAAGTTATCAAGGCCAACAATTTAGAGAACTGTTATATCCGAGCCGCCGCATGGCGTGGCGCCGAACAAATGGGCATCGACGTTGATGGTACTCACACGCATATGGCCGTCGCCGCTTGGGATTGGGGAAGCTATTTCGACCCTGAAGTCCGTAAAGTTGGAATCTCCCTCAAAAGTACAGAATGGCGCAAACCAAACCCCAACTGCGCCCCAACCGCATCAAAAACCGCCAGCCTTTATAACATGAGCTGCATCGTCAAAAACGAAGTTAAAGAAGCCGGATATACCGACGCCTTTATGCTTGATCACGAAGGCTACGTTGCAGAAAGTACGGGCGCAAATATCTTCCTTATTAAAGATGGCATCATCCATACACCTATCGCAGATAGATTTTTAAACGGTATCACAAGACAAACAGTCATCGGTCTGGCTCGTGATTTGGGTTATACGGTCGAAGAGCGCCGCATCAAACCAGAGGAAGTCGAAAGCTTCGAAGAAATCTTCTTAACTGGAAGCGCCGCTGAAATCACTCCCGTCGGTAAAATTGATGATCTAACATTTACTCCTGGGCCAATCACGGAAAAACTCGCAGATGCCTACACGGCATTAACACACGGCAAATAAGAAAAAGGCATCAACCGCTTAGTTAATGCCTTTCCCTCAATTTCGGAGTTTAAAACGTTACACGAGTGAAGATGTATCCGTGTAATTAGAAAGATAAAAATCAACTTGCTGTGCAAAATCTTGGACATGTGGCTGATTGCCCGCATCCGCAACATGCTCAACAATATTATTTGCAACTGTTTCAAAATCACTTGGACGGTCGCTACGCGTGTTACCAGATACAAATGCATCCAATGCCATCTGCGCTGCTGAAAGATCATTATCTCCATTATTCAAATCGTGGAAAATAATATTATCAATATCCATCGTTTCTAAGAGACCACGAGCACTAGGGTTCTGGGTAACTTCATGCATTGTACGAAGCGCATAATCCAAGGCACCATCACTAGGATCACTGCCAGCCACACGAAGCGCATATGCCACTGTATTACCAATATTGTCTGCAACTTTCTCAAATTCTTGCGGACTATCGCTACGGGTATCACCACGAACAAATGCTTCCATCGCCATCAACGCAGCATCATAATTACCGTCTCTGTTACCAATATCAGCGTAAATAATGTTATCGACATCATCTGTTTCCAAAAGACCACGAGCACTAGGGTTCTGCGTTATTTCATGCATCGTACGAAGTGCATAATCCAAAGCCCCCTCGCCACCTGGCTGTCCAGCCTGACGAAGTGCATTCACAACAG
>JBGCEF010000013.1:0-4090 GCA_045106175.1 Bdellovibrionales bacterium
AGGGAAAATTACATTGATGCAAAAATGCTATTCATCGCGAAGTGTAACAAAATCATAACCGGCCCAATGAATCATCTCTTTGATTTTTTCTTCGTCAAGCGGCTCTGCATCATCTTTGTAATGAATCGTAACGGTTTGATCGTCTAAACTCACATCAAGCCGATCAACACTATCCTCTTTTAAAAAGACTTTATTAAGGGCCTGCGCACAAAAGTCACAGACCATACCGTTAACGTCAATAACGCTTTTTGCCATCGCTGGAAACGATAAAGATAAAGCGAATAACGTAATAATTACAAAACTTTTCATTTAGAACCTCACAAAATAATTGAATAAAATGTTGCCTTGATTGCTAATGCCAGCTTCCATCAAATGCATATCTTTAAATAATCTTACGAGTGGCGTCACGGAAACCTTCTCATCATTTTCAGGATCATGATCAACCTGTAACATCAACCAAGTGTGCAAATCACCATAATCACCAATATAGGGCGCAATCCCTATGCGGCCAGATTGATGAAAGGAATCATGAATATCGCCTGCTTCAAAGTAGCGGTTCTGATATGACACAAAATAACGTCTGTCTTCCCAATCGGCCGCCATGCCAACAAAGCCCGCCGCATCCGTCTCACCATCAAACTCACCCGCATCGCTATATGCAAGGCCAACGGCAGATTGAAGATAAAAATTAGCCTGTGAATGCTTTTTATTCCATCGTTTGGCCAAATAATTAATCTGTGCCCCGTTAAAATAAAAATCATCATCGCGCATATATTCGCTGCGTACACCAATCGACATTTTTGCTGATGGTGAATAATGCACATGCGCGGAATTGCTCTCCCCATTATTGCGAAGCATAACGGTCCAACCACCCGGATATGACACCGGGCGAGCGTCCGATACAGATACAAAACAGACGAAGATCAAAACCGTATAAACAAAACATCTCATAACCTGATAATGCAATTATAATCATGAAAATGCAAACGCTGAATGGAATGAAAGGAATAAGAATGGGACAAATGATCGACAAACCCTTTGCAGCTCTTATTCTTTGTGCAATTCTGATAAGCAATGGATTTAGATAATCGAGAATTTATAGCGCGTCATCACAAAACGCCAGATTCACCGCCTGTGCCTGTTCCGCAAAAACGCGATATGACGGGGCTTTTGGTGATTGCGATGCTGTTTTTATTCGCAAGTATTCTGGTGTTTATCGCTCTCGTTCAGCCACTGACGGAAAACGTTAAAGTCATTGCTGGCGGAGCATTCCTCTTAACATGTGTGGTCGCTTTCTTTGTTCATCGCTCATACAACCGTCATTCTAATAACGAGCAAGAGTTAGACCTTGTCCGTCGTGTTATGGAAGGGTCACGCGGTGCAAGATTAATGACGGATAGCGCGGACAACACACTTTATTACAACAAAAATTTCGAACAGCTTTGCCGCGGTGTCGGCGCGCCAGGCTTTACTAGCCTTGTACGGTTGTTTCAAAATAATGATGAAGCGCAAAGCCATTTCGCAAAATTAGCCGATCAAGCCCACCGAGGCCTCACAGACTCAATAGAGCTTTTTTCTAAATACGAAGATCACGAACGCTGGCTCCACGTTACCGCGCAACCTATTGCCGGACGCGCAGGGTTCATCCACTGGCGTATTGACGATGTAACCGAAAAATACACATTGGATCGCGCCATTCGTGAAGAGCGCGAAAAGCTAATTGATTTCACGGATAACGCCCCCGTTGGTTTCTTCTCCGTTAACGAACATGGCCGTTTCATCTTTGCAAATGCAACCTTCGCCCGTTGGCTGGGAGAAGATTTAAATACACTTCTGTTACAAGGTACCTTGCACACATATCTTGTTGAACCGCCCGAAGGCGCTGCGCCGCATGATTTAGTTGCTGACGGACGCGCGCGCCAGATTGTTGAAATACAGATGAAAGGCACAGCAGGAGAGACATTCCTCGCCTCTATAAACCAAGTCGTCGTAAGAGATGAACAAACCAACAGCATCCGCACACGTGCCGTTGTGCACGATCTCACGGCTGAGCGTGAAATGCGCCAGGCCTTGAAAGCATCCGAAGATCGCTTCTTGCGCTTCTTCGAAGAGGCCCCCGTCGGTATTCTACTGATTCGTGACAAAGACAGCGACCACCCTCCCGAAAATGACGACGATCAAATCATCGCCGATTGTAACAATACACTCGCCACTATGCTCGGCGATAAATCTACCTTGATCGAAGGGCAAAAGCTCGAAGACCTCGTCGATGAAGAAACGCTCGCCACCATTCGCCCACAAATCGCCAAAATCCCTAAGGGAGAACAGCTCGAAGCGCCGATGGAAGTTACTATTCACTGGAAAGGGCCAAAGGGCGAAACGATATATATTGATACCCACATGCACGCACGTCGTTTTCGCAAAGACGGCAGTGTCGTTCTGCATTTCATTGACCGTACGGAACAAAAACAGCTCGAAGAACAATTCACCCAGAGTCAAAAAATGCAGGCTATCGGTCAGCTTGCGGGCGGAGTTGCACACGACTTCAATAATCTTTTAACCGCGATCATCGGTTTCTGTGACTTACTTCTACTACGCCATAAACCCGGCGACCCAAGCTTTGGCGATATCATGCAAATCAAGCAAAACTCGAATCGCGCTGCTAACTTGGTGGGACAGCTTCTCGCATTCTCGCGTCAACAAACACTGCGCCCGCGCATCCATGATCTATCCGATATCCTCGTCGATTTATCGCATCTTATGCGCCGCCTGATCGGTGCAGGAATCGAATTGGATGTTGTGCATGGCCAAGACTTAAAGCTTGTTAAAATTGATCAAACACAATTCGAACAAGTCTTTGTCAATTTGGCCGTCAACGCACGTGATGCAATGGATAATAGCGGCGAAATCACCATCGAAACCGAAAATTTCACAATCCGAAAACCAAAAGAGCTTATCTCCGAAGAGTTACCTCCCGGCCACTGGGTGAAAATTGCATTCATGGACACGGGATCAGGTATTCCAAAAGAAAATTTAAGCCGCATTTTTGATCCATTCTTCACAACCAAAGACGTTGGCGAGGGTACAGGGCTTGGCTTATCAACTGTATACGGCATCATCCGACAAACAGGCGGCTTCTTAGATGTGGAGAGTAAAGTAGGTGAGGGCACATCCTTCATCATATATTTGCCCGCCGCCACCGATATCGATATGCAGGAAGATGAAGACGAGCAAGAAAAAGTTTTTGAAGAAGAAACAAAAGACTTAACAGGCTCCGAACGTATATTGCTCGTCGAAGACGAAGACGCGGTGCGCACCTTCTCACAACGTGCGCTAAGCAATAAAGGTTATGAAGTTATCTCCGCCGAAAGTGGAGAAAACGCTCTAGAGGTTTTTAACGCGCTGGATAATAAATATCTCGACCTTATTATTACAGATGTTGTTATGCCTGGCATGGACGGCCCAACATTGGTTCAGCGCATGCGCCAAGACAGCCCAAGCATTAAGATCATTTTCATGTCTGGCTATACCGAAGATAAACTCAAAGATCATATGGGCGATAATATCTTCTTCCTCCCGAAACCTTTTACATTAAAACAGCTCGCTGCAAAGGTTAAAGATGTTCTTGAAGGATAGCTTGTTCTTTTTTTGTTCTTTTTATTTGACACAAGAACATTAATGGTACATTCTAACTTTAGAAAATTTAAGAACACTTGTTAGAAACCTTGTATACGCATTCGCATCACATTGCGAAGACCACGAATCTGTGACTAAATGAAGGAGATTAAAATGTCTGTAACAGCCCTAAGAAAGAACGATGAGATGAGTAAAAACACCGCCGCAAAAGATACTGCAAAAGAACAAGCGTTAGATGCTGCTCTTCAACAAATTGAACGTGCCTTTGGTAAAGGCTCAATCATGAAGCTGAATGACGAAGACGCGAAGATCAATGTCGAATCAATCTCAACGGGTTCATTAGGATTAGATATCGGTTTGGGTATCGGCGGCTTACCACGTGGACGTATTGTAGAAGTGTTTGGCCCTGAAAGCTCAGGTAAAACAACCCTTGCCCTACATGTAATCGCAGAAG
>JBGCEF010000014.1:0-47597 GCA_045106175.1 Bdellovibrionales bacterium
GTAATTTCATCGCCATTGGGTTTTGCCACATATAAAAGATCAGGATTAAGCGCATTAAGCGCCTTTAATTGCATCATACAATAGATCTGCATAACGCTGTCAGTACCCGACCGGTCTATCGCTTGATTGAGACCCGATGCGTTACGAATATCCGTTTCTATTAAGAAACTAGGATTTTGCCCTTGAACAACGTGCTTAAAGACAGCCAATCTGTTTATAGGGCTGGCATCTATTCCAATCGTTCCATTATATGATAAATCTAAAGCCATGCAATACATTATGAAAAATAAATATTTACCTTTTATACACACTTAGCAAAAAAAGTGCAATTTATTTTCATAAACCCCAAAAAACCTTGATTTTTCGCCATTTTAGAAAGGTTCCGTTAATAACTTCGGAGTCATACTGGAAATGTAGGGGCATGCATTTTGCGTGCATTCATAGGGTTTATAAAAAAATAAAAATGGGTTCAAACATGAGTGATATTTTTGAAAATATTCAATCGGGGAAAAAAAGCAAAAACGAAAGAGTTTGTCGCGTAGCTTACACAATAAATAACGCGCAACCTGTCGCTTGTACAATTATTGGCGAACAACCGCTTTTTTACATGGATTATGAAAGTGATTACATTGAAGAAGAACAGGGCATCTTCGATGATTGTGACTTCGCTGTTTTAGAAAATGAATTAAAGACGCTTAAAAAAGAAATCGAATCTTTCGATAGCTTCTCATCATCTTTCGTTGATCTAGGAACAACAAATATTGATAATTTCCTAGAAGACAAAGATGTAATCTGTGAAACGATACAAAAACCGCAATCAGATATAGCAATACTCATAAAAGCACTAAAAAACAGCCGCTTAGCTAACGCTTATTTATCTGAAGCCGCTGAATACGGTGTTCAAATTGAATATAACATGCAAATTGAAAATGCTATTTATGATCGTAAAAATGCAAAAATATTTATCAATCCATCTCTTAATGACGTTGACCAAATATTAGCGGCTGCAAAAGAATTGCGTCGCCACTATCAACATCGCAAAGGTGCTTTAATCCATCCGTTAATGTTCCACCCCGATAACGCAGTATTAGTTAATCGTGCGCAAATATGCGATTTGGTTGTTTCCATGATACGCATCGCTTGGGAATTACAATTAACAGGCAATAAGGACGTTTGGACACGCATCGAAAATTCTTCAATGGCTGATTTAGGTCGCGCGTTTGCACGAGAAGCTTATCTCGATTTTCGTACAATCAATAATGGTGAAGCATCTGCAGCCGTTTTCGAAGCATGGTTTTTATCAGAAAGATGCCGTGCAGAAGATAAAGTTTTGATCCAACAAATGTTATCAGACTATCAAGGCTATGTATTTGAACTTGATAATCCAACCCACAACATTACACCAACTTTAATCGCAGCATTAGGCGAAATGCCTTTCGGCAAAAATTACCTGGCAGAACATGCCATGACGATCATAAATGACCCAATTTTTTCCGATATCCGTGATCGCTCAAACGCCAATTTCCTTTGGTTCATTAAGTTTGAGCGCTCTTTCAGAGAAACGGAACACGAGTTGCAAATTGATTCCTGTTCAGCATCGGACACTCGTATCGATGATTTCAATTTGGAAATACAGGATTTAAAAAATGGGGAAACCAAAACAACAGCCGCGATTGCTAAATCACAAACAAACGCAGACATTATCACCCTATTCCCCTCGGAAGAAGACGGGGATAAGTCTGGTAAAAAAGCAAAACGCTTGTCACCAAAGAGCGATTCCAAACGCACTTCAAATAAAGGCGCCGACATCATCTATCTGCGCAAATGGTCAAGCGAGTAACGATACTGTTGAAACAAAATTTTCGACATATGGGGGATTAACTCCGATGAAAAAAACACCATCAAATCGTAAATCAAAAATTCGCAACGCATCTTGCGAAGACACATTTGCGAACGATTTGTACGCTGAAAATAAATCGAGTGACTCATGGCCCCTAAAAAGTCTATATTGCGAGCATCAAAATACTGTTTTCAAGAAAGCAGGCTCCATGGACATAGATGTAGAAGCAGTAAAAGAGTTTCTTTCACTTTGCGAAGGTGAAGGAGCATTAAGCTGGGCTACATCCGTCCTATCAATCTCCCCAACAGCCAGAAATCTTCTTAAAGAAGCATCAAAAACAGGCTGGGAATTAAAACTAGAAACATTGGATGGCCCAGACTTTCATTTGGATGTTCCTGAAAAAACAATTACACTCAATGATAACGATCTTTCCAAAAGTGCAATTTCACAATCATCCTATTTTTCATCAATATTAATTATTTCATTAGTACGCGCGCTTCGTGATGTATGGCAAGAAAACCGCAACGGTGCATTCGACGAAGATTACACACCTGAGAGTATCTTAACGCTGGAACGCATTCGCGCCGCTGATTTGGACGTCATCGCAATCATGGTCGCTTGGGAATTAAGATGCGAAGGCCATAATAATATTTGGCGCCATATTCTTGGCTCTGACGATGGTGATTTAGCGATGAAATATTCACGCACATTAGAAAAAGAACCAGCATCAACATTTTCACATCGCGCCATGATGGAAACGTTTAAACAATGGTTTACATGCGATGAACGCGTATCATCTTGCGACCATGAAACGCTGGATTATATGGATGATGTTATGACGATTACAAACGCACAAAATCCATTCGGACATAAAAATATTCAAAAAATAGATATTGAACGTCTATCATGCCTGCCGGATAAAACCGCATATCTTCAACATGACGCATCAGACATCATAACAAATCCAATTTACGCTGGTATGAATGATGAAATAAACCAGTCCCATCTTATGCATATTCTCTACGATATTAATGTTATAATCGTTCAAAATGTACCATTTAGAAATTTCGATTTAGCCGAACGAATTTTCCCAAATGGTATGATGAACGCAGAAGAATCTGAAACAATTCACTAAAACATAATTGATAATCTGAACTGCATTGCAATCGTCATTGAACGCGATATGATGCGTTTATGCCCCTAAATAAAAAAGAAGAACCAAAAAAATTTCACCTTCATCTTGTTTCTGACGCAACAGGAACAACGCTTTTGGGCCTAGCGCGCGCATGTCTTGCGCAATTCGAAGACATCGATCCGGTTCAAAAATTTTGGCCTCTCGTACGAACACAGCGGCAGCTGGAACGCATCATAAAGAGAATTGAAAAAAACCCAGGCCCAGTCATTTTCACATTCGTCGATAAGAAAATGCGCCATCGCCTGCAGGATAAATGCGAAGAATTAGGCGTGCCTTGCGTGGCTGTACTCGATCCGATTATTCGAAATTTATCGACCTATTTGGGTCTTCATGCCCAAGGCGTCCCCGGCCTTCAACATACGCTGGATGATGCATATTTTAAACGTGTTGCCGCGATTGATTAC
Source organism: Bdellovibrionales bacterium (assembly GCA_045106175.1). Lineage (GTDB taxonomy): Bacteria > Pseudomonadota > Alphaproteobacteria > Micavibrionales > Micavibrionaceae > TMED27. The sequence continues at coordinate 3,440 of JBGCEF010000014.1, forward strand.
GCCATGCGCCATGATGACGGTAAAACTCTTAAAGGCTTATCGGAGGCAAATGTTATTCTTGTTGGCGTGTCCAGAACATCAAAAACGCCAACATCTGTCTTCCTTGCCAGACGCGGTATCAAGGTCGCAAACATCCCATTGGTACCAGGCGTTGAAGTACCTCCTGAAAAATTCCAACTAGAAAAACCAATGTATGTCGGACTAACGGCGGCGCCAAACCGTCTCATGCAAATTCGCAGAAACCGCCTGCATGCTGATGATGAAGAGGCCAAACCAGCCTATGTTGAAAATAACGAATATCTCGATGAAGATAAAATCGAAGATGAAATCAGAAAAGCACGCCGCCTTTTTAGTAAGAATGATTGGCCTGTTATCGATGTCACAAAAAAATCTGTCGAAGAAACTGCCGCAGAGATTATGACACTCTTGCAAAATTATCAGGAAAAAAGAGAATTATGATCTCGCTAAACCGCACATTAATTCTTGCATCCGGCAGCCAAGCCAGACAAAAAATGTTGAAAAACATAAGCTTGGAATTTGAAATCATCCCTGCCGATATTGACGAAGATGCAATTTTAAAATTAATGCAAAAAAATAAAGAGGCTGCTAAAAAAATCGCCGCAAAATTAGCCTGCGAAAAAGCGCTATCAGTTTCTTCAGATAACCCAAATGCTTTTATCATTGGATCAGATCAAGTAATGGAATGTGAAGGCACATTATTCCAAAAAGCGGCATCAATCGATGAAGCCAGAGATAAACTAAAAACATTGAGAAATAGATCGCATACATTAACGTCCTCTGTTGCTGTCGCGCTCAATAATCAAATCATTTGGCAAGCAAGCGATAGTGCAGTTTTAAAAATGCACGATTTTGATGATGAATTTCTTGAAACCTATCTCAATAAAGCTGGTAATGATGTAACATCATGTGTTGGCGCTTACGCTTATGAAAGTTATGGCGCATGGTTGTTTGAACAAACGAAAGCCAATTACTTCACAATTCTAGGGATGCCGCTATTACCACTTCTCCAATTCCTAAGAGAGCAAACATGAGCAAGCCAATAAAAGCCGCCGTTATAGGCCACCCCATAAGCCACAGTAAATCACCACTCATTCATAATTATTGGATAGAGCAGGGCGGCCTTAATGGGTCCTATGAAGCCATCGATATTGCCCCTGAAAACTTGAAAGAAGGGGTCCAAAAATTAATCGATGAAGGCTACGCTGGCTTCAATGTTACAATCCCTCACAAAGAAGCAATCATGGATCTATGCGATGATATCGATCATAATGCAGCGGCTTGTGGTGCGGTGAACACAGTTGTGATTGAAGAGAGCGGAAAGCTGCGCGGCCTCAATACAGATTCTTTCGGTTTCCTTACAAATATCAAATCAACATCTCCTGATTTTGATTTTGAAGCCGGGGCAGCAGTCGTCATTGGTGCAGGCGGAGCCGCGCGCGCCGTTGTAAGCGGTTTAATCGGACAACGCATACCAGAAGTTATTTTAGTGAACCGCACAAAAAGCCGCGCAGAAAAAATCGCACAAGATATAGGATTGGGAACTGATCTAGTCGAAGTCATTGATTGGGAAGAGCGCCACGAAGCGTTACAATGGGCAAACCTAGTCGTGAATGCATCATCATTAGGAATGAAAGACCAGCCTGAGTTAGATCTTAATCTCGACGCTTTAAGTGCAGATGTACTAGTCAATGATATCGTTTATAACCCTCTTCAAACCCAGCTTTTAAAAAACGCGAGTGATAGGGGCAACCCAACAGTAACGGGAATAGGCATGCTCCTGCATCAGGCCCGACCAGCATTTCTAGAATGGTTTGGTACAATGCCGGATGTTGATGACACCTTGGAGACATTGATTTTAAAATGATAGTCATCGGCATAACAGGATCAATAGGAATGGGAAAAAGCACCGCAGCAGGAATGCTTAACACCATGGGAATTCCCGTCCATGATTCCGACGCCGAGGTTCATCGCATATTATCTTCAGATGAACAAGCGCGCCTTGCATTGGCGGCGCAGTTTCCATTTTATAAATATTTTTCAATTTATGGACGCAAAAACAAAAACGGCACCCGCGGCTTTAATCGCAAACGCTTGGGTAAACTTGTTTTCGAAAATTCGATAGAGCGAGAGAAACTTGAAAGAATTCTGCACCCGCTGGTCAGAAAGTCCCAAAATGAGTTTATGCGCATTCAAAAAAATGCAGGCGCTGATATTGTGGCATTAGACATACCGCTCCTTTTTGAAACTGGCGCCGAGCAAAATATTGATTACGCAATCACAGTCAGCGCTCCGGCATTTATTCAAAAAGAGCGCGTCATGTCCCGACCAAATATGACAGAAAAAAAATTCCAAGCGATTTTAGAACGACAAATGCCTGATGATGAAAAATGTGCTCGCGCAGATTTCGTCATCCCCAGTGGATTAGGCAAAGCAAAAATGATGCAATCCTTGAAAGAAATCATCTATAATTTACGCAACATTGAGGAAGAACAAGAAGAGCAAACCGCATGAGTTCGAAAAAAGGCGCGCTAATCATCACCCATCTACAACCTGAGGGCTCATGCACACTCGGTCAGACGATCGTGAAACGTGGGATGCGCATTCGCACAATCAATGCCCCGCGACACGGCCTCGACGATATCGAAGCATTAAGGCCTGACTTAATGGTTATTATGGGCGGCCCCGTCGGCGTTTATCAGGCCGATGATTATCCGTTTTTAAATCAAGAGATAGAACTGGTAAAAAAGCGCCTTGATGCAAATCTTCCAACAATCGGCATCTGCTTAGGCTCGCAAATTATGGCCGCCGCCGCTGGTGCAGAGGTTTTCAAGGGTGAAAACCGGGAAGTTGGATGGCAAAAACTAAACATCACGCAAGACGGTAAAGGCACAATCGCTGAACATTTATGTGGATCGAAAACCAACATGTTTCATTGGCACGGTGACACATTTGATAAGCCTTCAGGCGCAAAAGTTTTAGCCTCAACGGCGCAGTATAAAAACCAAATATATACAATCGGTAACTCTTTAGGTCTGCAATGCCACCCTGAAGTTCAAGAACGCCAGTTGCAAGAATGGTTTGTTATGTTCCAAGGCGACGTAACAGGGCAAAACCCGCTCATACCTGTACAAGATTTGCGAAAACAAACATCGAAAAATATTCAAACTCTCAATGGCCAAGCTGAAAAATTCTTTAATGACTGGCTGAAAGAGATGGAGTTTTAAGTATGAAACGCGAAATTGTTTTAGATACTGAGACAACAGGCTTTGACCCGACACAAGGCGACCGCATGGTTGAGATTGGCTGCATTGAATTGATCAATCACATGCCAACTGGAAAGCACCTTCAGCTTTATATCAATCCGGAACGCAATATCCCCGAAGAAGTTATCGCAGTTCATGGAATTACAAATGAATTTGTGGCGGATAAACCGACATTTGAAGAATGCTACACGGACTTTATTGATTTTATCGGAAAAGATTCCAAACTTGTCATCCATAATGCTGAATTTGATATGAAATTCTTAAATTATCAACTCGGTAAGGTCGGCCACCCCGCGATAAGTTGGTCACGCGTTATCGACACTTTAGCTATCGCGCGAAAAAAATTCCCTGGCTCCCCCGCTAATTTGGATGCGTTATGCCGACGTTATGAAATTGATAACACCGAACGAACCTATCATGGCGCGCTATTGGATTCCGAATTACTAGCAGAAGTCTATCTTGAGCTTATCGGTGGCCGTCAACATGGATTAAGCCTTTCTTCTGATCAAAAGAAATCAGAAAAGCAGTCCTTAAATGCCCAAACATCAGAGAAAAAATTTCGAGAACCTCGTAATTTTAAAGTTTCAGACATAGAAAAAGCAGCCCACGAAGAGCTGCTTCAAAAATTAAATGAACCGCTTTGGAAAAAGCGATCCGCTTAAAGTCATTAGTTAGTAGCTGCCGCGGCCGCGTCTTTTTGCGCTTGTTCAATCTCCGCTCCAAAACGGCTCATATAAAGCGCATGAAAATCAACAGGATTAAGCAATAATGGCGGGAAGCCACCTTGAACGGTTAAATCACTAATGATTTGGCGTACAAAAGGAAACGCCATGCGTGGAATTTCGATCAAAAGCAAAGGATGATGATTATCTTCTGGGACTTTTGTATCAATGGAAACTGTAACGCCATATTGAAGTTCAGCAATAAAAGACGCATCGCCTTTACGCTCTGCAGCCGCGCGAACATTTAAAACAACTTCAAACAAATTATCGAGGGTATCATCCTCCAATTTGCGTGCATCCATGCCAATATTAATATCCATTTCCGGTGCATCAGATGAAGGGCGCAGGGATTCTGGCGCATTTGGATTTTCAAAAGATAAATCACGAACATATTGTGCATGTATGGTCACTGGCATATCTTGCGCAACCATCTGTTCTTGTCCCTGTCCTGCGTTATCCACTGGTGCTTTTGTGTCTTTTGTTTCACTCATAATGCCTGTCTTTCAAAGTTATAAAGTTATTAACGCATAGCACGCGCATTCTATGCACTCAAGATAAACGCTTTGTATCATTCTCGTTCTCTTGTGTATCACCATTATCAGCCTCATACTCGCCCTCTATGATGGTTGGATCATGCGGCGTTGCCTGCCCAAAACCAGCTGTATGAACATTGAAATTCGTATGCTTTTTAAGCGTGACACGCAAAAAATCCCGAAAACGCGGCACCAAAAGCACAAACCCAATCGCATCCGTTAAAAATCCTGGTGTAATTAATAAAGCCCCAGCTGCAACAAGGCAAAATCCATCAAAAATTTCAGTTGTCGGAATGTTTCCCTTATCCATGCTTCCTCGCATGGATGAAAATGTTTGCAAGCCTTGCATGCGAACAACATTTCCGCCGATCATCGCTGTTAGTAAGGCAAATAAAAGCGCCGTAATAAGGCCGATATGGTCACTGACAGCCGCGAAAATTGCTAATTCAATGAAGGGTATAACAACAAATAATATTAAAAATGGCATATTAAAAACCAATCTATTTAAAATGAACTATTCTTATGATCTATAGGCATAATCGTTTAAAGTGCTGCTATCAAATAAATAGTGAGGCTTTTAGTTGCCTAAACTCCTCTAAAAGACCATATTGTGTTAGAATAATAGATACATAAGACATTACGGATAAGGATAAATACCCTGTGACCGGAGAATTATTAATTTACGCACTAGTAGCTGGCGGCCTTGTATTTTGGTTGCGTAGTCTGCTGGGCACGCGCCATGGCGAAGAACGTGATCGTTCCGATAATATTATTTCGCTGGATCGTGATAATCAGACATATGAAAATAATGACCTTAATCCAGTAGCACCGATTAGCGCAGAAGATCAGATTCAAAACCTCCAAAACGATGATAATAACGTTACATCAATCGAATCCAAAACCGCAGAAGAGGGTCTTCTTCTCATTGCCGATGCAGATAAAGATTTCGATGTAAAATTCTTTTCAGAAGCCGTCCAAGACGTATTTGCAATGGTCGTTGAAGGCTTTGCTGAAGGTGATCGTGAAATGCTTCAAGATCTTTTATCAGATAATGTCTATACGGCATTTGAAAGCGCAATGGACGCGCGTGAAAAAGCAGGCGAGACAATGCTAAGCGAAATTCAAGCCATTAAAAAAGCTGAGATTATAGAAGCCGATTTGAACGGCAAAACTGCTAATATTACTGTTCGTTTCCTTGCAAGTGAATTGACAGTAACAAAAGATAAAGACGATGAAATTCTTAGCGGCCATCCCGACCGTGAAGTTGATATGCGCGATATTTGGACATTCTCTCGCGACTTAAAATCACGTGATCCACGCTGGTTTGTTGTTGAAACACGCGGTGATTTTGAAGGCGATAATGAAACAATCCCAAATTCAAATTGAAGCAATTCAATAGAGCTGGATAATTCATACAATGCGTGTTCATATATCGTTTATGACACGCATTTTTCTATCATATGTAATGATTTTATCTTTAGCCGCCTGCCAAAGCGCACCGTCTCAAGAAAAAAAGCCAGAACTTTTACTAAAGCAAACTGAATTTTCAAAACTGCCAGGTTGGAGCCAAGATGATCTTGCAACATTTTCACCTGCATTTATCAAATCATGCACAAGGATCATGAAAGGATCTTCGGACAAAAAATTTGGCCCTCTAAAAGCCGCTGGAACATTCGGAGATTGGAAAGAACCATGTGAAAAATTCCTGTCATTCATAAATCCAGACAACCAAACATTACACACATTTTTTGAAACATATTTTATACCATATGTCGTGAACGCCGATAAAAAGACACAAGGACTTTTCACTGGATATTACGAAGCCAGCTTAAAAGGATCGCGACAACAATCAGAACGCTATAACACGCCGCTCTATAAACGCGCCGATGATTTGGTCATGGTTCAGCTCGGTGAATTTCGTGATGATCTTAAAGGGCGCCGCATCGCGGGCCGGGTTATTGATGGAAAATTAAAACCATACGAATCTCGCGAGCAGATTGTAAATGGCGATTGGCCACACAACGACCAAGTTCTTGTTTGGGTAGATGACCCCGTTGATGCATTTTTTGTCCAAATTCAAGGCTCAGGCGTAGTAGAATTAGATGATGGAGCCACAATGCGCATTGGCTATGCTGGCCAAAACGGCCACCCTTATTACGCAATCGGAAGAGAGTTGATCAAACGCGATCAGTTAACAAAAAAAGAAGTGTCACTTCAAACGATTCGGACTTGGTTAGAATCAAACCCTGAGCAGGCTTATGAAATCATGAATACCAACCAATCATATGTCTTTTTCAGAGAATTAGAAAGTGATGGTCCATTAGGCGGTGAAGGCGTTGCGCTTACCCCTGGACGTTCGCTTGCGATTGATCGTTCTTTAATCTCATATGGCATACCAATTTGGACAGATATTGAATCCCCAATCCCAGATTCACCGCCTATACAAAGGCTTATGGTGACTCAAGATACTGGCGGCGCTATTCGTGGCCCTGTGCGGGGTGATGTCTTTTGGGGTTACGGTGAGACAGCTGAAAAACTGGCAGGACCGATGAAATCAAAAGGGCGTTATTGGATATTGATCCCCAAATAAAAACCTATATTGCCGCGCTGCATCACATCATTTAATTGCACTTTAAATGCATTCACCCATAGTCAAATAAGACATCAAAAGGGGGATGTAAAATGTCAGTAAGTGAGAAAGCCTTAGCCCATCTACAACAACTACCACAATGGCGCCAAGCGGATTGGATAAGAGTTTCAAGCCCGACACAGCCGCACGATGACACAACTACCGTCATGGAAGCGCGCTATTTGGGAAACAGATTTGATGAAGCATGCAGAATTGTAGGCCCCGCTGTAAAAGTAGAACTACTGGCCACGCAAGCGGAGGAAAAAAGAATGCTCCCGCGCTTAACGCCCGTTGCTTCTGCTTATGTCGTAACCGAGTCGGGGATATTTCTAGGTTAAAACGCTTAATAAGGAATCGGATAATCCTTATAAACCTGTTCAATATCATCAAGCACATCTTGCGAGAGCGTAAGATCAATAGAATCAATGTTGCTTTTTAACTGCTCCATATTTGTCGCTCCGATAATATTTGTCGTCACAAAGGGCTGCATATTCACAAACGCGAGCGCCATCTGACAAACATCTAAACCATGCTTAGCGGCTACATCAATATATGCTTGAACTGCTGCATGGGCCTGTTTTGTATCACGCTGAATACCTCGTGTTTCTAATGTCCAACGTGTCCCTTCGGGCCGCGCTCCATTCGCGTATTTCCCGCTAATCATTCCTGTCGCAAGCGGTGACCACGCTAATAATCCGCAATCTTCCGCAAGTGCAATTTCTTGCAAATCATTTTCAAACAAACGACAAAGAAGAGAATATTCGTTCTGAATGGATTGCATACGGGGTAAATTATGTTTTTCCGCAAGGTGGAGATATTTCATTGTTCCCCATGCCGTGTCATCAGAAAGCCCTACGTGACGAATTTTCCCTGCCTTGATCTGCTCATCAAGAGTTTCTAAAACCTCGATAAAATTTGCTTCCTCGCGCGCGGGATCGATGTTGGGGTTAAAGTCCCAGTGTCGTCCAAAATGATACGTACTTCTATTGGGCCAATGCAATTGATAAAGATCGATATAATCTGTCTGTAGCCTTTTGAGAGAACTCTCAATGGCATCTAAAATATTGCCGCGATCTATTTGTGCATTCCCATCACGTATCCATGGAAAACCTGACCCAACAACTTTACTGGCTAAAATCACATCTTTACGTTTTTCAGGATTTTTGGCGAACCATGTACCAATAATCTCTTCTGTCTTTCCGTATGTATCGGGCGTTGGTGGAACCGCATACATCTCAGCCGTATCCCAGAAATTAACGCCACGACTAAGGGCATAATCCATCTGTTCATGGCCTTCTGCTTCATTATTTTGGCGTCCCCATGTCATGGTACCCAAACATATAAGGCTAACATCAAGGCCAGTACGACCAAGTTTACGATATTCCATCCTCATCTCCGTGTATTTTTAAAAGATTGGTTTTCTAAATAGATAAGTCTGAATATCGATATTGCCAAGAGCATCTCTTAGTTTAACAGGATGCGCAAGGTCGGGCGGATATGCGACAATCGTAGTAAGACTTTTGTTGAAACGCGCCACTTTCGCGGGATCAATTTCACGGCGATCAACACGGACTTTTTCAATAAAATAGCCAAGCTCAGGATCTTGACCATGATAACATTCAATATTTTCCAATCGTTCTTGGCCAAAAGAATCGGTCTGCATATACCAAATACGAACAAAATCACGCTTTTCTTCAATCTCACTCAAACGTAAACGATCAGGATATTGAACATTAAGCTCTAAGAAAACACGGCAAAATCCATAATCAAGCCCAGCATAATAAGGTGTATTGAACCAATAAATAAAATAGCCAATAACGATTACAAAAGGAGAAGCAATAATAAGTCTCTTACGTTGCCTCTTTTTGAGAAGATTAGCAGCCTGAAGCTTACTTTTTTTGACGATTTCTTCAATTTCGTCTGGCTCTTTACTCTTTTTTTTGGGCTTTTGAACAACTGGCTCTGCTGCTTCTATATCAAGCTGCTCGGAGTCGAGTTGCTTCATCAACGCGGGATCTTTTTTCCGGTTTAGTATTTTCTGCGCAATCGATAATTTTTTCTTACTATCAGCCATCCAAAAACCTTAACTCACTGCTTTGACGCGGCCTGCTGTTTCTTCTTTTTGTGCGATACGGCTGGCCTCTACCATCTCTTCAACAATTTCGTTAATGATATAGCTAATCATGGCGGCACGAGCTTGCCCGTCATCACTTCGTGCAAGAACACGACGACGAATTTCACTACGCGCACTTCCACCTGGAAACATTGCTGCTAACATTTGTCGTGCACGACTAGCGCCTAATTTGCCGTATAATCTATTACGAATAGCCACATCTTCAGACGACGTCGATAATGCCCAGAGCTCAATAGGCCCAAGTGTATTATAAAGATGCTGTTCATAACGCCCATCCGTCGTTCCTAAAACAAACAAACATGGCGCCCCGGTTGATTTGGGTCCCGTTAGTTTGTGACGAATAACATTGCGAGCTGTATTGGAAAGGCCAAAACGGTTTTGAACATCATCAACAGCCTTATCAGAAATTGCCGTACCTAAAATCCAGACACCTGTTGCCAAATCAACCATATCATCATCAAAATCATCCAAAAGCTGAGATGTTAAAACGATTTGAACACCGCGCTTACGACCTTCACGCACATCACGAATAACCTGTGATCGCACGGAGTAAGATTTACTCGTTCTATGAAATTCGTCATAACAAAGGCGCTTCGGTGACTCGCTAATCTCTTGAAGGCGAAGCTCGTGATATTGTTGGTATTTCTCTGGTACATGATCAACCGCTTCTTTACTCATCCACCAACTACGCACAAGCGCGTGGCGCGCAAGCATGTACATGATACTTGTCTGTCGATCTGCGGTTTCATCCCCTTGGGGCGCAACATCCATAAGATCAAGCGAACAAATACGTGCATCGGCAATATCAAATTGTGTAACAGACGATAGAATCGGAAATTCACGAATGGCTGATGTTACCATTCGTTCAAACGCGCCAATCACTGTTTCAGCACTAAACCCAACGGATGTCTCTTCCAAAAGAGAACGAATTTGCGGACGACGTGACGCAGTAATGGAATCGCTAAGCGTTGGAACGGCGTGACGTTGCGCAAGGTTAGCAACATGATATTGCTCTAATTCAAACATTTTATCGACAACATCCCACCAATAAGGATCTGTCGGTAAATGCACATTATATTTTTGCAATGCCTCGTCAACATCTGCTTCCAAACGTGGCAAATAAGGGCGAGGTTCTGCATTGGCCGCTTTATCATCACGCCAACGATACATCTCATCAATAACAAGACCACAGAGCTGCTGCATCCCATCATAAGGCTTTTCGTAACCTGGCGGTGTACAAAGTAACGTAAGCAATTCAACAAGATAACTACGCTCATCTGGCAAAGGTTTACGACAACCAACCTGCGTATCAAATGGATTAATCGCATATTGATGCGACATTTGAAGGCGATAATAAGCCGCTTCATGTTGCCTGTTTAATGGCAATGCTTCACGAACAAGTGAAATAAGTCCCGATGAAGACGGCCCAATATCAATAACTGCGATAAAAGGTAGCTTACTCAAACCTGGGCCAAAACATGTACCCAAATTAAGCGTATTAAGCAAAACAGATTTACCCGCACCTGGCTGTGCAAAGATTAAATCAAACCATGTTGTTGTTAAATTTGTTCCTGTTTGATACGGCCAAGCTTTACCATCTGGCGTTCTTAAAATAATAGACCCTTGATCAAATGGGCTTGATGGTCGTTGCCATGGCAAAAGGCGCATCATTTCGATGAGTGGCGCAATTCCGGTCGTTGCCGTTCCCGCGCAATGAATACCCATCGCTGATGACATCACACAATCAAGCGGATCACCGGAAAATTCACTAACCTGAGAGTAACCCCAACTTTCAATGGATTGTAAAAGAATGGAAAGACGATCAAGAATAACGTCTTTTTCGCTAACTTCACACCATGTTGCAAAAGAAATACGCATCCTAACAACAGGCTCTTTACGCGCAACGGATTGCAAGCCTTCTAATGAGTATTTAATCTGCTTATTAGCGGCATTCGTGGGCCCCATAATGGTCGCAATAAAGGTTCTAAACGATGTCGCATAAATGCCGCCACCCTCAACAAGAAAGGAAATACGAAATGGAACATCAGCCTCAACAAGACGGTTTAGTAAAACAGGGAAACCAGTGGCATCCATAGGACCAAGGGTCATATCCCCTCCGGCCCATAATAAATTACCAATGCGAACAATCGACTTACCAAGAACCTTTGCGTCTGCTGCTGTAATTTGGTTGGGAAGGCTTGGCCACAATAAATCAGACACATCAACGCGATCTGTTGGCATCCTTGGCGGGATAGTATCTCCAGGTAAGCACGGCTTCCAATCGTCGTTTGCACGATCAGGGAATAAATTATTACGGACATGTCTTATCGCGGTGTGAACATCTAACAGATTTCCTTGAATCGCAAGCTCGCTTAAAGCCGACATAATAGCGGCCACATAACTTTTGTGACGTGTGCGAAGTGGCTCGATAGTTGCGTATGGATATTGCGCATTCGGAGCTGTTACCCATTTTTTTGCTTTTTCTTGAACGTCTTTTTTATTCTGATTCAACTCACTTTGTGTAAGTGCGCTGGGGCGTGTCCATAAAACAAAATAACAAGACTCATGCGTAAGAAAGCGCTCAAGGTGCTTGATCCGCTCCTCAAAAACATCATCGACATCAACCACTGAATTTTGGGCTGTTTTGCGAGACGGCTGGATAAGTGTCTCTAACTCTTTTCGAATGCGCGATGGATCACGCGAAAAGAAGACCTGTATAGCATGCCCTTGACGGTCAAACTTTGAGCCCATTTTAATCGTCGCTGAATCAACAATATGTTGATATTCTTCGTCACCGATAATTTGACGACTTCCCTCAATTTTAACATAAGAGACTAATGATCCATCGGCGGCAACGATCGTTGTATCATTGTCGGATGTTTCCAACTGTATGAAAGAAGAAACCGATTGGCGAAAAGCTTTTTGGAAGGGCTGTAAAATTTTTGAAAACGTGTTCATATATTAAATATTAACAATTCTTTTGACTTATTAATATAGGCAATAACACTTTCATTGTAAGATTTTTTCGTAATAAAAAAACAGAGCCAATTTGGCTCTGTTTAAAATTGCGTAATTTAAGAGTGTGTGTATTACACGCCCAATTTAACTTTCTTAAGAACAGCAACGTCAGTTGTGTTACCGGTACCGATTGTTGTAAACATCGCATCGTAGATAATTGGAAGTGCGAACAAACCACCACCAGCAGCAAGGCGAACAGCGCCGTCTTTTAATGGTGTCTGTGTTGGATTTTCAACATGATCTTTGATCTTCATAATACCAAGAACACCAATCAATGTTCCGAAAAGATAAGCTAGACCTGAAATCAAACCAGGTAAGCTGGCGATAGATGTTGCAATGTTAGTGGCAATGTCACTAAAGCTTTTACCTGCAGCATGTGCATCTGAGCTACTTGCGATCATTCCAACTGTTAAAGCAGCGCCTGCTGCGTAATAATGTTTCTTAAACATGTGTGTGTCTCCTTAAAATACTTTCACTAAACATAACTGATAATATTAGAGTATCACATCAAAGCTTAAAAATCAGTAAATTTCTGCCTTATTTCTGCCTTATTCATAGTTTAAGCAGTTTTTGCTAATAATTCCTGATACTTAGCAACCCACGTCGGCGGTGCTTTTCCACCAAAAGGACCATCTTTTGAGCGCCAATACGCTAATATTTGTGGAAATTGGTTAAATTCCAGCTCGGCTTCTTTGATAATACGACGATCTAATGGGAATAAACGAATGCCTTCTAATTTTGTCATACGCTCTTTGTAAGACTTAGGGCCCAGATAATCCCGCAATACAGTTGAAAGGATATAAGGATCATCCGTACTGATTCTTTTTTTCGCTTCTTCTCTGCGTGACATAATAATATCTAAATTTTTACGCGCGGCTTCTGCGACAGGCCCTTGTGAAATTCTCGCAACATAAATGGACCGTGCAATGTGATGTAGCTCTTTTTGTTGAATCTCAGGCAGCCAGATAAGAACGCCTGACTTCATTTCACTTACTTTTTCTAGCTGGAAGCATTGATGACAAAAAATACAAGTTGTAACCATGTTTTTTTCTCTATGATCACCGTCATCTTGATTGAGAAAAAAGATCTCCTGATATTTTTTGGCTTTAAAACCACAGTAATTACAGGTGTAATTATCACGTTCTATAATTTTTTGCTTAAGATCGTTGGGAAGTTTACCTGCGCCTTTGCTTTTTGTAGGCGGGCGAAAAATGCCAAGACTCAATTCACCTGTTTTCACATTATAAACCTTGTATGATTTTTAAAAGAAATAGAAATCTATTAGGTGAATGTTACACCAAATCCGGTCGTACCTAAAGTCTCTTGTACAGCATTGAGAACGGGCCCTAGATTAACCGCTAATGCGCCACCAATAAGATGCGTTACACCAGCCATCATAGATGCTTGTTGATTACCTTCCGCTACACTGCGAACAATGAATAATCCACGAACAAAACTAATAATACCGATGACAATCATAAATTTGATAACCGCGGTAATAACAGCATGTGCAGCAGCCGTTTCATCTGCGCTCATACCTGTGGTGTATTGCATTTTTGCATTGGTGAAAGTCGTCGAGCTACCTGTAAATGTGGTCGTAGCTGCGCGAATAATATCATTATAAGAAATCAACGCACCACCGATAGCAAATGTCATGAGCGTGCCCAATCCACCGGGCGCTTTCGCGCCTTCTTGCGCCCCTTTAATCAAGCGGGAAATTCCAATCATGATAAAGATAATACCAGCAACAAAAGCGAAGAAATTTAAAACAACATGAATAGGCCCAAGTATATCACTCGCTAAACAGAGCATCATGGCGTCTAAACCAACACCCGTAGGACAGCTACCGCTAGTTAATAGTGAAGTAACATAACCATTAATTGTTGCGTTTCCGTGATTATAACTTGTGAAAGCTGACCCTGTGATACCTGTGCCGACAACACTATTGGTAAAGACCTGCACAACAAATGGGAGTGCGAAGAATGCACCACCTGCGATTAATCGGCTAATGCCTTCAAAAACGCCTGTTTGCTGTGGGTTTAAAACATGGTCGCGTATTTTCAAAATACCCCAAACACCCATAACAAGACCAAAAATGTAAGCTATTGCTGTCAAGAATGCTGGGAAAGCGCCTGTATGTGTAACAATTCCACAAATGCGTTGACCTAATCCAGTCGTTCCTACTGTACAATTCGCACCAATAAAGTCTGATGTGAATGGCCCTGTAAACATTGCAAACACACCAAAGATACCGCCTGTACCTTCAATGGTTGTATACATCGCATCGTAAATAACCGGCATCGTAAGTAACGCGCCACCAGCTAATAAGCGAATAACAGCTTCGCTAACTTTAACCTGTTCGGGTGTTTCTACATGTTCTTTAACCTTGATGGCACCCATGACCACAAGAACTAAGCCTAATAAATAAGACGCTGCCGATATTAAACCAGGAACTGTTAATAATGAGACAGTAATCGCATCTAAGATTTGGTTGAAGTTAGAACCAAAGCCTAATGAGAAACCAGAGGAAAAGGCTGTGATACCTGTAAATAAAGATCCTAATATGCCTAAAAATCCACCCGTTGCACCACCATCAATGGTGTTTTGTGCCGCGCTTAAAAGCATGGGAAGTGCAAATAATGCACCACCAACAATAAAACTAACAATGGGGGTTCTAAGCGGTGTTTGTCCTGATCCGTTGCCCGGGTTTTCAACATGCGCACGTAATTTGAGTACGCCACGTACACCAAAAAGTAAGCCTAATAAATATGCGAAAGCGGAAACAAGACCCGGAAGGTCTTCTGCGGAAGCTGTAATACTTGTCGCTATGGCAGAAACCTGCGCATATGCAATAGATGGTAACGCGCTAAGCGCTAAAACAAATATAAATGTCATCACAAATTTTTGTGATTGAACAAGGTCTAAATTTTTAAAATATTTTCCCAACATAATTATATTAGATCACATTTTATCTTAATTTTATCTTAACAGTAAGAAATTAACTTAATAAGACGCGCAACACCCTTATTAAAATGGAAAATAGTTAAGATAAAGTAAGGACTTATAACGCCAAACAATTAACGTGAAATACTACCTCTGGTCCCTTTAACAACCCAAGCGCCATTAATAAGACTTACATCAGTAACGCGCCCTATACCCGCTACAACGCTACCAATTTCTACGCTTTTAAGATCATTAGAGCCTTGCCTGGATATAGTGGCTTTACCAGGTTGAGCAGATTTTAAAACCCATTTCACAGCTTTTCTAGGGGAAGGTTTTGTTTTGGAAACTGCCTTTTTAGGCGCTATTGCTGGTTTTTCTTCAATAACTTGATCAGTTTTCTGGAGCTTTTCCGATGTTGTATCAGTCTTATTCTGATTAGAAGCAACCAATTTTAGCTCTTCAATCATAGCCTTCAAAGACTCAACTTCAGAATTTAAACCGCTTATAACAGCTTCATTATTAATTAGATTCTGATTTAAATTTTCATTTTCTGACTTAAGATCATCAATCGCCTTTTCTAATGCCATAACATCTTCTTTGCTGTTAGGCTCTGTTTCTAAAGCACTATTGTCGAACATAACCGCCTCTTTAACGGCTTCGTTTATAACGGCCTCTTCTAAAAAAGGCTCTTCAGCAATAGGGTCTTCCACTAATGTCTCTTTAATATCAAGAGCGGTCTCTTCAATAGGCGAAACAATTTCAGCTGGAATATCGGCAATTTCAAATTCAGGAATATCAGAAATTTCGAGCATAGGCTCTTTAACATCCATCAAGGGAGCGTCATCGATTTCAAGAGAAGAAATATCTAAAGTCTCCATAGGTGGCTCGTCCATGATAGGCAGTGTTTCAGCTTCTGGTGCATTTCGTAGCTCAGCTTCTAAATCTACAAGCTCAAGTTGTTGATCTGCGCTGTCGCCGGGAAGTGGCCTTAATGTTGTTTCCGGCAGTTGCGATAGTTCATTTGGCGCATCTGTAGGCGCTTTCATGATTACTTGCAAATCTTGCACGTCATCTGTCGTGTTGGCCATATCGCTGCTTTGTTGCGGAGCGGAAACATCTGGCGATGCTACAACGACAGTCTCTGCTGCAACATCAACATCCGAAGAGCCTGAACCTAAAAAGCCTTGCCCTGCCAAGAATATAGCGCCAAAAACTCCAAAAATAGCAATAACGATTGGAATAAAGAACTTTTGTAAAAAAGTTTTATCTTTTTGTTCGGATGAAACTTCGGAGCCTGTATCTGAAATACCTAGATCTTCATCTTCGCTGTCCCAATCTTCATCCTCAAAATCATCGATATCAAAATCATCATCGATAATGTCATCATCTTTTAAATCATCTGAAATCATGGATTCGCCTTTAAATTGATTATTTTTAGATTAGATAGCGTCATCTTGAGTAGTAACAGAAGACACAAATAAAATGCCAAGAGGAGTGCCAACTTCAACACGAATAAGCGGCTCAATTTCATCAACCTCTTCATCAATGATTTCTGAAATGGCTTCACCTGCCTCTGTAATACCTGACGCAACCTCTTCTTCTGTGCTGGCATCTTCGGTATCTTCAGATACTGTTTCACCTTCAATAGTAACGCTTGTTCGCCCTGATTCTGCAACTGCTTCAGCAAAACCGGTAATAAACGCGGCGGCAGCAGGCAATAGAATTCTTTGAAGATATCGATTATTAATCTCAGTAACAAATCCAGGCAATGTTGTTTTTGGGTCAATAGCAATAGCATCGACCGTTAAGACCTCATCATTAAGAGAAAGAGTACTAAAATTCAGTGTCAAATATTCATTTTGCGCCTCAAAGGAACCAATAAGTCGTCCACCTTTTAATGGCCCAGTTAAAATTTGCGCCATAATTGGCCCTGGCGCATCAGTATTGGCTTCAATCAAAAGCTGCGCATATTCAATTTCACCAGCAGCAAGAAGAACCTCTTGAATGATTTCTTCATCTAATTCACCGTCATCAAAACCGCTTCCACTAAAGCCATCTTGCTGAGAATTGCCATTACGTTCTTCAATGTTTTTGAGAAACTCATCTAAATTAGTAATACTTAAATAAGAAATTTCAACTTCCTTAGAATCTAAAACGGCTTGCATCTGTGATGACATTGCTTCAGCCAGCTGTTCAAGTTGCTCTTGTCTCGCTGTATCATCAGGCAAAGCTGTTGGTTCGATTGTCTGCGCTTGTTGCAACTCTCTTTGAAGTCGCTCTTCTTGAAGCCTGCGCCAACGCTGCAAAGGATCTTCTTCATCTACATCCTGTTCAGGAACGGTTAAAACACCAACAGGCGGCTCAATAGGTGTAGGCAATGCACTACCACCTGTCGCTTCGGCAATTTCACGATCACGTTCATTAACTTCTTGAATAGCTTCAATATATTCCTGGCTCGCAGCTTCGGTTCCCGGAGGGGCAGCAATATCAGGAGCCTGATTAATGAATGAATTTTCTACAGTTGAGCTATCGCCACCTGCAAAAATAATGACACCAAAAACAACAACAATAACACCTGCGATAATCCCAACTTTTGCAATAGGATTATCTTTCATAAAACCACCTAGGGTTTTATCTTTTTCCTCAAAGTCATCGAAACTAGAATCATCAAGGTCGAAATCTTCATTATCTTCAAAATCATTATTCATCTAAGATATCTCCACGGCTGGATATACGGGCACGAAGCATTCTTCCGCCCTCAGAAAGCAAAACAACTGGCGTTTCACGAAACGCATAGACATGCGTCCCATCTGCAGAAGATACGGAACTCTCCCAAGCTGGCGATAGCATAGAAAAAGGCGTCCTTAATATAGTGAGCCCGTTATAACTATAAGCGCTTGTACGCGTATCAACGCCCGAAACACTCATGCGGAGCGCGCCTGGAGGGATAACCCCCTCTAAAATACTCGTAAGTTGAGGGTCCCCAGCAGAAATGTTAATACCACCTTGTATGATTGGCGATTTCGCAAAAGGCCCAACCTCTGGAATAACGGCGTCAAAACGATAATGCACCATATCGCGGCTTGTATCCAAAACAAGAATAACAGGCGTTTGTAAGCCAATTAACTTAATCGACATATTGCCCGCTGCATATTCAGATTGTGGGGTAACACGAATGATATTGGCGATTTCACCAGCCGTTGTCTCAATAATTTCAAAATCTCCAGCCCATGCAATATCTTCGATAGGCCATGGCGATCCTGTGGAATCCAAAATATTAATAGTCGATATGTGTCCGTAAGACACTTTAACAGAAACAGGGGCAACGCCAGGGTCCAAAGGAATATTTTGAACGGCAATCTCAGGTTTCGGGCTGGGGTATATAGGCAAATTAACGGATTCTTGCGTCCGGTCAAAGCGCTCTAATAATGTTCTGATTTCTTCTGGTCGTAACGGCAACAAACCATCAAGAGCCGCATCGAAAGCTTCTTTTCTAGTTTCTTCTTCTAATTCTTCAGGCGTTTTTTCAAATGAAAAAACATCATCATCACCGCCAAACGCCAATCCAGGAGCAGGAGGCAGTGAATCGCTGGGACCTATGTCCGCTGAAGGATCGGCAATATCTAAAGTCGGTAATTGCGCGGCAAAAGGATCGGTATCTTGCGAAAAAGCGGGCGGCGCAGTAAAAGCGGCAATAAGCAACACGCACAAATGTGAACAAGAAAAATGAAATGGCTTTTTAGTCATAGGCATGTTGAATGACCCAAGTTAGAATATTTAAAACTAGATTATCGGCTGAAAATAGACATGTCACGCAAGAAATTGCGAAATACACTAAAAGCACACACAAGTTTTAAAGTCATGTTAATTAGGAACCGCAATCCACTGTTCAACGCCAATACCATTGGGGCTTTCTAGGCGCGGCACACGAACAACAACAACCGTAACAAGCAAGCTATCATTTCTTGATATGTTTCCTGCTTGATAGGTTAATATCATGGGCAGCTGAATAACCCATTGATAACGCCCTGCAACAAGACCTTGTGACTCAAGGATTGGCGCGCCTTGCGGAGCGGCCGTAACAACTTGCTGATTAGCTTCAACCATTTCAATGATACGGGACTTTTGCAAAGCTTGTGTAAAGCTCTCCCACCCTGTTCGTGTGAAGTTACGGGAGGATTCTTGTAAACGACGACGATAATCGTTGAAACCAAATGTCATAACTTCCGTAGAAGATTGCGCGACCCAAGACATAAGAGCAGGTGTGCTCATATTAGGCTCACTAAGCGCGATCATTGGCACTAGCCGACCATCTTCTGTTGTCGCGAAATAACGATTTTCAGGTTGATGAGCCTGAATGACAAAATACATGGCACCAATAAGGCCAATGATGACAAAAACTTGAATCAATGAAATTTTAAGAAGCGTACGATAACCGTCACGATAAAATTCGTTACGAACTACAACTTTTCCCAAACCACCAAGATCGGGATTAGCATCTGCAGATTCAGCCTGTTCTTCTGGAGCGGGAGCGTCTTTTTTAGCCATATAAATACATTACAGTGTCTTCAAATTTAACAAATAATTACAATTAAAACATGGTACAAAAAAAACGACACAAAGCCAACGTTAAAGAAAAAATTATAAAATCTTATTTTCAAACGTGCTTTTTAGGTGAAGCTCATGTTAAAATAAAAATTGGTTTGAGCATTTTAAAAAAATATACATGAAAAAAACTTTTTATAAAAAATCTTTGATTTCAAAGCTAACAGTCATTATTGCCTGTGCTTTGACAATATTTTACAGTGTTTCTGCTAATGCGCATAGCTGCTTGCCTGACATAAGAGCCGATCATGACAGGTTAAGAGAAAGAGTAACTGAGCATACGAGCAACGAATTTACCGCTCATAGAAATTGGTTAGCGCAAGATTTCTTTGTCGGCCAAGTCCTTCCTGCCCTAATGCTTTTCACAGAACAAATGTCTGCTGTTGCTATGCAACAAACAATGTCGATCGGCATGTTTTTTGATGCCAAACATCAATTAGAGACACAAAGGCTACTTCAGGAAATGCAGGTTCAGGCTCATATTGATTACCAGCCAAGTGAAGAATTTTGTGCATTCGGAACAAATGTAAGAAGCTTAGCTGCTTCAGAACAAAGAGGCCGCGCAAACGCGTACGTATTAGCAAGAAGACAAACAGCACGTCAGCTAGGCGAACAAAATATGGCAGGCGCATCAAGCGGGGATAACGATAAATTTGGACGTTGGCAAATGTTCACAGAGTTATTTTGTGATCCGCAAGATAGCGATTGGGTATCAACAAGACCAGCAGAAACAGGTTTAAATTCGATTTGTAACAAACCTTCAAGCGCAAATGACGCATATACCAATGCAGATATAGATTATGGACGAGTAGTAGGTAATTCTAGGACGCTAAATATCGATGAATTTGGGCTTGGCATCTCTTTTATTTCATCTGGATTTTCAATAAATGAAGCAGGAAAATCAATAACAGCTCTGCAAAATAATTTATATGGACATAATATTATACAAAGACTGGGTAATCGTAGAGATTTCGCGCAAGACAGATATCAAAGCGGCTATATGGCACTCAGAAGTATCATTGCAAAGAGAAGCGTTGCAGAAAACTCTTTCAATGCGATTGTTGGATTAAAATCACAAGGCAGTTTTGTTATTGGCTCAACAGCTGATTCTGAAACATATCGTTTTTTAGGGCCATTGATGGTTGAGCTAGGTGTTGTTGATGAAGATGGCTCTGGCGATAATGAAGATGAAATCAGGGCATTAGTTGGATCTAATCCTAGCTACTATGCGCAATTAGAATTGCTCGCAAA
This sequence comes from Bdellovibrionales bacterium, assembly GCA_045106175.1. Taxonomy (GTDB): domain Bacteria; phylum Pseudomonadota; class Alphaproteobacteria; order Micavibrionales; family Micavibrionaceae; genus TMED27. Next base: position 24,559 of record JBGCEF010000014.1, read on the forward strand.
ACGCATTTATCAAAACCCAGATTTCTATGCCAATTTATATGACAAACCAGCTAACGTAAAACGAAAAAGTGTGGCTTTAAAAGCGATAGAACTAATGGTTGATCGCGCCATTTATGAAAGTCAAATGAGGCAAGAAATGCTGTCTTCTGTAATGCTTTCTTCAAAACTTGAAGTACCTTTCATAGAGGCAGAGAAAGGGCTAGCTGCATCAGCGAGATAATATGAGATCAAATTTAAAATTATTACTAATGTTAAGTATTTTGCTCTTTAGTTTTTGCATGCAGTCTGCACACGCAAACAGAACAAGTACATTTGGATGTAGGTTCGTTTCGGATCAAGAAACAGATGATTCTATCGATATCATTAATGAGCATACAACCGAAGAATTCAAAGCGCAGCGCGTATGGATGATCTCAGTTTTTTGGGAAGATAATTTATTACCTGCCCTCATGCTTATGGCGGATCAACTAACAGCGGTTGCCGTCAAACAAACTGAAATTGTGGGTGGTTTTTTTGATGCAAAGCATCAAATGGAAACACAACAAACCCTGCAAAGAATTACCGCGCAAGCCCACAAGAATTATCATCCTGAAGTTGGAATGTGTGAATTTGGTTCAGCAATAAAAAGTTTAGCCGCATCCGAAAGACAAGGAGAAGTAAACGCGGTTATTATGGCACAAAGATCAATGGATAGAGCCTTAGGAAATGCAAATACAGCAGGCGCATCAGGAAAGTTGTCCGACTCCAGAAGTCGTTTAAAACAATTTAGAGAAGTTTATTGTAACGTAAAAGATAACAACAGTGGCTTGGACTTCATGTGTGAACATGATCAAGATCAAAGCTTTGCTGCTGGCGATATCGGAAATCCTGCACCCGGCGGAGTCGGTGGTGTAGACCCCAAGCGTTTCAATAAAGATATAGATTTTGCGAGAACGTTAGACGCACCATGGACTTTGGATGTCAATTTGACAGACGGGTCAACAGATGTGACCGCCGATGAACAAGATATATTTGCGTTAGCCGCCAACCTTTACAGCCGTGATGTCTTTACAAGGCCACAAGGCGAAGATCTAACAAGCGACGGAACAACTTTAACCCCATTACAACAAGGATATATGGACGCGCGCGCAGTCATAGCAAAGAGAAGCGTTGCAGAAGATTCTTATAATGCATTAGTAGGGATGAAATCATCCGGGACTGAGGGCTCTAGAGATTTTCTAGAAGCGATTTTAACAGAATTGGGCATTGATGATGATCCGGCGACACCTGTTAATGTTCATGTCGGCGACTCATCAGGATCTCCTAGAACATTCCCCACAGAAGATATGAGCCAGCTTGACGCACTTTTAGGTGATATGCCGTCATCCCCCGGAACAGTGAACCCTAGCTATTATGCGCAAATGGAAATTTTAACAAAAAAGATTTATCAAAACCCTGACTTCTATACAAACCTTTACACAACACCCGCCAATGTTGAACGTAAAGGCGTAGCCTTACAAGCAATCGGCCTGATGCAAAAATTCGATATGCTTAAGAGTCATTTAAGAACAGAAGCAACACAATCTGTGCTCCTTGAACTTTCCATTGTAGAGCTTCAAAAAATAATTGAAGAACAAGTAAGCAGACAGGTTCAAGGAGGGCCAAGCGACGGATGATCTGTCTGATACACTACAAAAAAATAGCACTGTGTCTTTGTTTAGGCTTATCTTTGCTCGTCTTTAACGTCAACGAAGCAAGTGCGAAAAAACAAACTGTAAAATCCCAAATGATTGGCGAGCACCAAAATAGAATTCTTCTGGAAAATTTCCCCGCTGATACTGATGTGTTCTACACAATCTTAGCAGATCAAACAGTTTTAGCCGAAGGCAATCAAAAAACAGATCAAAACGGGCTTTTAAAGCTTAAGTTATTAAAAACAGCCCCAAGCCTTACAAAAACAATCGTGTATGACTTTAAAATTGAAAATAATGGCGATTACTTTGATATTTTAATGAAGCAAGATATTAAGTCAGGCAAAATAAGATCAGTTGGACGAGGTTTAGACCAATTTTCTGATATAAAAATACTATCCACCAACAAAGCAATAATGACAAAGGCAGATTGGTCTGGCGCTTTTGCAAAAGATTTTTTTGCGCCAACAAATAAAGAGACGGAAAATACCTTTGAAATCGCGTTATATGGCTTTGAAAATATCGATAACTTAACATCTCAAAAACCCTATATAATTAAGGTTCTGCAAGCACCTGGTGGAGGGCTCTTATCCGATACACCAAATCTGCCTCCAACGCTCTCACCGCCTGTTGTTGGAGGAAGAGGATCTTACCCTCTAAGTACAAGTAACGCAGGACACTTAAAAGCAGTATCAGCCAAAATTGTTGAAAATTATGTAACAGCTCTCATGCTCATGACCGAACAGCTAAGCGTAGTCATGATGGACCAAATGCACGCAATAGGGCATTTTTTTGATGCAAAAGTTCAAATGGAAACACAAAGAACGTATCAAGAATTAACCGCAAAAGCAGTCAAAGATTACCATCCAGGTGTGCTTGGTTGTGAAGTGGGAACATATGTCCGTAGCCTTGCAAAAACAGATGCGCGCGTCACGGCCAACAAACTCGTTCTTAATGAAGCAATGATGGCACGCTACAGAAATGAAGCAGGTTCAACAAGCGCGCCTGGAATTAACTCCGAAATGCAAGCGCGCCTGAGACAATATCGGGAAGTTTACTGTAATCCTAAAGACAATAATCTTGGTTTAGAGTTTATGTGTGAACATGACCAAGACGGTAATGTAAACAACAGCACAATAGGCGCCGCACCAGATGGCGGTATCGGTGTAGAAACAGCCAATAAACTCAGAATCAATAAAGATATTGATTACGCCCGTACAATAGCATTTCCACTCACTGTCGATGTGGACATGACCGATGGCGTAGATGTTGAAGACGAAGAAGACGTTATCGCTTTAGCAAAAAATCTTTACTGGCCATCTATCGTAAATTACGGCGCGCCGACATCATTGCCTGAAAAAGCGAATTCTTTTCTCGATATGCAGCGCGTCATCGCTTTAAAAAACGTTGCACATAACAGCTACACAAACTTAGTAGGGTTAAAATCACGTGCAGAAACGCCGGCTTCTGCGCCTGGCCCTGGTGAACATCCTGGCTGGTCGCACATGAAAACGCTCCTCAGAGATTTTGGCATTACAGATGATGAAATCGTCACAATGCTTGGGGAAGAACCAAGCTATTGGGCGCAGATGGATGTTTTAACCAAAAAAATGTACCAATTACCAAGTTTTTATACAAATCTGTATGATAAACCTGCAAACGTGGACCGCATGAGTGTCGCTTTGGATGCATTTAAGTTGATGCAAATGCGCGATCACTATAATTCCCAGTTAAGACATGAAATGTTAAAATCAGGACTCGTAGAGGCAGAGCTAGTGCTCGGCAATCACTATAGTGAGCCTGCTTCTACCCTGTTATTTGGAACCAGATAAAATCCTAAAGTCATAATTTGGCACTTTCCTTGCATAGTAAAGCTCAAGATAAACAAATAGGCACGAATTTCCGTGTGCCTATCAAGGAATACTATTATGAGCTTAACCGCACTCAACACTGCATTATCGGGATTACGAGCATCACAAAACCAAATTAATGTGATTTCAAATAATGTTGCGAACGCAAGTACGCCGGGCTATTCACGTAAATTAGCCCCCCAAAGTACAGCAACCGTTGATGGTGTAGGTATTGGGGTTAGAAGTGAAAATATATTGCGCCAAGTCGACCTTAATCTAGAACGAGATCTTTGGACGCAAATCAGTGCGGTTGGTGAACTCGACATAAAAAGATCCTATTTGCAAAGAATAGAGCAATTTCACGGACCACCAGACGCAGAAATATCCATCTCGGCAGAACTTGCCCGCCTAGAGGACACTTTTTCAAATTTATCACAAACACCTGAAGACCCACAGAAACAGGCTATTGTTGTAAATCAAGCGATTGACGTAGCGAACAAAATCAATAATTTTGCCGATCTAATACAAACATCTCGCAACGACGCACAAGACGAAATTGAAGCAACGGTAACGCGCATCAACGATCTGTTAGTGCAAATTGCAAACGTAAACGATGAAATCCAAGAAAAAACGGCTTTCAATGACAGTACAGCCACACTCGCAGATGCACGTGATGAAGCTATTAAAGAATTATCTGGACTGATTGATATTAGCTTTTTCACACGCGGAGACGGCGTTTTGGTTGTGCAAACAAATCGTGGGATCGAGCTAACATCAAATTTCGCGCAGCAGCTAACGTTCCGACCTTCACCTTTAGGCCCAGGCAGCCTTTATCCTGACGGTGCAGCAGGCATATTCGTAGGAGACCCCCTAACAACGTCATCTGGCGCAATAGAAATTACACAACTATCACCAGGTGGAAAATTAGGTGGCTTGATAGAGTTGCGCGATGAAACTTTTCCAAAACAACGCGCTCAATTAGATGAATTTTCTCATAAATTAGCCCTCAGATTCGAAGCACAGGGATTAAGATTATTTACGGATGAAAGTGGCGGTATCCCTGCCGATACACCCCCAACACCAGAAGTTATATTCCCTATCCCTGCGCCTGCTATTGCTGTTGAGTATATTGGTTTTTCTAGTGAAATTACTGTGAATCAAAATGTCATTAACAACAATGCTTTGGTGCAACAGGGAACAGCTACAACAGATGTACCAGTCCAAGAGGGATCAAACGAAGTTATTCGTCGAATCATAGAATACACATTCGGTAATGTTTCGCACCAAGAAGCAATAGGAAGCATCGATTTACGTGTTGGCGGTGCAGCAACAAGTTTACAAGAATGGTTAGGTATTTATTCTGATAATCAAATCACAACATCCAGAGATATAGTCGCATTCGGTGATCTAACACTTGCAGCAGGTAGCCCTTTTGCAACACCTGGTGCAGATACATTTTCAATTACAATAGACCCGGCTGGCGAAGGTGTAGGACCGACTGGACCTCTTAACATTGATATTAATGCGCTTCCTTTACCCAGAGATGCTGCGCAGCTAGCCAATGCGATAACGGCCCTTGATCCAGATATCACCGCAAGCGTGAATTCCAATGGGCAACTTGAAATTCAAAGCCGCTGGGATTTGCAAATTGATGACGTCAATTTAGGGACGCCAGGCTTCCAATTTTTAGGGATTAACCCTGGATCATATGAGGCAACAGACCCGTTCATTGATGTTCAAGTTGGCAACCAAGATCCTGTGAGAATTGTAATTGAGCCCGGTGACACAGAGGTGCAATTTATCGATAAGCTAATCCTTGATCCGACAATACCAAATGACCAAGGTGTTCCTGGCTTGGCATTTGATGCTGTTGAATTTGCAGCATCAGGAAATCTGATATTAAGGGCAGGAGATGACTTTAATAACCCTGAGTTCGGCGGCGATATAAAAATTACAACTGGTATTTCACGCGTTGATGGGGCTAACGCAGAGATCAATGTTCTAACACCTGGAACACTTATTGATGGCGTGAATGCTGTTTCTGCCATTTTCGGAAGTTTTAGCGCCACTGGCCAAGACTTCTCTCCTGTTACAGAATCTCAATATCAATCAGAGACAGAAACAGGAAGTGGTATTTTTGTAAGCTTCCGTCAAAATCTTTTAGGCAGCAATCTAGGCATCTCAACAAACATCACTGGCGCAACAACTCTAAGCAGCTACGCGCAAAGAATTATCAACGAAAATACACAAGAGTTAATTTTAACCGATAACCGAATTGCTGATGAAGAAACGCTTCAAGACGTATTGCAAACACAACTATTCAATGAATCAGGTGTGAACATTGATGAGGAATTAGGAAATCTGATCAAGGTGCAAACAGCATATAGCGCTGCCGCAAGAGTCGTAACAGCAGTCGATGAATTATTTCAGGAATTACTAAATGCAGTCCGATAACAAAATTAGAATAATCAAAAAGGAACATAAAACATGACAGGTGTTTCAACATTAGCGCAGGCGCTGGGACAAATTGAACGTATTCAAGACCAGCAAACCTTGCTTAACACGCTATCAAATCAACTCGCGACCGGTAAGAAAACGCAGAAATTTTCCGGGCTTGATACAAATGTTCTTGCAACGCAGCGTGCCAGGACAGATTTATCGGCACTGCAATCATATATAGATAACATCACAAATGCAGAACGACGCACGAAATTAACATTATCGGCCATAGAACAATTTCAAACACAGGCAGAAGATTTTTCAAGCGCGCTTGTAGGGTTAATACAAGAGTCGGCACACCAAGAAGGTGACCCAATCTATTTTGACGATCCTTTAACACCAGACGTAACAGAAAACGATATTATCGGGTATAGCTCCGCTGAACCTGATATTGATTTGGAAACGCTAAAGGATTTGGCGAGCAATCTGTATGACTACGCGGTGGATCTCTTAAATTCACAAGACGGCGACAGATATCTTCTAAGCGGCGCGGATACATCTACACCCCCAATCATCGATACAGGTGTTTTAGACTCCGCCATCGCAACACAGTTTGATGATTGGAAAAATGGCGTAATCACGAATAATCAATTTATTGCTAACTTAACTGACCGAACAGTCGATAACGGCAATCCTGATGCATTGACAGATTCAGTCATTGGGTATTCATCAACTTTAAGCGCGGGAACAGCCGGAAAAGTCACAATTAGAGTGGATGAAACCACAGAGTTAGATTCAACAATATTGGCCAATGATAATGGCTTCAGAGATGTTATCGTTGCTCTGTCTTATATAAAGAGCGATGGCTTAGGTCCGATTGTAGATCATGTTGAAATCGATCCGGTTACAGGCCTGCCAAATGTAATCACCGAAGGCTCACCCGGTGCTGACCTTGATGAGCAAACTGATAATTTCTATGAAATTTACAACTTTATAAGCGCAACCGTTAATAAAGCGATTGATAATATAGATCAGCAGCGATTTAGATTAGAAACTGTGCGCGCGCAAATAGATCAGATCAAAACCAACCATGAGCAAGAAATCAATATTTTAGATAGTACGATCGCAACGATTGAAAACGTAGATATCAACGATGTAGCAGTGCGAATAAATGCGCTACAGCTTCAACTTGAAGCATCTTTTGGTGTTACTGCAAGGGTGGCGCAATTAAGCCTAACAAACTTCCTATAGTTATTAAGCCTGATCACCAATAACAACTTTAGTCGTTCGGTTGGGCGTCATTACGGTGCTGTGTCCTAATTTAGCTTGCGATGCACCCGCACCATGTTTGATTAAAAGACTAACAGCTTTATCAAAATTACCTTGAACTTCAAAATCGGACGTTAATTGATAATCATGTGTTGCATCCCACTCTAATTCAACACCTGCATTCTTACTCCAATCCAAAAGCGTTTCTCTCAAACTCGCGCCCGCTTCAGCCGTCCAAAAGCTTACCTTCTGCGGCGCATTATTGACTAAAGAAGAAGGTTGCGATGCGTTCGCTTGGGCATTGTCTGAAAATGAAAGGCTATTGTCAGAATTGGTTTCAAAGATGCTAGTCACTTTTTCAACTAAAGTTCCCTTGTGGGTATTTTGACTACCAGGATCGGTAATATTGATACGTTTAATTTTCCGCTGACGCTCCGCTGGAACCATGTTTTCAACGGCATCTGAACTAGCGTTACCTGCAGCAGGCTCAATAAGGGCCGGCATTGGCGCAAGATTTGGCGCCATGGCTTGGTTATTTTCTACAACCAAAACAGTTTTACCTCTTACAATCACACCATAACCAAGCGTAGTAACCATATCTGCAACGACCTCATTCCAAGGGCGACCGCCATTCCAAGATACGCGTAACCCAGGGTTAACGTTCGCGCCAAAAGAAAATGCGTAATCCGCAGGAACAACTTGCCTTAGGGCAAGCGCAAGCGGAACATCGTCTGCAAACCCAACGGCATTCGTGATGGGCTCAACAAATGTTTGTGTTGGTGTTGCACGTGTCACAAACGCAACCGGCGGTTCTTGTGTAGCTCTTAAAGAGCTTTCATCAGGATAAGCAACAATTTGTGCATTCTTTTTTTCTGCATGCGCAACAGCACCAGCAGGCGCATCATCAGGCACAACGATTCGTGTTTTCCCCATCTCAAAAGGCGGCCTTTTAAGTGTTTCAGGGCTTTCAATCACAACTGCACCCATTGGCGGTGGTGGCGCTAGAATAGGTTGCGGCGGCGCAAGAGGCGGAAGAGTATTGAAGGCAGCCGGCGGTGGCACTACCACAACGCCTGTATTCGGCATTTCTCGGGGAACAACAGCAATACGCGCAGGAGGCGCAGGCATTGGCTCTGGTTCAATCATTGGTAAAATGGGCGCAGGCGGTGGCGGCTGAACCACAACAACAGGCTCGGGAATAACAGCAATAGGCGGCGGTGCCTGTTGCATAATAACAGGTTCTTGCAATTCAGCATCCGCAGGAAGAGGCAATATAATATTGTCACTCGGCAAAACCTGAACTGGTACAGGCGGCGGAGGGGGCTCAACAGCTTGTTTTTGAGGTATCCATTCAAAACCTGCGATTGCATGTGTTGCAGAAAAACCAACAACAATACATGCTGTTACAGTTAACAAAGTTTTACGTCGGATAAGAGTTTGAACACCAATCATAGTAATCCTACCATTTTCTATAAGTATTAATGTTTGAATTTAACAAACACTATAACTCTATTATAAAAAATACAAGTCTTTCAAGGAAATGGATAAGAATTTTATAAAATAACTGTCAAACGTTTGAACTAGCCAAAATCATTGAACTTTTTACGTCGAATACCATCCCATCCGGGTCGATTGGCACCAACAAACCATGATCGAAAACTACGAATAGCAGAGGGGACAGTAAGGCCTTTTTGCTCAAGAAAACGGAAAAAGAAAAGCGTACCCAGCATCAAAATGAGCGTAGACCAACGAAAATAGACAAGAAGCAAAGGTAAAGGCAAAGCCGCTCTTGCATCAAATGCGAAAAAGCGAACTGTCTGCATGGTGTTACGCCAATGCCAATTCAGCTTTTCCTGAATATTATCAATTTCTTGTGCCTGAGACATGAAAAACCCCTCTGTAAGGTCACTCTTTATATAATAACAAAAATAAACTTAACAAGAAATGAATGATCAGTGTTTTTATGCACCTGTGCTTGATGCAAGCAACAGATAATGACGACGATCAATAAGACCTTCTTCATAGACAAGCTCAGCGGATTTTTCCATTGTCTGGCCATATTGCGGGATCATACGTTGAATTTCATTGGGCCATTCAACAAAAGACATATCCATAAGTTTTTCACGAATCTCATCCGGAAACTTCATCCACTCACGAACACCAATTCTGCCGCCACCTTCACGCGGAACAAGCGCTTGTGTCACAACAAGCCTCAATGTTTCCATCAACGCGATCGCACGCTCTTCACGCTCATTCATCTCATATGTCGAAAGCATACGTTGAATGGTCGCAGCAACACCGGTCGTGTGTGTCGTGGTGTATACAGCATGCCCTGTTTGGGCAGCCTCAATCGATGCATTTATAGTTTCTCGATCACGCGATTCGCCAACGAGTATAACTTCTGGTTTACGCCGCAATGCATTACGAACACCATGTGCAAAATCTGGAAGATGCCTTGGAATTTCTGACTGTGACACAAGAGAGCGCGGACTATCAATCGCGTCATAAACATATTCAATCGGCGCTTCGTAGGTCAGCATCTTGCCGCAACCACCCGGACGCTCTAATAACATACGATTGCCCGCAGAAAGAAGCGTTGTTTTACCCGATCCAGTAGGACCTGTAATCACAACCATACCTTGTCGCGGCGCCCATGCATCAATAACTTCTTGTTCAACACCAAGGTCAGCCATCGTAGGCGGCTCACTAGGAAGAACACGCATTGTAATCTGCGCTGCATCACGTCCTTTTGATAAAATCGCGGTAATATTCACACGAAATCGAATGCGTGTGTAACGATCAGGTCTAATTTCATAAGAAACATCCAAATCACGCGCAGATGCTAGGCGCGCCTGTGCTTCTGGCCCATAAATTTTGGTAAGAAACATTGACATGTCCGCCGCATCAATATTGCGGAATGTCCCAGTATAAAGCGTACCATGAATTTCGTTATAAACGGGGCGATCCGATTGAATGGAAATATCAGATGCATTTTGCTTAACGCACCATAACAAAAACGGATCAATATGCTCTTCTTGGAAACGATCCGGCTCATCCGCCCATGTTTCCGCAAAGTTATCTTCAGCTTTGAGTAGGCTTATCGGCTTGCGGGCTGCCATCCATCAAATCCTGTCATCAACTCTGGAACACCTGTAATTTGGACGGCGCGATCACCAATACGCATTTCTTCACCATCGCCGGTAATGCCGCGGTCAACCTGCAAGGCATGCGGTGGTGAGATCATACCTTGCGACAAAAGAACGCGATAACGAATCATACCCTGAAAATCTGCATTAAGAAGATTTAGGTCTTCTTGAAAAATTTCATCAGCTTGCAAAGTACCGTGCTCCCATCCTTTGCGAACATATTCAATCCATGTTTCACGCTCATCATCATCTTGAGGACGCAAAAGATCCGGCGGTGGCTCTACATCGCCCCACTCACGTTCAATATAAGTGCGCCAATTTCGCGGCGCGGAGACAATACGAGCGTTATTAATAATATTGTAAATGCGATCTGAAACGGCCGCTTGCTGCCCGTCAAAATCAACTAATGTTGCATTGATAGCTTCACTGACGATTGGGGGTTCAATCAATAACCCAGAAGGCGCAGGTACCAATAAATGATTAAAGTTATAAACTTTATCCAGATACCCTGCGCGCTTATCAATCTCTTTACGAATGGAATATGTACGGGCCGCTAAACCACCGCGCGCACCAAAGGAAACAGCCGCTTCTTTCAAGGCATCCAGACGTATATTAAGAGGCATGCCGGTATCACCAATAACTTCACTCTCACGTTGAATATTCTCTAAGTCTTTGAGAGTCGGCGGAAGTTCTGTAAGTAAGCTAGAAGGAGCGTTTGCAAGCGCAGGCAAAGAAGAAAACGCAATGCCAACGAAAACAGCAAGCACATGTTTATGAATATGACTTTTAAAGTTCAGCATAGCTTTGCAACTTCCTTAAACTACCGCGCCCCTGTATTGGGAGAGTAGTGAATTTCAACAACCTCATTATTCGCATCAACACGCACATCACCCCTCAAACCAAGCTGAAGGCCAACATCGCGAAGAACCTCGATAACAGGCTTATTTTCTGCATCAATCGACACAATAACGGGAACGGCGGGCTTCACACCAACGGTTACAAAATTATAACTAGCGCGTTGCGCAAGCGTCTCAGTAATTTGTTCTGCTGGGCCAACCCAATTCACCGTAATCGCACGCCGCAGGTTAGCAGGAGCATCACCAATAGGCGCAGAAGCAATAGCGGGCCCGCGGCCATGTTCAACCGCCGCAAGCGTCTCAAGAGCGTTACTTGCTCTCGTAGCTGCATCAGCGAGCATTGAAGAAACGGTATCTGGTTCCGCAACAAGTTGAGGCGTAGAGTTACTGAAATTATTATTTGCCGTTTCACATCCAATAAGAGCAATAGACAATGTGCATAAACAAAAAGCTGATAGGTAATGGTTCATACCGATATTACACCTTGCAAAATGAGTTAATAAATAAACCATTAAATGAAGTATTTATATTTATCAAGATTAATGCCTGAAATCATTCGTTACAAGAAAACATAGACACTTGCCCCCAGACAAATGCGAAGTCAACGACATCCAAAATAAAGCAGGATTAAAAATTCTTATCGATCACGTTTAACGAGATCATTATCATGCAATATTTCAATCACTCGTTTTTGGTAACGTTTTCCATGGCGCGGCGTGCGAGAGTGATAATGAGCAATCGCTTGCGAAAGGCTTTTGGTTTCATTAATGTGTCCGCGTAATATCCATGCTGATACACCAACATTCGTGCACGCATCATCACGCACCCATTTTTTAGCTGTCTCTTCGCTAACGCCCCATTTCTCTGCTAATTCAGGCATCCAAATTGTATTAATCTGCATAGGGCCAAGATCATAAGATCCGTTTGTATTTGCAACTTCTTGGCCTACTTTTCCGCCTTCTGCTTTATAGATTCCGACAAGCACAGCAGGCGGCACAGAATAGGTTTGTGACGCAAGCATCAAACATGCTGCAAGAATTTTACTGGCGGCCATAACGCAGTTGCCCCGTTAATCGATTAAAGTCTTACTCTTTTTTACCAAAGAAAGACATCGGATTACCAGAAGAATCACCACCATCTGTTGATTCCTCACCAGCATTTTCACCCGCAACTGTCGCTGGTGGTTGTTGCGCCGTTGCGGGCGGTTGCTGTGCTTGTACAGTATCTTGTGGCGGTGGGGCAGCAGTTGGTTGTTGTTTAACGGGTTGTGGAGGCGGTTGCTGAATAGGTTGCTCTGGCGCTTGCGCTTGTTCCGCTGGCGGTGGAGCGGCAGGTTGAGCAAGGGGCGCCTCGGGTGGAGGCGCAACAGGCGGCGGCGCTTCTGGTTGTGCGAGTGGAGGGGATACGGAATTATCAGCAGGAGCACTTGCGCCATCATCTTTCTTAGCGAAAAAGCCCATTGGACCCCCACCAGTATTTTGAGCAGCAGCAGGTGCTTGCGTTTCGGGCAATGGTGCAACTTGTTCAGTAGGTGGTTGTACCGCAGGAGGCGCAACTGGTGCAGCGGGCGGCGGTGAGATCTCAACGTTTGCAACTGTCTCTGTTTGAGCCGGAGGAACGCTAGCAGGCGGGGGCTGAACTTGTGGCGTTACAGGCGGTTGTATTTGCGCATCTTGAGCAGGTGGTGTTTCTGCAGGCTTTGATTGGAAAATAGCTGGTTTCGCGCCAGCATCTGGCGGTGCTGGAGGTTGAGTTGGCGATGGTGCTTCTTGCGCAACTGGTGCGGCGGCCGGTGCTTCTGGTGCTCCAGAAACAGAAGCTGCAGGCGGCGGCGCAGCTGGCGCAGTCGCAACCGCAGCAGTTACAGGTGCAGCCGAAGATGCTGATGCAGGGACCGCAGGGCTATTTGGCATCAAATTTTTAACAACTGATTCTAAAATGGCTGTGCGCATTTCAAATGCTATCCATACCGGATCAATCGAATGTGCTGCGGGTGCATCACCATCGACCGACATAAGCTTTGCTGTCTCGGCTTCATGGCATGCGGCATAAATTTCAGCGCTTGCCCTTAAAATCGCAAGCTCAGCGAGTTTCTCATCATCGCCTGACAAGCCTGGCAGCAGCGTTTCACGCATTTCCGCCGTTCTTTTTACAAGCCGGTCTGAAACATCCATAATTAATTTTTGCTCTGGCTGTCCAAATGGGAACGCTCCAACGGCATTAATGACCGGAATAAGCGCATCAACATATTGAATGCTGATTTGATGCGCATCAACAACACCACCATTAGCTTTTAATGTCTGAAGCCTCTGTATATGCGCATCACTTAACGCAAAATTATCACCAAATGTTAAAACGGCGCTCATCGCTGATTGAATACGTGATAAATCAGCCGCCTCAGGCACTTTACCTTTTTGCTTGTATTGATCCGCAACAAGCGACCCTGCAAGAGCTGCTAAAGCAACGCGCAGTGAGTCATCTTGCGCATCCGTGGGCGTAAGATCGAGCGTTTGGTTCATTGAAATACTGGTTTCAACAACCTTACCAAGCAAACTTGCAACCGTTGTTGCCGTATCCGCGCCATTATTCGATTGCTCAGCCGCCTTCAAAAGAGGCGTGCCAATTTTATCAAGAATTTCAATTAAATAATGTGCCCGTTGGTTCATATAAGATTCATGAAAAAATGCGTTGAAAACTTACCAGTGTTTCACAAAGTATAAACCAAAGCGCACCTGATATAAAGATCGTTAAGACGATAAGAAAAATCAAATTTAGCTGCGTGCACCAATATCTGAAATTAGACTAACGGGATCTTGTGGTTTTCCGCGCACAATTTTAACAGTACCGTCCTTACCGCGATAAACAACCATGGGCGTTACATTCAATTTCCATGACTGCATAAGTGAAAGATTACGCTGAACACCCTGTTGATTAAGCTCTGATTTTGCGGGAAGCGCACTTTCATCACCATCCATATGTCTGAACCAGCGCTCCTGCGGGTTAGGTGTTGCCATCAAAAACGCGGATTGCGCACGTGTTTCCTCACGAAACCCAACTGGAATCATACGCACCTGCACGCGCCCGTTCTCAATATAATTCTCGCGAATTTCTTCAATAAATTTATGGCAATGCGGACATTGTGGATCAATAAAGCTGTATAAAACTGGCGCGCCTGTATCACCGATCGGCACCCAGTTACTATTTTCAAGATCATAATAAAGCCTCTCTGAGGGTGATTTAAGCTCAAAAGCCTGTTCAGTGACTTTTGAATTTCCATCAGTGATTAATTTTTCACTCGCAAGCACGTCCAAAAGGTCGCCGCCGGCATTTTGCAGCCGCTGAACTTGGTCAATAGTGATCATTTCACCTTTATCATCAAACAAAACACCCATTATAAAAGCGCTCTGATCGGGCTTCACATAAAAATACTGTTCTTGTCCATTTTTAATAGTAAGCCAAGCATCAAAACCTTTATCTTTACCCAAAAAACGAATTTGTGCACCTTCATCAACAAGCGCTTGTATAGGCGCAGGCAACTTTGGAACGCCATCTTGCGCAATCGCGCCACTGGCAAGAACACTGGCTAATATTAGTGAAAGCCCAAGCTTTTTCATCGTAAAAATCCTTTGGTTAAAATATGCTCTAATATTTATTTTACCTGTGGTTTGATCAGAAATACAAATGCTTTTAAAAAATACGCACGCGTAAGCTTTATAAAAACAATGTTAATATACCTGTGTATCCGTAAAGCCGTGCATTAGAAATTTCCCCGCCCGCATAAAAACCACACAAAGGAACATCACCAATAATGTCGTGAATTAATCTCATTTCGCTATCTGCGCGGCCTTCAAACTCGGCCATGGCGCGTCCTGCACATGAGAAATACAATGCCCCTTTAGGCTTAAACTGCCCAGATGCATCGCTGGCCCGCTTGCGAAGTTTAACCAATGTTTTGGATAAATCTTCCTGAACCGTATTATCATCACGATGCACAAAAGTGATGCTTTCATGATTGGTTAAATATTGGGCAACCATGATAGATCCTTCATCTTGATCGACCCGCATAATATTGCGAACAAGAAAATCATTTTGATCCGATTGGCTAACTGGAAATGCAACATGCATTTCACCAGACATAAGACTTTGGAAATTGGGCGGTAAATCATCTTTGCTCTCAATATCCAGCGGATCAATCAATATCTGATCAGGGTCCTCTCCAATTTTTTTAAGCGCCATATCTCTTAAATCACGTTCGAAAACGTGCAATGCTTTTTTATGGTCTAATTCTAAAATTGTATGCTCATCACATTTTGTAATTACATGTGTGCTGCCAATCGGTTCACACCCCTGCGAAAGGGCGCTCATGACCTGAACACTATTTGAAAAAGCAACACCGCTCACACCATTATTATTAATATCATTGGCAATTTGTACCTGTGTATTACGCGAAGATGATAGGCCGCCCACTATAAATCCAGGTATAACGTCATTAAGAGATTTGAGCGTGTTCGCTGGATCCTCTTCCGCAGTAGGGTCGCCATGTGCAATAACCAACATCGGATCATGATCTTTAAGCCAGTCTGACATGTGATCTTTAAGCGCGTCCCCATTAAGATGGTTCGCAGGAAAAAGATGAAATGAATCTGGATCAAAACACCCGATCATGGCTGAAATAGCTGGCTTATCAATATGGCTCTCACCAGTGCTAACAACCCCAATACCATTCGCGCCAACCCAATGATCAACACCAAGAACAGATTTAAATAAATTAAGAATGCTTTCCGCATCATCGCTCAAAGCATCGGTTAAATATAAAAAACCAAGATTAAAATCCACACCATCGGTTTTAACGGCTTCAAGGTGTTCCAAAACGGCTTTCGACACTTCTCGCCAATCTGATCCAATGGCGGAGGCTGAGGCAAAATGCGAACTGGTAAATAAAGACATCTAAAAAAACCCAACACAAAAATAGAGTCGCTTAATGCGAATCAATATCATAAACTAAACGAACTAAAACAGTTATGGAAGAAGGTTCGTTATGGATGCAATGTTAGTTACACTTGGGTGTATCGCGCTTATAATAGTATTTGCGATTATCACATATAACCGTCTGGTCGCATTGCGCCAAAACCGTGAACAATCTTTTGCAGATGTAGATGTTTATTTGAAAAACCGTTTTGACTTGATCCCTAATCTGCTGGAAACCGTCAAAGGATATGCATCTCACGAAAAAGAAGTCTTTGAAAACATTACAAAGGCTCGCGCAGGCATCAGCGACGCCAACACCACATCCGAACGCATCAGCGCAGAAAATAATCTAAGCCGTGCAATGATTAGCCTCTATGCCGTGGCAGAAAACTACCCTGACCTAAAAGCAGATGGCCTCTTTCAAAATTTAATGACCGAGCTTTCGGATATTGAAAATAAACTCGCAGCTTCTCGTCGTTTCTTTAACAATACAACGGCCGAACTTAACACCGCGGTTGAGCAATTCCCGGCAATTATATTTGCGGGCGCTTTTGGTTTCAAAAAAGAAGAATTCTTTGAAATTCCGGAAGAAGATCGCGAAACGTTAGAAAAAGCACCAGACGTTAAATTTAACTAAATTGACATAATTTAACAAAATCTCTAATGTCCTCTTTAATAAAAGAGGCAACTTACCGTGAATATTGACCAGAATATTAAAACCATTGCGTCCGAAGCAATACAGTGGCGCCAAGAACTGCATCAAAACCCCGGCATTGCTTATGACGAAAAATTCGCATCCGAATTAATACAAAGAAAACTGACTGAATGGGGTTTCGCTGAAGACTTTGAAGCGGGTTGGGGCAAAAATCCTTACACTGATCATCCCAAATTCACTGGCAAGGGCGGCCACGGCGTTGTCTTAACCATTAAAGGTGAAGCCGGTGAAGGTGAAACAATAGGATTGCGCGCCGATATTGATGCGCTTGCTGTTCCCGAACAAACAGGCCTCGATCATCAATCAAAGGTAGCAGGCAAAATGCATGCATGCGGTCATGATGGCCACACGGCAACATTACTCACGGTTGCTAAGCATTTCTCCGACGCGGCCAACCGAAATTTTAAAGGCGAATTAAAACTAATCTTCCAACCCGCAGAAGAAGGCGCAAAAGGCGCTTATGCCATGCTGGAAAAAGAAAACTTATTGGGACGTCACCCTATGCACGCGATCTTTGCCATGCATAACTGGCCTGACCTTCCGGTTGGAAAAATAGGCGTTCACGAAGGACCAGTTATGGCGGCCTCCAGCTATGTTGATATTAAAGTCAAAGGAAAAGGCGCACATGCCGCAAAACCTGAGGAAGGTTTGAGCGCCGCGCGTATTATTGCGGGCGTCAAATACAGAGCAGAAAAATTTAACAAAATATGCGCCCCTGAAGATCGTTTTGTCGTCACTCTTGAAGAGATGGAAACAAAAGGGAACAAAACATCAATCGGAAACTACGCATCATTGGGCGGCACTATTCGCACATTCAGTGCAGATGTATTAGATGATAAAAAATTCGAAATTAAGAGAATCTTGCAAGAGGTTATCGAAGAAGAAGAAGCACGTATCAATTCTAAATTCGAAGCTGACGTAACAATAGAATTCTTAGACGGAAGCCCAGCAACAATTAACACCCCAAAATGTGCACAAGACGTACGAGAAGCTGCAACAAAAGTTGTCGGAGCAGATAATGTAATTTGGAACCCCGATCCCGAAACAACCGCGGAAGATTTTGGGTTTTTCGTGGGTAAAGTTCCGCTATGCTATTTCTGGGTTGGGCAAGGCGATAAAGATAAACCCAATACGCAAAACGTTCTCCATGATCCTGAATATGATTACAATGACGATGCAACGGCAATCGCTGCACAAACATTTGTGAATTTGGTACATAATCGTTTAGGCTAATCTTATGGCTGAATCGAAAATTGGATTGCAAACACATATCTGGAATAACAACGTCAAATCGATGGCGTTATTGGTTTTTTATCCTATTTTAATGATTGTTATTGTCTGGCTGTGCGCCCTGGTCGTTACCAATATTGTTATGCCTCACCCTGTCATAGACAGCTATCAAAATACCAATCGGTTCCATAGCATATTTGCTAACGACATCATCACGCAATACTGGCCGTTAATCATGACGGGTGTTATTGGATGGTTTGCCGCAGCTTGGTTTTTTCATACAAGCATGATTAGAAAATTATCACACTCACACCCAGTAACCAGAAAAGAAGAGCCGGAGCTATATAACCTTTTAGAGAATTTATCGATAACCGCTGGCGTACCAACACCACGATTGGAAATCATCGAAACACATGCCCGTAATGCCTTCGCCAGCGGTATTGATCAAAAAAGCTTCACTGTCACCGTCACACGCGGTTTGATGAATGCCTTAACTAAAGATGAATTAGAAGGCGTGCTGGCACATGAGCTGGTCCATATCCTAAATCGTGATGTCCGTCTTTTAATCATTACAATTATCTT
Source organism: Bdellovibrionales bacterium (assembly GCA_045106175.1). GTDB lineage: Bacteria > Pseudomonadota > Alphaproteobacteria > Micavibrionales > Micavibrionaceae > TMED27. The sequence continues at coordinate 43,285 of JBGCEF010000014.1, forward strand.
TACAGGCATGATTGGCTTTGCCGCCCAAATGCTCTGGAGCCAAATACGCTATGGTTACATTTTTTCTGGGCGCAGCCGTGAAAAAGGCGGCGGTATATTAATCATTTTAGGATTAGCAGCCGTTCTCTGGCTTGGATATATTCTAACCCTATGCACCCGTTTTGCAATTTCAAGAAAACGAGAATATATGGCGGACGCTGGTGCGGTCCAACTGACAAAAAATCCTGAGGCTATGATGCGCGCATTACAACGCATTGCTGGGCGTGATCATATCCCAGAAACAACGGGTGACATTGCAATGATGTGCATTGAAAACCACAAGCCTTTCATGGGTTTATTCGCAACACACCCACCCATCAAAAAACGAATTCATGCACTCGCAGAAACCACTGGAACTTCGATTCCGCAAATGAGCTTACCGCCCGCTTCGAAACAAGAGCGCTTTCAGCAAAAAGAACATCAAAACCCATGGCTACCGCGTAATCGCGGCCACCGTCGCAAACGCTGAATTTTTTCGATTCTTCTTGGAATCTGATATAATTAAGCTATATTAAAAATCATTATCGTTACTATTCGACAAAGGAGTCATAAAACGATGCTTAACGAAAACACTGTTTCTAGCCAGTCAAAATCGAGAGAAATTGACGCAGGTTTAAAGAAATACTTAAGTGATATTTACGCAAAAATGGCTGGTGGTGTATTATTAACCGCTATCACAGCTATGGTTGTTGGAAGTTCACCATTTCTACTCAATCTATTTTTAGGTGGCCCGCAATCCATTATTGTGATGCTTGCACCGCTTGCGATTGTTATGTTCGGTTTCCGTCCAGACCGTATGGAAGCCAAAAAGCTTATGATGGTCTTTATGGCCTTGGCTGTTGTCTATGGTATTAGCTTCGCATCCATTGCCGTTATGGCTGGGAATGATCCCGCATATGGCGTAATCGTTGCTAAGGCATTCTTCATTGCAACAGGTATGTTTGCCGGCGTCAGCATCTTGGGCTACACAACCAAGATCGATTTAACGCCTATTCGTACTTTCGCAAGCATGGCAATCTGGGGCGTGATAATCGCGGGTCTTTTAAACATGTTTGTTTTCAAAAGCTCTGGCTTAGATATCGCCTTATCGATGATCAGCATTCCTTTATTTGCGGGCATCACGGCATGGCAAACACAAAATATGAAAGAAATGTATAGCCCATCCGCACCGGCAGAATTGGTTCAGCGTTACAGCTGGTCTGCTGCGCTGACACTTTACATTAGCTTTATAGCGATGTTCATGAACATTCTTAATCTTATGAGCCAACGCTAGTAAATTTTAAAAGTGTAAAATTTTAAAAACCGCCTCTTTGAAGGCGGTTTTTTGCATATAGAACAAAGGTATATTGACTTACACATGTGATCGTACTAAGAGTTGTTTAAATAACTTAAAAAAGGGGAAAACCTAAATGATTAACGAATTTAAAGAATTTATTGCCAAAGGTAATGTCATGGATATGGCCGTTGGTATTATCATCGGTGCTGCATTTACGGCAATCGTCACATCATTGGTTGGCGATGTTTTAATGCCAGTCATCGGTGTATTAACAGCTGGTATTGATTTCGCGGACCTATTCTACGCGTTAGACGGTAATACTTACGCAACTTTAGCTGCCGCCGAAGAAGCAGGCGCTGCCGTGATCAAATATGGTGTTTTCATCAACGCTTTGATCAACTTCTTAATTGTGGCCTTCGTAGTCTTCTTGCTTGTAAAAGGTGTTAACAACCTTAAGCGTAAAGAAGAAGAAGCTCCAAAAGAGCCACCAGCACCACCAAAAAGCGAAGTGCTTTTAGAAGAAATTCGTGATGCTCTAGCGAAGAAATAAGAAATTTAAGATTTCCTGCAAATAAAGCGGGTTGGGGCTTCGGCTTCGCCCGCTTTTTTTGTCTGCATTTTGGGGCTTGAAAATATACGAAGTTGAGGTTATTTATACCCAACGTCTTATCAGCCAGACGTCTTAACCGACTGTTACCCTAAAGGGCATAAGAAAAAGGTTAAGCCACTAGCAATTTAAAACGATTGCAAAAAGGGTCCTTAGCTCAGCTGGGAGAGCGCTTCGCTGGCAGCGAAGAGGTCAGCGGTTCGATCCCGCTAGGATCCACCAAAACTTTAATCGAGCGAATAGTTATAAAATTAATAATTATATCATCACTAATTTTAGCGCGGCTCTGCAAAATCATGCATCATAGAGCGTGTGCCCTTTTTGGAATACACGCCTGCAGCGGCTAAAAAGTGATTTAACGATCTTGGAGGCTTTCCAGTTTTTAAAAATGAAGGCGTAACATAGTCTTCCCAACCATTGACTTGCCCAGAAGAAAAAGCCCGCGAAAGTGTGCTTGCATGAAGGGCATAAACAAAATCATTAGGGTTAGAGTCATTAAGGCGCCTCCTCTGATACTGCACAAACCGTCTTGCAGATTCCAAAATATCAGAAGCCTCAACCCCTCCATCGGGCATATTGCGACCAATCTGCTTAGTTTTTATCGCTTCTGGAGGATGCCAATCGAGCGTTTTACGCAATTTTCTAAATGCATAACTCAGATGAACTCTATCAGCGGATCCTGTAGGCTTGTTCCTATCTAGCCAGCCGTAGAACATAGTACGACTAACGCCAGGATTTTCTGCGTCGCCTCCAATATGCACTATAAATTTACTGGAGGAGAATTTTGCCTCTTTAAGTAATGCCCTCAAATGATCTCTGTAACTTAAATCTCCTGATAAGTCGTCAAGATTGATTTTGCCTTTTGGCAATTCCAGCAGCCGTTTTAAAGCAAAATCCCAATGATCGGCTTTTGCACGTTGTACGCCTTTATTTTCTACCCAGCTTTTAAGTATTGGAAGAGTTAAGCTCGTAGGTTTATTAGGATCATCTTTAATAAGAGCAAAAAAAGCTTGGGGCCTTATTCCTGCCCTGCTTAAAAGCCGTTCAAAAGCTCTTCTTCTGGAGGGAAGATCCTTTTTAATACGATGGTCTAAATAAACATCAGGACGAGCGGAAAGAATGGTTGGCTTTGCTTGAAGCTTTTTAACAATATAATCTACGAGCGCTTTATCCGCAGTTTTAGTCGTGCCGCCCTGATTAATCCATCTATTAATTGTACTTTCTTTAAGCCCAGCTGGAAGATTTTTATCACTTTCAATTTCCCGCCATAAAGTCCTCGCTCTATAGCCTTTTTTAAAAAATAACTCTTTTAGCGTTTCTCTCCAAGTTTGGTTTTTTCCATCAACTTTTTCATCTAGATGTATACGCTCTTTTTTGGGTTTAGCATCGGACAAAGCAACGGCTTTAGAAATCACAAAATTATACAAATCAGAATCAGTACTTATTGTCCCTGAATTTGGATCTAGCCAATTTCTTATAATTGTTTTTTTGAAGCTATCTGGTTTGTTAGGATCATCTTTGCTTAAGCGCCATAAACTTTCGGGACTTACCCCCGCTCGCTTTAAATTCTGGCGAACAAGTTCTCTACGCGTAACCCCGTTATCATCGGTGCATTCATCAAGGAAAACTTTATCTTGCCATGCCTGTGTCATTAGGTTTTTTAAACAAAAACTATGATTATGTCAATAATTATAGCTGAATTGAAAATCTAGGATTTAAAAACCAATCCTTTGCACATAATCAAAATAGTTTTAAGCTATAGGTAATAAATGATTTTTATTTGCCATAAAATAAATTATATGCTAACAAGATAGGAATAAAAATGCACAGATACATATTATTAATCGCAGTATTAGTCATGTCAGCAATGAGCCTATCTGCGTGTAATACCGTAGAAGGCTTCGGAAGAGATCTGCAAGAAGCAGGGCGCACCATCGACGATGCGATTGATTAAAAGGATAAAGTAATGAAAAACATAGTCACAACATTGGTATTTACAGCAGCCATTTTTACAGCGCCACTATGCTTTGCAGATGATTTCGGCACACATTTCACTGATCAAACGCCCCTCGGCTTTAGCGACATAAAGCCTAACGATGACTCATCAAACATTGATGGCATGGACCTTAACACAATCGAACCTGCCGCAGGCGGTGATGAAGAAAATCAGCCTACTCAAGATGTTTCAAAGTCAAAAGAAAACACCACTGAGATTGATCAGCCATTAAAATTGGAAGAAATTTCTCTCTAAAACTAATGAAATTCTAGAAGCGTTTGCTGAGATTAAAGAAGTATCTCGCATCGTCATCACCCATCGCTTGGACATCACGGGTCAACGGTATGGCAACGAAAGCACCAGCTTCAAAATTATTGATAATATTGGCGCGCGCA